>NZ_ALNL01000043.1:0-122433 GCF_000293155.1 Mogibacterium sp. CM50 | reverse complement strand
CCTCACGGGAATTTCACCCCTGCATGGATCTCATCCAGCCCTACCCATTGCCTGCGACGCTTTTAACGCTCGGACTGTGGCTGTAAGGGAGTATCATTATGTATTTTGTGCCGTCATGGCTTGCAAGGTGCTACGCTTGCTTTACGGCAAAATGTTTCTCGCTCGGCTTCCGGTTAGGAAAGTGTCATGGCGTATTCTCCGCACAGCTAAGGCACAAAAGGAAAGTGTCCGGTTTGCCCTATGATACGCCGCCGTTATCTTGCGGGTATATTTGTCAAAGAACAGGTGTAAGAAAATCTGTCTTATCTGCGGAAAGGGGAACGCAGACAGCTACATTATTAAATCTTGAACATCAGGACAGCCTGCATCAGCTTTGAACGAAGGCGATCTCGTATATCCTCGTCTATGCCGTAATAGGTGTTTCCCCGTTCATCACGGAGTTTTCTCATAGAAAGGTGTGCGATATAGCCTGCGTAATGCTGGCAGACAATATTCATTGCCTGCGGCTCTCCCTTGGTTGCGGCTATGATTACCGGATAAGGCAACAAGCCGCGTTCATCGTCGGTTGTTTTACCAGTCTGGGTAGTCATAAGCGTGTTCCTCCAAATAGCGTTTTAGCAGCTCAAATGAGCTGGTTCTCCGATACTGCACCGTGCTTCTTGGAATCTGATAAAGCGCTGCTATTTCCGCATCGCTCATATCAAAGAAGTAGTAGAGTAGAACGGCTCTTCTTTTTTCTTCCGGCAAGCTGTGGATTGCGTCAGCGATAAGATTTGCACTCAATTCCTTTCCGCCTGCGAAAAAGGTTTGTTCTTCTTTATCTTCTGCAAAGAAATCTTCACAGGTATAAAGCTGGTTTTCCTCTTTCGGGGTCAGGTCGGAAAAACTAATTTCGTGTGCCTGCCGCTTCCTAATATCCTTATGGGCATTGATACTTTCATTCTTCAATGTCCGCTTGCAGAATCCGTTAAATGCACAGCGTATTTGCCATTCGGTTCTTTCAGGTTCATTCATGGTATTCACCTCCTTTCGCAGCCGCGAAAGCGGGTAGAATTTCCCCTTTCGTAAACCCTCAACAACGGAGAGTTGAAAACTGCCAAAGAAAAGCGAATATTTTTAGAAAAAAGTTTTTGCAGGCACAAAAAATCCCGACTGCACAGGGCAGCCGGGATTGGACATGAAAAGATATGGATATGATTTAAGTGGTCATCCGTAAAGACACGGAAACCCGGAAATAGAGTATATCCCTTTTAACAAGATTTTAAGATAACGAAGAATGAACACGACGATACCTCCTTTGATACCGCCGCTTTTCGTAAGCTATGACCTAATTTGAACTTCCGCTTTTTCATTCATAAAATGAAACCGGCGGCTTGCTCTTGCTTCTTAAAAAACTCTTCATAAAAATCACAAATTCAATCTTTTATTCAATTCTCAAAATATTGATATCATGCATTCCGGTACTGAGAAGCACGCTGTGATTTTCTACAGAATGAAACCCTCCGGCTTTTGCTGCATCAGCAATCTGACCTTTTATTACACCCATAGGCATTCCTTGTAAATTAAATGCCATATAGCCTAAAATCATGTCCCATGGTCCGGAATAATCCGGTTCAATTCCTTCATTTAAGCATACAACTACACCACCGGGATTTAATGCTTTTTTTAACTTTGCAAAGAAATTTGCACCGCCTGCAATGGCGAATAACATAATGGATGAGCAGATGATTAGATCATATCCGCTGCCAATATCATCGTTTATAAAGTCTCCGGTTTTGACTGAAACGCTGTCTTGCATATCGGAAAGCGCCACACTTTCTTCGATAAGTGGCTGCATATCCGGTCTGTCAAAAAGAACGCCCGTACGATTGCTTACGTCCTGTATAACTGCAATTCCAAGACAACCTGCACCGCAGCCCAAATCCAATATTTTGTGAATAGATTTATACTCAGGAAGGAATCGAAGAATTTCTAACAGTTCATATTGACGTATCCCTGATTGAGCATCACGCATCGCATCGCCATAAGATGCAAAATCCATAGACTGCTGTGTCTGTTCCTGCGGTTTAGGACCTTCTTTCACTTGCTGTGCTACGTTTCCAAGGCTCATTCCTTGATTATTGCAGAAAAATGCTAACATACTTCCCATATATGCAGGCTTCCCCTTAACAAGATATTTTGAAGTTTCCGGCATATTACAAAATGTATCTCCTTTTCGCTCAAGATAACCAAGACTGTACAAACCTTTCAAAAGATTGAAGGTGTTGCCTTCATTCCAGTTCATTTTTTTAGATAGCTCTTTTGTGGTAATAGGCTTTTCTAAATTAGAAAAGACATCTAATTCGATGGCACCCTGTATCAGTTGCTGATAAGCGGTGAGATACGGTAGTGCTGTAAGTTGTTCATAAATATTTGCTTTGTTAATCATAGTAATTTATCCTTTCTTTAATTTATAATTGCTTATGGCATAATTTTTCCATTTTATGTTTAGTGAATATCAGTTTTATCGATAAATTTCAGATTGTGGGTTTTCAAGCTCTGCAAAACCATTCGAAAGTCTCTTTCGTGCAACTTCAATATATGGATGTATAACGGCTTTTACAGGACATTGATGATAACACTCGGCACATAAAATACAATGCTTAGGTTCACGAACCATTTGTATGGTGTTATCAATATATGCAAACATATTGACAGGACAAGCTGCAACACATCGTTTACAACCAATGCATTTTTCTGTATTGATTGTAACTTTCTTATATTTTCCATGAATTTTTTCTTGGCTGAAAATGCGAAACATAATGCGTTTCATAAACGGTGCATATGCAAATTTCTTTCTTACATTGACCACAGCTATCTTGTCATTTACAACCTTTTCTGTTATTTTTGCCGCTTCTGCAAGGATTTGATCCTCAACTTTTCCCGGCAGATTTGGATTGATCCGTTTTTTGAAAGTTGCTGTCAAAGTATGCTCTGCAGCAATCTTAATGCCCATAATCGGAATATATCCTCTGCCATTAAGCGCTTTACCCATTTCTTCCAGTGCAACACTGCTGTGCACTCCCCCATAGGTCACAAGTGGAATCGCAGGAATCTGTTTTTCCTTTTCCCGAGGAAGTGCCCGTATTGTCCTGAGCATATTTTGCTCACAATGTCCGGCATATACCGGAGCACAGGGAATTAACAAATGATGTTCTCCAAGATCATTAACCAGTGTTTTTGTAATTATGAAGTCCTGAATATACTTATCGGTTTTTGTGATATTGATCATATGACAGGAAATTCCATTATTTTCAAGCAAATGCATGAATTTTTGTGCCGCAATAAGTGTATGTCCTGATGGACTAAATACAATAAAAACGACTTTCATTGCTTATCACTTTCCTTCCGTTTATCATCAAAACAATAATGACTGCCGTTTCCATACTCCCAGCTTCCACCCCCTGCTCCTAATTCAAAATGTAATTTAGCAATTCCAAGATCAATCATCGCAGTTTCTGTCGGTACTGTAATGGAAGCAGTTACCTGTCCATCTTTATATTTGAATACAAAGGGGCGTAAATTTCTTGCAGTAGGGGCAAGATAAACGGCATCCATACCATGGTTAAACCACTCCGGCAAAGGCGCTTCTGTTTCTATTAAAGCTTCCTTAGCTTTACTCTGCCTGTTCATACCATATTCCATCATTCGTTCTTTAAGTGAATGTTTTTCATCTGAATATCCGATTGCTATCACACAGTCTAATGTGTCGTTCACTCTACACAATGTCGTCGCTGCTTTTTTGTCATAACTGGTTCCTACCCAACAACTAGATAATCCCATTGCGGTCGCTTCAAGAATTATTTTTTCACCATAACGACCCACTTTCTCCATACGGTCAGGAAGATCTTTGTTGCCAATCATAGCAATGTAGTTCTGAACACCTACAAATAAACCATAGCTTTTTCGGAATCCGTTAAAAAGTTCCGCTCCGCTTCCAATGACTAATTTTATATTAAGTCCGGATTCTTTGTTGAACAAAGCAATGATATCTTCAAGCTGTTTCACATACTTGGAATCAATAGGTTTATTTGTATACTTTCTGCGGGAGCATCTTTTTTTCATAGCGGAAAGATATTCTTCGATTTTCATTTTTACCTCCTCACGCAAAAATCTTGCAAACTTATTTTGCCTAATATATAATTAAGTTAGTCGAATCTAACCTATTTTTTATATTACTTATTCATATCTTTAGCGTCAATGAAAGATGACAATAATTAGCTATTAGCATAAACTATTTATCGAATGGAGAAAATATAACTTTATGAGCGGGCAATTAGAAAAAATGTACAAGGATATTTTTGCGGACAGAGGCGTTATTCCGTGTGAACCCGTGCCCGGGTTTAATCCGAACGGCAAATTTTATAAAATGAATCCTGAGCTTGGAAAGGGACACTGCTGGGTATATCAATGTAACCCATACGTGACTATCACCATTATGAATCAGATTCACTACGAAGATACCTGTTGCGCTTTTGAACAGCCGGAATATATTTGCGTCGGTTATTTTTACTCTGTTTCCGGCGAAATACTGACACCATACCGCCGTTTGACATCCGGAGCAATCCAGGCATATGTAGGGAAAAAGAGTGAATATCGTATGATACTTCACAAAAAAATTCCTATAGACAGTGTAAGCATTACCTTTATGCCGGAATACTATAAGAAATATTTAAGCGAACAATACCCGGACCTTTATGAAAATCCTTCAGAAGCATTCGCACAGATAGACGGCTATCCCGATTTTCCTGAACTGGTCACGGTTTTCAACCAAATTAAAAGCTATATGGGTGACGGTATATCTGCAAAGTTGTTTTATGAAAGCAAAGTGAATGAAGCGCTTTCCATAATTCTTGAAAAAGCAAAAAAACGGAATAAAGAACATATTAGACATAGATTTTTAATACCCGATGATGATTTGGATGCCGTTGTATCTGTGGCTAATTATATTAACGACCATTATGCCGCGGATATCAGGATCGATTTTCTTGCACAAATTGCATGCATGAGCCAAGCTAAGCTGAAATATATATTCAAGGATGTATATCGGATGAGCATTCAGCAATATATTGTTACACGTCGTATTACACATGCTGAACATCTCCTTAGAGATACAGTACTTCCGGTATCTCAAATTGCCGAAATGGTCGGTTATAAACATATAAGCAGTCTGTCTGATATGTTTAGACAGCATACAGGAATGAAGCCTACCGAATACAGGGAAAAAATGCAGATGATAATAAATAAGTGATTAGGTTATTTTATGATATGAGTAACCAATGATAATGGGTAGATATCGCCTAAACAAAAGAGATAAAAAGACGAAGAAACAGACATCTAATGTTTCAAATACTAATTGAACAGATCTTACAAAATAAACGTTGCTGTTATATAAATTGCAGCGTTTTTCTTTGCAATCTTTGGCAAAAAGTGAATTTCCGTTGTTGTAGAGATTAAGGGATAAGTGGAATAGCAAGCATAGGAAAGGGGTACCCTTTCCGTAAAAAATCTCTATTTTCCGCAGTTCCAGCGTTAGAGATTTTGCTTGTACCCTTGCAGGCTAAAGCCTGTTGGGGCAGACCCTTGGGAAGTGTCCCAAACCCTCTATGAAAATGGAAAGGAAATTCACCTATGAATAACAGAAAAAGAAATGTGCAGATTAAATTTCGTGTGACGGAAGAAGAACGCAGCTTGATTGAAGAAAAAATGAAACAGGTGCCTACAAGAAATATGGAAGCGTACCTTCGGAAAATGGCGATAGACGGATATATCATTCAGGTCGATCACAGCGATATAAAGAAAATGACGGAAGAGCTTCAAAAAATCGGAGTCAACATCAATCAGATAGCGAAACACAATTTAAACTATATACCTATTTCATACATATACTTAGTTTTTAAAATTTAGCATATAGCATGTTATAATTATCACGAAAGGATGTTTATATGGATAATCAAAATGCATTAACAAGTACCGCAATGTTGGCGGCAATATGGGAGCAAGAAAAAAAGGATAATTTAGAATTAATACTACCTTTTGTTATATATTCGATAGGGAAAAATTTTTCTGTAGGTAATCGTGTTGATATTACCTCTATTGCTACATACCTTTCTACTAATTTGGGATTTTATGATATGCCCCATTCTGTGCTACAGAAAGCATTTAGGAGACTATCAAAAAGAAATATTCTTGAACGCAAAAATCTAGGATTTTTTTTAAAAATAGATTTAAGCGAAAAATGTAGTACTATCGACTTACAGTTACAGCAGGCTCAAAAAAATACTGATGAAGTTATCAAAGCATTGACAGAATATTTAAATCAGCAAAAAGAACGCTTTTTAAAAAAAGATTTTAGCGAGAAAGAAATTAAAAATCACTTTATAGAATTTCTTGAAACTAAAGGATATTTTGTATATGAAAAGATTGAAAAACTTCAGGAAATTTCAGCTCGTGAAAATACAATATATTATCATATAGCACAATTTATTATTGCCGAATACCATAAAAAAACAGTTGTATTTTCTTATATTGAAAATATTGTTAAAGGATTATTGCTTTCTCGTGTAATATATGGATATGTAGATGTAACATATAATGAAAAATTTAAAGATGTATGTGTTTATGTTGATACAACACTTTTATTGTGCATATTTGCGTTCAAAAGCGATGAACAAAATACCGTTGCCTCCCAATTAGTTAAGATATTATTTAATAATAATATATCTATCAAATGTTTTAGGCATAATTATGACGAAGTTTATAAAATTATTGAAGCATATAAATATAACATCTTAAACTCATCAAACAGACACGGACAAACAACAGAATATTTTGATAAACTTAGATATTCAGCAAGTGATGTAGAACGGGTATTGCGTAATTTAGAAGACTATTTCAAAGAAAGATCTATAGAAATAGTTGATACTCCCACTCTAAGTAGTGATGGCTCTGGCACTATTGTTGAAAGTGATTTCCAAAAGGCTATAGGGGAAACTGAGCTAAAAGAACATCTATCTAAAAAAGTATTTTATAAAAATGATATGGCAATAAGTAATGATGTTGAATCTATATCTGCAATACATATACTACGTCAAGGCAAAACATTTAAAAAAATAGAAAAATGCAAGGCATTGTTTGTAACTACAAATCATAGCTTGGTTTATGCTACCCAAGAATTTATTAACAATACTTCTAGTTCAGTACCACTATTAATAAGTGATTTGGAGTTAACATCGCTTTTGTGGTTAAAAAATCCAAAAAGATTTTCTGATTTTCCAACATTAAAATTAATTGAAAGCGCACGCATATCATTAGAACCTACAGAACAAATTCGTACTGAATTCATTAAGAAAATTGAGCAATTTAAAAATGAGCCTACTGTAACCGAAGAACGTGCAGCAGCTTATAGGCAGTTAATATATACTGAAAAAGAGAAATTAATGGAACTTATAGACGCAAACCCTGAAAATATTTCAAATATACAACTTGCAGATTTAGAAGATATATCTCGATAGCATTATAGTTCGCAGTTGAACGATGAAAACAAAAAATTAAAACAGCAGCTAGAAGAAAGAGCGAGAAAAATACGAATAGAATCAAATGAAAAAGTAGAGCGTGTCAGGGAGATTACAGCAAAAATATTAAAAATTATCATTTGGATATTTTTTGCAATTGTGTTTATTGTGGGCATAATATCAATATATACTCAATGGAAAGAGAGTAATAATAACTACCGTTCATTTATTTTATTAGGATTTATTTTATTAGGAATTATAGATGCAATAGTTCCACGTTGTCGACGTGTTAACAAACTGATAATGATATTGGCTAATAAACGTAAAATGCAGGTTGCTAGAAAAGAACAAGAACGTATAAAAAAAATACTTGAAAACTGAGCATTAATTTTTCTGTGATAGAAAAGACTGAAAGGACATAGTCCCAGTTTTCCGGAAGTGAAAGCATTTGAGAAAGCAAGCCCTTTGCCTTTAAGGTCAGTTCCTTGTTTCGCAGGTGGTGATTGCTCATGACGGTATAGCCCTTGTTTTTCTCTACTCTGAAAACTGCCATGATCTCTGCTCCTTTCATTTTTATTTGTTACGCAGTTAAAGGGCGATTTTGAAAGAAAAGGTATATTCCCTTTGCTTTGTCAAAATCGCCCTCAAAAAGCCTTGTATTTCAAGCCTGTATATGCCTCTACTTCGTAACATGGGCATGAAAAAAGCGGTGTCCTTATGCTTCCTTTACAGAAGCAGAAGATCACCGCTTTTACGATTTCCTATTTAATTTTGATCTCTACAATATATCTTTTGTATCTGTGTAAAATACTTTTATCTGCAAGAGTTTTTACAGCACATCAAGGCTTTTTCCTCAAAAGTAGTAAATTGGTAGTAAATTCAACTTGTTCTCTTGCAAATATCCTTGTATTTCAAAGGGTTTGAGGGTTAATTATTAAAGTTTCATAATAAATTATATTGACAGTCGGTATTAAAGGAAACGTAAAGTGAGCATTGTTCTTCTTTTAAGTAATTGCGGAGGATAATTAAAAAAAGGCGTGAGGATAAAAACATGGACACATATTAAGATTCTAAAATGGGTAGACATATGTATTCAAGTTAACAACGAACAGAAGCGTTGAAGATGTATCATAGGAGAGGAGCCGTCACGGAGATTGCGTATTAACTTTGTTATCCAGGTCGAAAGCAAGTGTATTTTTGGACGAGCATGTGGGTACAGAATCGGTTGATATGTTTCTGCAAACAAATGAAACTTTTTTGATATCTTGCAGCATAATCAATGTAAGTTTCCAGTGACTGTCATCAATCAAGGACTATCGAGACAGTTCGTAGGGGAAGTTCGAGTACAATAAAGTCGTAGGATTTGAGACTGATTAAGAGATGGATAGTGTCAACTGATCTATGAAAACCGAGACATGATCGATTGGAGGAGTCAGATATGGATATTTACAAGGAACTCAAGTTGAGGCGGAGCTATTACCGGCTGGATAAGCAGCTGCCTGTCGGCAAGGATGTTGTGCAACAGCTGATCGAAGAGGTTACGGAGCTCGTCCCGGACGCGTTCAATATGAAGAGCGCGCGGGTTGTGGTGGCGTTCGGCAGCAAGCAGGATGAGCTGTGGGACGGCATTTATGAGACTTTTGGCGGCAAGGTGCCGAGGGATAAGATTGACGGATTTAAGGTGGCGGCCGGTACTGTGCTGTATTTCTATGACGAGGCTGTCGTGGAGAATATGCAGGGTAAATTTCCGCTATATGCCGAGAATTTCCCGACTTGGGCCAATCATGCAAACGGCATGCTGCAGATCAGCGTTTGGAGTGCGCTCAGGAAGCTCGGGATTGGAGCTAATCTCCAGCATTATAACCCGGTGATTGACAAGCTCGTGTGCGAGATGTTCGGCGTGCCGGAGAGCTGGAAGCTGGTGGCGGAGATGCCGTTTGGCGGAATCGTGGCTGAGCCGGATCCTAAGGAGAAAGAGGATATAAGCAAGAGGGTGAAGTTCTTCGAGTAACCATCATGAAACGCAAGTAGGGGTGAAGCATGTATCCGGGTATATTAATTGTGACGATAATTGCCGGTGTTATTTTTTATCTGGCATTTCAAATCGGTAAAGGGCATACGAACTTGATACATGATTATCATGTTAGAAATATAAAAGAGAAGGATATGCCTAAGTATGCAAAGCTTATTTCAAAGGGTTTGTATGTAATTGGTCTGGGGAGCTTGTTATCTGGGGGATTCATGTATTTGGAATCTGTTGTGGGGGTTTTGACTTCTATTTTTGCGGGACTGTTGATTGGCATAGTAATTATTGCCAATGCTCAGAAGAGGTTCAAGAAATGACGAGGCGGATAAGTTTAATATTAATTTTATTAACGTCGGAACTGCAGAAATGCAGTTCCTTTTTTATTTGACAAATATATCGAAGTGCGATATATGATATGCATCGAGGATCGATATATCGAAATTTGATGTAAGGAGGAATACATGGACTCAAAGCTTAAGAGGGTGTACATGCCTATGTCAGAGACGGCGTTTTATATATTGTACTGCCTGCAGAGCCCACAGCATGGGTATGGGATTAATCAGGAGGTTAATTCCATGACGGACGGGGAGGTGAGCATAGGTCCGGGAACGATGTACGGTACATTGTCTAAGATGGAGAAAGATGGCCTGATACGATTCGTGAACGAGGAGAGTAAGCGCAAGATTTACGAAAGCACAGACCTGGGCCGGGAGATACTGAGCCTGGAGCTGAAGAGGATCAAGAGATTATACTTAAACAGCCTTGGAGGAGAATATCATGGGTAAAAGGACGACAAAAGTAAGAGTCTTTACAATAGCAGACTACATTGAAGAGCAACAGTGGCTGGAACAGCAGCACAGGAGAGGATGGAGATTGGTAAAGGTCGTGCCGCCTTGCTTCTTCGTGTTCGAGGCATGTGAGCCTGAGGAGAGCGTATACCGGATCGAATACCATAACCGACGTGCGGCGGCCGATTATATTCAGATGTACGAGGACTATGGCTGGGAATATGTGTGCTCGTGTATGGGTTGGAATTACTTCTGCAAGAGCACCTGCGATATATCGGATGCGCGCGACAAGGAGATATTTTCGGATGCAGAGGATAAGCTGGCGATACACTGTGCCAGGAAGCTCCGGAAGCTGAGGAAGGAGCTGGAGAAATAGTTGCTGTAAACATGTAACGCGAAGGCGCGCGCATAACCTCTATTACACCAGCACCTCGCCCTTCATCTCCTGAGGCACATCCAGCCCCATCAGGGTCAGCAGCGTCGGAGCTATATCCGCCAGCTTGCCGTGAGATACATTGAATGGCCTTGGCTCATTTGCAATATGGCAGAGCGGCACAGGAGACAGCGAGTGCTTGGTCACCACATTGTCGTTGTCATCCAGCATGTAGTCTGCGTTTCCGTGATCTGCAGTGAGCAGTATCTGACCATCCTTGGACAGTACCCTTTCTGCGATTTGCTGCACTAGTCCGTCGAGCGTCTCAATAGCACTGACTGCAGCGTCAAATACTCCGGTGTGTCCTACCATGTCCGGGTTTGCAAAATTCAGGATTATCAGGTCATACTTATCCGAGTCGATTGCATCGAGCACTTTCTCGGTCAGGATTGGCGCACTCATCTCCGGCTGCAGATCGTAGGTTGTGACCTTAGGTGACGGCACGAGTATCCTGTCTTCACCTGCGACCGGAGCTTCAACGCCTCCGTTGAAGAAGAATGTCACATGCGCATACTTTTCGGTCTCCGCTATGCGGAGCTGTGTCAGGCCTGTGGCCGATACTACGCCTCCCAGCGTTGGCTCTACTACCTCCGGCGGGAACGCGACCTTGACATTCGGCATAGACACGTCGTACTCGGTCATGCAGACGTATGTGAGATTCTGTGGGAGCTTCTTTCTGTCAAATCCGTCAAAATCAGGATCCACGAGTGCCCGGGTTATCTCGCGTGCACGGTCAGGCCTGTAGTTAATGAACACGACGGAGTCACCGTCCCGGACAGGGGTGGCATCCACGACTGTCGGGCGCACAAATTCATCCGACTCGTTCTTGCCGTATGAAAGCCGGATGGCCTCGGCTGCGCCGGATGCATGTACACCTTCGGAGAGAGTGAGCGCGTCGTATGCCGACTCGAGCCTCTCCCAACGCTTATCTCTATCCATAGCATAGAATCTGCCTGAGATGATGCCTATTCGTCCGACACCGAGCTCATTGCATTTATCCTCCAGTGCACCGAGATATGTCATCGCACTGCGAGGCGGTACGTCACGTCCGTCGAGATAGCAGTGGATAACGACGTTTTTTACTTTTGAGCGCTTTGCCATCTCGAGGACTGCATATAGATGCTCGAGCTTGCTGTGAACTCCACCGTCAGAGCAGAGACCCATTATGTGGAGAGTGCAGCCGGAAGCTGCATTTTCCATAGCCTCGAGCAGCACCTTGTTGGTGTAGAATTCGCCGGTGCTGATCGACTTGTTGATGCGAGGCAGATCCTGCAGCACCACATTTCCGGCACCTATGTTGGTGTGTCCAACCTCGGAGTTGCCAATCTGCCCGTCGGGAAGTCCGACGTATTCACCGCTGGCTTCAAGGGTGATGAAAGGGTATTTGGCGAAAAGCCTGTCAAGGTTAGGCTTGTTAGCGGCAGCAATTGCGTTGCCGTGCGATTCCTCGCGGATGCCGTATCCGTCGAGGATCATCAGTATTGTTGGTCTATGCTTAATCATTGCTTACCTCCAAAGTGTGAAGTGTTTTTTTAAGCTCTCTGTGTTGGGCCGTAAGTGCACCTTTTCATAGCAATATATTTTAAATTCTGTTCATAGCAATATGCTTTAGAGTCTTTCTTGACTATTTACCGGATTGCTATACACACATAAGTATACACAAGAGGGGCAGGCTTTTCCAGGACTTCGAGTATGCGTGATTAAGTGCCTGCGAAGGATTCCCCGCTTGAACCTGCCGCTGAATAAAAATATAATATTATCATCATTGGGTAAGGAGAATTTACCATGGCAAACGTCAGATTTACACCGGATCAGCAGAAGGCTATAGATACGATAGACAAAAGTATCCTTGTATCGGCAGCCGCCGGCTCCGGCAAGACGGCGGTGCTTGTCGAGCGCATCATCAACATAATAGTGCAGGGCAAGGCGGACGTTGACCGCATGCTTGTCGTGACTTTTACCAACGCGGCAGCATCCGAGATGAGGCTCAAGCTCATCAGGGCTATCAACAAGGAAGTCAAAGCATGCAAGGATACTGACCCTGAACGCGCTGCCAGGCTCAGGCGGCAGCTCGGCAGGATGTACAGGTCGTACATTTCAACCGTGCACAGCTTCTGCAATCGCATCATCAAGGAATTCTTCTACCTGACCGACCTCGAGCCTGACTTTCGGATCTGTGATAATCTCAAGGCGGAGATAATGAGGAAGGAAGCGATTGAGGAGGTGTTTGAGCGTGGATTTGAGAAGGATGACTTCATTGAAGGGTGCTCTTTCCGCGATTTTCTGGACCGTTACAGCAAGGAGCGCGACGATAAGCTCCTTATGGAGGAAATGATAAAAGCGTATGACAGTCTGCGCAGTATGCCCGACTATTTTGAATGGGCGGGCCGTATGGCTGAGCAGCTGCGACTACCGGAGAGCGGTGATTACCGTGACAGTGAAATTTTTCACTCTATATGGGATGATGCAAAGGCGCTTGTGGACGAGACTCTCAATGAGGCGCTGGGCCTGCATGAACGGCTAACCGGCTATAAGCTTCCTAATACCGCAGCCAAGCTGGACCGGGAGATTGCCGCATTTCGCAGCTTAAATGCGGCGTTGTCCGGAGACATTTCGACAACAGATAAAATGCGAGAAGCCGAAGCAGCCGCCATGCAGGTATTGCAGACTGATATATTTGACACGTTTAGTTACGGCGCTAAAGAGAAGGACGCATACAATCAGGTGAAGGATTCCTGTAAACCTGTCAGAGATGCGTATAAGGAGAAATTTAAGGATTTCTTTAAGAGGAACAACTTCGCTACACTCGGTACGCTATTTGAAGAGCAGGCGGAGACCTACAAGTATACGATGTATTATTTGGAGCTGCTCAAGGAATTTGAGAAGATCTTTGACGCCGGGAAGCGCGAGCAGAAGGTCATTGACTACGGCGACATGGAGCACATCACGGCGGATATCTTGAAGAACGAAGAAGCGTGTAAGGTGCTGCGTGACAGGTTTGAATTCATATTTGTGGATGAATATCAGGACGTCAATTCTCTGCAGGAGTTCCTGGTGTCGCAGGTGTCAAGACCTGACAACGTGTTCAAGGTGGGCGATGTCAAGCAGAGCGTCTACAGGTTCAGGCAGGCCGAGCCGCACATATTTGAGGAGACAGCTGGGGAGTATAGGGATGAGAACAACACGGACGCAATTCAGATAAATCTCAATAGAAATTTCCGCAGCAACGGCGCGACGATAGATTATATCAACTATGTGTTCAAGGATCTCATGACCGGTTATGATGAGGACGAAAAGTTATATCGAGGGCTGCCCGGCAGTGATGAGTACAATTTCAAGCCGGAGGTGCACCTGCTGCTCACAGACGCAAAGGATCCGGACAGCGGTTATTCCGATGGAGACAACGAAGACGGCGAAGGCGTGGATCAGATCGGTATGGATCTTGAAGCTGCCGGAACTGTGGGAATCATGACTGATGACGATTCTGAGTCAGAGGCCGATGATGAGCTAAAGGCTCTGTCAAAAGCAGAGACGGAGGCTGTGCATGTTGCAAATATAGTCAGTCAGATAATCGGCAGCGAGTTTTACGACGGCAAGACCGGAAAGGTCAGGGCTGCTACCCCTAGGGATATAGCCATTCTGCTTCGCTCGACAAGAAATAAGTCGGACATGTACTACAAATCCCTGATGAGTAAGAGCATCTCCTCGCACATCGCAGATGACGGTGGATATTTCAACACTGTCGAGGTTGCTGTTGCGATGGCTATTCTCAAGGTTGTGGACAATCTGCATCAGGATGTTCCTCTTATAGCCGTGCTGCGATCGGAGATTTTCGGGTTCACACCGGAAAACCTCGCCGAAGTGAGGGCTTTTGCGAGGGAGCAGAATCAGCGCGAATGGACAGAAGCTGCGGACAGGGGTGAAGAGGTGACACGCAACCAGATGACCTACTGTGAGGCACTTAAGGCATATGCCGAGGCTGGGCTCGACGAGGAGCTCAGAGATCGTGTAAATGATGCGCTCGAGACTATCGCGAGATGGCACGTACGCGGTCAGATGATGCCTCTCGACGATTACATCTGGTATCTGCTCAACGACTCGAATTATTACATGTACGCAGGCGCGATGTACGGTGGCCGCCAGAGGCAGGCCAATCTGCGTGCCCTTGTCGAGAGAGCGAGAGCATTCAGGCAGTCGAGTATAGCTTCGCTTAGCAGCTATATCAGCTATCTCGAGGTGCTCAGAACGAAAAATGTCGAAATGGGACAGCCTTCCATGGTCAGCGAGGACGACGATGTCGTGAGGATCATGACCATTCACAAGAGTAAGGGTCTCGAGTTCCCGTTTGTAATAGTCGCCGGCATGGGTAATAAGCTGCAGTATTCGAAGGGCAGCCTGGGCTTCCAGTTCCATAACGAACTCGGTATAGCGCTCGGCTACGTCAATCCGGAGCAGCACTATTGGCGCAGGACGCTTATGCAGCAGCAGATTACCGCCAGGATCAGGGATGACGAGTATCAGGAGCAGCTCAGGGTTCTGTACGTAGCGATGACACGTGCAAGAGAGAAGCTATATCTAATCGGCTGTGACAAAAAGGAAGACTTTATATCTAATAATCTCCGCTCCAAGACAAGCTTTTTCAAAATCATGGGCAGTCTCTGTGATTCGGACACATTCAATGAGTACAAGTCCGTGGAAATGCACAAGGTAATGCACCCCGGGCTTCCTCGAGGACTTAACAATTTCTTGACTACAGACAAGCTGCCGATGGATATAGAGCTGAGTGAGGAATTTGCAGAAGTCAAGCGCAGACTCGATTACGAATATGCATACAAGGATGACCTGAACAGCAAGGCAAAGTATTCAGTCAGCGAGCTGCAGCGCGAGGCAAACGAAGCTCGGCATTTTGACAACAGAATAGAGGACAGAAGTACACGTGTGAAGCGCAGATCTACTGCGGATGCTGCCAACATCGGTACGGCCTATCACAGGATAATGGAATTCGTGGATTTCAAGCAGGCCGTAGGCGAATCCGGAGACGTGGATAGAACCTATATAGATGAAAGAGCCGCGAGGCTGCGTGACAATGGAGCCATTACCGCGCCTGTGTTTGCAGCGCTCGAGCTAGGCAAGATATATTCGTTCTTCGAATCGGAGATAGGCAGACGTGCAGCTGCCGCCGCCGGAGACGGCACGCTGGAAAAGGAAAAGCCCTTCACTCTACGGGTCGAGCACAATGATAAACAGGTGCTGGTGCAGGGTATTATCGACTGCTACTTCCGGGACGGGGACAAGCTCGTGCTGGTGGATTACAAGAGCAACCGCCTGAGCAGGAAGAATCAATCGGCAGATCTCGAACGCATCAAGGAAGACTATCGGGAGCAGATTGAACTATATAAGCGTGCCCTCGAGGAAGGGACAGGCTCAAGAGTCGAAGAGGCCTATCTCTATCTGTTCGATAAGCACATGTGTATTTCAATGATATAAGATCATATAGCTACGTGGAAAACAGAACGGTGCTTCAACCCTCTCATCCGGGCTTGATGGCTGAGAATGTTTAATTTAATATCGAATAATATCGAAAACGGGGATTATTGTGTTAAAGAGGAGGATGTAATTATGGTTATATTGACTGAACAGATTAATATTCCTGCGCCGTTCGAGAAGCTCTGCCTGTGGGCGGATAATTTTGAAGAGGAATTTGTCAAATGGAGTCCTTACCACTTGGCATGCCAGCTATTTGATGGCGGAATAAATGTCGGAGACAGGGTTCGGTTCTATGAGATTGTAATGGGGCTTGACTATGATGTGACCGGTAAGATAGTACATGCTGAGAGAGATGCGGATCACTTCATCTTTCAATTTGAAAGCGATAAAAAGACCGCTGTAATAACTTTTGAGGGAACCCGAACCCCTGAGGGCTGCCATTTCCGCCATACTGAAGCCTTCGGTATGCAGACTCCGGTCATAGGGGCAATCATAAATTTTCTGATATTCAAGGTGTTTTATAGAAAGAAGGCTAACTGGCAGCTTATTCGTGATGACATGATTTTGGATAATAAGTACCTTTCCGATATTTTAACGGAAGGCAAATATCCGGAGCGCATTTCCCCGGATGCTTTAAGGAATTCGGCAAAGTAGCAGATACTGTTTCAGCATATTTTTATTTGCTAATATCGGCAATTTTATATATTGCATATTTGCTTGTATGCAGAAAACAAGTATAATGTTCGTAATGGATATCGTATATTTATTTTGAGAGGAGAATCAAATGAGAACTTTGCATAGTTATGGCAAGAGCATGGCGGTGATTATAACCTTCTTGCTGGCACTAATGATGTTGATGCCGCCTAATATGGCATATGCAGCAAGCACCTATACGGCTACCGGAACTGAGTCAGGTGCAGATATTGCGGCGATAATTGCCGGCACTAAGCCGGATGCCTCAGGCAACCCGTATGACAGTGTTGAGTTCCCTGCAGGAAATTATAAATATGATCTTCCTGACCCCGTTATTATAAGCAGACCGGTAAAGGTAAAGGCTGACACCGGTGCCAAGGTTGAATTTAAGGGCGGAAGCTTTAGAGCGCATAACAATTCAGCAGACATTACCTTTACAGGTGCAGGCAGCTTTGAGATGAACAATTTGAACAGTTATGGCTTTTTTTCAAGCAATGTGAATGCTAAATTTAATTTCGACCACACTGATTTCACTATAGATGGAGCTAAGAATTTCGGAATTTATGCTTTTGGCGGTTGCACAATGAACATAAAGGGTGGAAGCTTTACCGTTAAAAACTGTTCCAATACAGGCAATGAAGGTGGGATTGAATTTGATAAAGGCAAGCTCAATGTTTCTGATGGAGCACAGTTGATTGTTGAGAATAACGGTAACGGTAATTTTGGTGATATTTACATGAATGGTGCAATGGAGGTTACCGGAGCTAAAACCAAGGTGATAATCAACGAGAGTAAGGCAGGTTTTTCAGGGTACGGTATGGTGCTTGCGGGAGGCGGAACGCTCAAGGTTGACGCCGGCTCAGTTGATATCAACACGAGTGCTGCAGGAAGAGGTATCAATGCAGGCAGTAACGCAACCAACACCATTGATCTTGTAAACGGTGCCAAGCTGAATGTCACAGCTAATGGCGGTATAGCTACGAGCGGCATAAGACGTGCAAAGGTATCCGTTAAAGGAGGCAGCGTCCTTGCTGTCAAAGGGTATTCTTATGCTTTTGACGGTAGCTTGCTCGAAGCTTCGGATCGTGCATTAGTTACGCTTAACGGTAAGGTTATGGATAATGCTTCCCTTAAGGTGTTTACAGGCGGTACTAACGGTTCGACCATTATGGGCGGCTCGGTTTTAGAAAACTACAAGACAAGCGTAGTTAACGGAGTAGTTACTGAAAATCCTGCCGGCAATCATCTCGACAATCAGCCTGTGAATGCAGCCGGTGAGAAGCTGATGCGTTTTGACCTCAAGAATTTCGAAAATTCAAATATTGATATCACAGCTGATCCGGGTAATGCAGCTCATCCTGCATATACGTACAGAGTAGGTAAAAATCATGACGGTACAGCGTACGTATGGGCTCCTGCAGTAGAGGTCAGATTCTGGCAGAGCAAGGAAGCTCTCGACAAAGATGAAGCTGATAAGATGATCGCGAGTCTGTCGACTATACGTGGCAATAAGCTCGGCTTTGTCGGAGCAAAAGTTCCTGAAGCACCAAAAGCTCCTGCAGGCAAAGTGTTCTCGCATTGGGTTAATGCCAATACAGGCAGAGCATTTGATTCTAACGCTGCTTTCAGCGAACAGCGCACAAATGTATATCCTGTATATAAGGACGTGCCTGCAGGTGGTAACAACTCAACGAAGAAGGTTGTTAAGGTTCACAAGGTAAGCCCTAGAACCGGAGATGCATCGATGATTTTCCTATATGGCGGATTGGTTGTAGGTGCCGTTGTGGTACTTATGGTTCTAATTAAGATAAGACGTCGTGCGTAGCTTGCGTTAGAGCATGATTGTAATAGGTAGAAGGACGGAATCTTCGGGTTTCGTCCTTTTAAATTACCTGCAGCAGATTAACCGGATTATACACAATTTTGAAGGCTCATCAGAAAGTTAAATCGTATAACGGGCGGATGCCTGATTAACAATTGATATACAAGCAATAAAATAATTTATTTTCCGATTTCATAAACGTTTCATAAATCTTCTGTAATATGCTCTTCGTAAAGAGGATATTCTCAATTTAGATTAAGAATTATTTAGAAGGAGTGATGTGTAAGGTGATTAGAAACGCGATAGCTTACGTTCTTAGGCGAAGGTACAGAACGTTTATAATCCTCATAATTTTGACCTTGGTTCTCACATGTATACATGTGTGCTTAAGCATAAAGAAATCAAGTGACAATCTGGAAAGGTCTCTCTACAAGACCTCAAATTCTTCATTGTCCATAACCGGGAAGGAGAACCAAGGTGCTTTTGAAATTGACAGGTTTAAAAGCTTAAAAAAAATCAATGGTATCAAGGAGATAGTTCCCGAGTATGACGGACTGGCTCGATTATCGGACAGTAACGTAATTGAGAGCAACCAGAAGGTAAAGCGAGATGATCTGCCGGGAGATTTAAAAAATATTGTATCGGTACAATTGACAAGTAATTCCGAAAGAAGCCTTTTATTCAACAGCGGGGTTTTTACGATGCAGAAGGGAAGGCATCTTAGGAAAAATGATGTAAACAAGGTACTCGTTCACAGCGAATTCGCCAAGAAAAACAATCTGAAATTGCATGATAAGGTGAGTCTGGGGTTCTTGAGTGAAAATAGAACCGACAGCAACGCCGGAAATCGGGAGTTTGAAATTGTCGGGATATTCAGCGGTAAAAAACAGGAAAAACACACAGGCCTGTCGTCAGATCTGAGTGAGAATACGATGTTTGCCGATTATGATTCCGGACAAAGGGCAATGAATCCGGCCGGCAATAGCAGAATTGCAAATAAACTGTCCATATTCACAGACAGCCCTGAAAATATGAATACTGTAATGAAAAGGATCAAGAAGCTCGATATAGAGTGGCAGAAGTATAAGGTGGAGAAGGATACGAGTGCCTTCAAGGAGGCCATTGCTTCATTAGCAAGCATCAAGCATATTATCAGAATCATGACATATTCTATAATGATAGGCGGATTGATAGTATTATCTCTGATCTTAATCCTGTGGCTGCGGGAAAGGATATATGAAATAGGGATACTGCTGTCTATCGGGATAAATAAAGCAAAGATTATGGCGCAATTTATATCAGAGCTGGTGCTCATATCTATGCCTGCGGCGATTATATCGCTGGTGCTTGGGAATGCTGTGTTTAAAAAAGTTATAGGCGGATTCGCCGGTGCAGATGGCAATGCGTCGATTACAAGCAGCTTTATAGAGAATGAAAGCATAGGCGATAATTTACTGACATTTGTGCAGAGCTACGGACTTCTGCTACTTATAATCGTCATATCTGTCGCCGCAACATCAGGGATAATTTTAGTAAGAAAACCGAAGGAAATTTTATCAAAAATAAGTTAGGGGAGGAAGATAATGGAGATACTCAGAATTAAGAATGTGACGTATAGCTACATAGGATCAAGAGAGAAAATTCTCTCATCAGTAAGCCGGAGCTTTGAGCTCGGGAAATTCTACGCAATCACCGGAAAGTCGGGAGCCGGAAAATCAACGATGTTGTCACTTCTTGCCGGATTGGACAGACCGAACAGCGGCGAGGTCATGTTCAGGGGTGAAAATATCGAGAGAAAGGGATATAGCAA
Organism: Mogibacterium sp. CM50; assembly: GCF_000293155.1. Taxonomy (NCBI): domain Bacteria; kingdom Bacillati; phylum Bacillota; class Clostridia; order Peptostreptococcales; family Anaerovoracaceae; genus Mogibacterium; species Mogibacterium sp. CM50. Next base: position 101,821 of record NZ_ALNL01000043.1, on the reverse strand, counting down.
TCATAGAAAAAACAATATTTCACTGGTATTTCAGAACTATAATCTCATTGACTATCTCTCACCTCTGGAAAATATAAGGCTGGTAAACAGCAACGCTTCCGATGAGATGCTGCTTAAGCTCGGTCTCGACAAGAGCCAGATAAAGAGAAACGTAATGAAGCTTTCCGGCGGACAGCAGCAAAGAGTCGCCATAGCCAGAGCCTTGGCATCCGAGGCACCTGTAATATTGGCAGATGAGCCTACGGGAAATCTGGATCCCAATACAGCAGGAGAAATAATTGAGATGCTTAAGAAGCTGGCAAAAGAGCGCAACAAGTGCGTCATAGTAGTTACGCATAGTAAAGAAGTGGCCGCTGCAGCAGATACGATATTGGAATTGAGCAGCAAGAAATTAAAAGAAGTGCGCAAGGATAACTAGGAGGATAAGCAATGATAAGAAATGCTTTTGCATATGTCACAAGGAAGAGACTTAAATCGTTAATCATATTATTGGTGATCCTATCCATGTCTACCCTCAGTTTAATTGGATTATCGATCAAAGATGCTACGAACAGAGCTGCCAATAAGACCTTTGGAAGTATCACCAACAGCTTTACCATGGAAATAAACAGGCAGGTGAACCCCGGCACTCCGAGGGGCAGCGGCAATATACGCGGAGAGGATATCAAAAAAATCGTTGATTCCGGTCATATAGATAATTATATCAAGCGAATTGGAGCTGTGGCAGATCTGGTTGACCATGATATTATCAGAACTCAGGAGATTACGAACAGTGAGGATCCTGATCGAGCTGAAAAATTCAAGAGAACTACAATGATGACGGGCGTAAATGATTCTTCAAAGGAGACAAAATTCGTTTCGGGGGCATTCAAGCTAGTCGAAGGAAAGCATTTAGCCAAGGATGACAAAAATAAAATATTAATGCATAAAGCTCTGGCCGAAAAGAACAATTTGAAGGTCGGGGATAAGATTAAGATTAAATCCAATGTATACGATGCAGATAATGAAAAGCAGGCCAATGAGACCATAGAGGTTGAAATAAAAGGACTTTTTGACGGTCACAACAACGGAGGGGTTAGCGCGGCGACAGAGCTGTATGAAAACACCTTGATTGGCGACGTCCACACAGCTGCCAAGCTTTATGGAAATACTGAGCAGACAGCCGTGTACCAGGATGCAACCTTCTTCGTAAAGGGAAATAAGAATCTGGATAAGGTTATGAAGGATCTGGGTAAACTCAATATAAATTGGAATCAGTACAATCTGGTAAAGAGCTCATCGAATTACCCTGCATTGCAGCAGTCGATTTCGGGAATATATTCCATTGCCAATAAGCTGTTCGGAGGTTCTCTGATATTTGCCGGACTGGTGGTTTCGCTGTTGCTGTTCCTATGGATGAATGCTAGAAAGAAAGAGATTGCAGTACTGCTGTCTCTGGGAATATCCAAGGTGAGAATCTTCGGACAATTTGCCTTTGAGCTCCTATTCGTAGCTGTCCCCGCATTTGTAGCCTCGTATTTTGTAGCAGGAATTATGGGAAAGGCCATCGGAAACAATGTTTTACACAGGGTGACAGGCGGTATTGCAAGTCAGATTGCTAAGGAATCCGCTTCATCGGGACTTGGTGGTGGAGCCGAGGTCGACGGATTTAATAAAACTTTGACAAGCTTAGATGTTATGGTTAATCCAAAAGCTTTCGTTTATGTGGTATTATTCATGACAGTGATACTTGGAGTTTCGCTTCTCATAGCGACTTCAAAGATCCTGAGGAAGAGACCAAAGGAGCTGTTGATAGATACAAAATAATCAGGAGGGCTTATGAAAATTCTTGTTGTTGAAGATGATAAAATGATACGGGAAGGAGTCTGCGGATTTCTGTCTGAATTCGGATACGATACAATCGAAGCGGAGGATGGTCGTGAAGCCTTATCAAAATTTGAAGAGCAAGATGTTAATTTGGTAATTTTGGACATCCGGATTCCATTTATAAATGGTCTGGAAGTCCTGAAGGAAATCAGAAAGAAGAGTAAGCTGCCGGTTTTGATGCTAACAGCGTTTGGCGATGAGGAATATAAGATTGAGGCATTTTCGAGTCTGGCAGACGGATACATTGAGAAACCGTTTTCATTGCCTGTACTGAAGGTTCGCATCGATTCCCTGATTGAGAGACACTATAATAAAGTTGAGAGGTTGGAATACAAGAATACAGAGGTGAACTTTACGAGCTATACTGCCAAGGTTGATAATGAAAAAGTTGATGTGAACGCAAAGGAGCTCGAGATACTCAAGTGCCTATTGGATAATGAAGGCTATGCCTTGACAAGGGAACAGATAATAGACAAAGTGTGGAAAGAAACAGAAGAGCCGCCATTTGATCGGGTAATCGATGTATATATCAAAGAGCTTCGCAGAAAGCTGGGGCTGGACTGCATTGTCACCATAAGGAACGTGGGATATAAATTGGAGCGAAAATGAGAAATTTAAAAATATTTCCGAAAATGTTCTTAAATACATTTGCCATTCTCGGCATACTGATCGTTTTGGTACATCTCCTTATTTTCCTGGTTTTTCCGCGGACATATTTCGAGACGAGGAAGCAGGAGATTAACTCGAAGGCAAATGAAATTTCTCAAAGTCTCCAAGGCAAGGATGCTAAGTTCGTAGAGCAGTCTTTGGAAATCTATTCCAAGAGCAGCGAGATCAAAGCCTTTATAAGAGGAAATAGTGATAATAACGAGGTTCGGCTCGGAAATCATGATAACGTTGATCTGTCAAGCAATAACAATTCTCTGATAATCGAGGAAAGGGAAATAAAATTAAATAACGGCAGGAAGGTATCCGTGCAGTTCGTATCGACGGCGGATATGCAAAGGGATGCAAAGGAGCTGAGCTTTAAATTCCTGCCGCTTTCAATAACAATTTCGCTTCTGCTTTCAGTTGTTATTTCGCTGATTTATGCAAAGACAATAACAAATAATATTCAGGAAATCAAAGATGTTACCACAAAGATGATGGAGCTGGACAGGCGAGCACGTTTAAAGGTTGAGTCAACAAACGAGGTTGGGCAGCTCAAGGCGCATATTAATGATTTGTACGCGACGCTGTTGGAGCTCATAGACGACCTTGAAGTTAAGAATAGCGAAATACTGAAGCTGGAAAGGATAAAATATGATTTTTTCAGAGGGGCTTCTCACGAATTAAAAACACCTCTTGCCAGCCTCAAGATAATCCTGGAAAATATGAAGTTTAATATCGGCAAGTACAGGAATCGAGATGAATACATCGGAAGCTGCATTGATATAGTAGACGGTATGTCACAGAATATTTCGCAGATTTTATCAATTTCCTCTCTTGAGCATTTAAAGGATGACGAGGAGTGGCTGGAAGTGAACAGCGTGCTGCAGGATGTGATAGACAAGTATTCTCTGATGGCATCTAATAAAAAGATAGTCATTGCTAACCAAATTACAGATGAGAAAATGTATATCGGCAGAACAGCTCTTCAGATAGTTCTGTCAAATCTCATAAGCAATGCAGTGAAGTATTCCGACTCGCCGGGCAAAGTAACGATAGGTGTTACTGAGGAGTGGATATATGTGAATAACACCTGCAAGGATGCGGAACAGCTGGATATAGACAGGCTCTTTGAAGTGAATTTTGATCTGAGCAAGGATAACAGTAACGGTCTGGGTTTGTACATAGTACGAAATATTTTACTCAGCTACGGTATAGAGCACAAGGTTGTGCGTCGCAAATCGAGTGTGACATTTATGATAAAGCTGTCCGTGCCCGAATAACCGAATGAGAATTGAGGTCTGCCGGGTGCATGTGCATATGTAAATTAAATCCAACTCAAATCCGATGAATTTTGAACTTCGCTCGAGTGGGCCTGCCCCTGATTTCGTGTGATATCGACGGAGCCATGCGCAACGACGTGTGGCTCATTTTTGTTGTAATTTACACGAAAACCACACCTTAGGTCTTATTGATAAAAATCCTGCAAAATTGTATAATAATATGAATTATGCCATGTAGAATGGGTATTTGTGAGAGGAGGTAAGCCGATATGCTGAGCACAATTCAAAGTATTCTATCTAATTTTAGACCCGAAGATGCATTGGATATAGCTATCGTGTCTTACATCGTATATAAGATGCTCGGGTTCATCCAAGATACCAGGGCTATGCAGCTGGTTAAGGGCATCGTGATAATCGTGGTAGCATTCTTCGTGTCAGATATGTTCAATCTGTATCTGCTCAACTGGCTGCTCAAGAGTCTCGTAACCATGGGACTTTTTGCGGTCGTTGTGCTGTTCCAGCCGGAGCTGCGCAGAGCCCTGGAGCAGGTTGGGCGCAAGAATATCATGAATACAAACTCTTTTCGCAACATCGATAAGAGCAAAGCGGTGGAGGCTGTTGCTGCAATCGTAGCAGCCATCGACGATTTCTCGGCAACCAGGACGGGAGCACTCATTGCAATCGAACGCGAGACAATGCTCAATGACATCATCGAGACAGGCGTGGTCGTGGATGCGGAGATATCTGTGCGCCTTCTGGGCAATCTCTTCTACGAGGGCTCACCACTGCACGACGGCGGCGTGATCATACGTGGAGCCAGAATACATGCAGCTTCATGTGTATTCCCGTTGACAGAGAAAAAGAATATCGGCAGAAACCTCGGCACCAGACACCGCGCAGGTGTGGGACTGAGCGAGGTCTGTGATGCGCTGGTCATTATAGTATCTGAGGAGACAGGCGTAGTGTCAATATGCGAGGACGGCAAGATCCGCAGATTTGTGGACATGAAGACCATCGAAAAGACTCTTCTCAACATGTACCTGCCGTCCGAAACCGGTATGTACGGCAAGGTAGCACAGTTCGTACGCAGGAAGGGGGGAAAGCACGATGCAAAATAAAGTGTCAAGCGATAAGGGCATCAACAAGGTTAATCTTGTGCTTTCTATAGTGATTGCTTTTGCAGCGTGGGTGTACGTTGTATATAGCATCAACCCTACCGTTTCCAAGACTTACACAGATATACCTCTTACGGTTACCAATGCCAGGGATCTGGCCAAGAGCGACCTTGCGGTCAGTAAGATGGATATGGAGAAGATCAATGTCACGGTTCGCGGCAGGAGATCCTCGATTAATGAACTGGAGAAATCGGATATCGAGGCGACCGTGGATGCAGCTAATGCAGGCAAGGGTGAAAATGCGCTTGCAGTTCAGGTCAAGGTACCGAACGGCATAACCATAAAATCTCAGAGTGAAAATAATGTTGCTGTAACAGTCGAGGATCTCGAGGTCAAGAAGGTTTCCACATATGCAGCTTATAAGGACGGCCAGTCCGGTGAGCCGGTGGTCAAGAAGCAGGGGAATAAGGAAGTCGAGGTGCAGGGAGCGACAAGCCTAGTCAAGAACGTGGATGCGGTCAAGCTTGAGCTCGATGCTGATAAGGTTACAGATAAGGCGAGGGAGTTTAGCGCAAATGCAATTCCTGTAGATGGGAGCGGACGACAGATCAAGTACCTGATGACCGGTCCCGGCAGAGTGGCGGTAACAGCCTATAAGGGTGAGGTCAAGACGGTCAAGCTCAAGGTAAGCGTTACCAACAATTTGGACGGAACCTTGGATAGAACCTATTCTGCACCTAACACAATTTCGATTAAAGGAAGAAGCAAGGATATCAAGGATATCTCGGAGATTTCAACAGAGAATATGGATATCAGCTCCATTACCGAGACCGGTGATATAAATATTAAGTACGACCTGCCTAAGGGAGTAAGCATCGCCAATGAGTCTCGCAACGTCAAGCTCAAGATTAAGGTCAATCAGAATATACAGAAGACAGTAAATGTGCCGGCAGGATCTATTAAGATCAGCAACGTCGGCAGCGGGCTTACGGCGAGTGCTGACAGCGGTGTAAACATAATTGTGAAGGGCAGCCAATCCAGACTTGCCAATGTCGGTGCAGGCTCCTTCGTGGTCAGTGCAGATGCCGGAGGCCTTGGAGCGGGACAACATACTGTCACGGCATATCTCACCAACAATTCCGGGGCGACGGCTGTGCTTGAGCGTACGCAGATAACTATCACTATCCAGTAGGTGCTATTTCGGAAAGCTGCAGACTTCTGTGGGGGAGATATCAAGTAGCGTTATGTCGAAAGAAATATGATGTATGCAATTCTAAGTTTTGGATGCAGGGAGATATCAAGTAGCGCATGTCGAAAGGCTACTTACTGACGGCAGGATGTAATAGCGACAGGGGGAGATATCAGGTAGTGCCATGTCGAAAGCAGCCCGTTACATGTATATTCCGGAAAGCTGCGGATTTCTATGACGCAGATATACGCCTAGCGCCAATGTGCATGCAGTCGGTAAATGACAAGCTTTTTATATATTGCAGATAGATTATTAAGGAGAAGTTAATGGGTAGATTATTCGGAACAGACGGAGTGAGAGGCGTTGCCAACACAGAGCTGACAGCTTCGTTGGCGTTCGATATCGGTAGAGCTGCAGCGTTTGTGCTGGGTGAAAACAACAGGAGACCGGTGATGGTAGTCGGACGTGATACGAGAATTTCCGGTGACATGCTGGAGAATGCGCTTACGGCCGGAGTGCTGGCGGTTGGCGGAGACGTAATTAAGCTCGGAGTTATTCCGACACCGGCGGTTGCGTATCTCGTGAGGAAATACAATGCAGATGCGGGAGTCGTAATCTCGGCATCCCATAATCCGTTTGAATACAACGGCATCAAGTTGTTTAACGGCAAGGGCTACAAGCTTGACGACAGCGTTGAACAGGAGATAGAGTCAATCCTGCTGGGCGAGAAGGAGATCGGCACAGACGAGTTTGTCGGTGATAAGCTCGGCAGATGTCGCGAGGATGATACAAACGCTATCAAGCAGTACACAGACTTTTTGCTCACAACCATCGATAAGAAGCTGGACGGAGTCAAGGTCGTGCTGGATACTGCAAACGGAGCTTCATTTGAGACTGCTCATATCGTGTATGAGGTGCTCGGCGCAGACGTGACTGTGATCAGCGATGAACCGGACGGAATCAACATCAATAACGGATGCGGGTCTACACATCCGGAGAATCTACAGCGCAAGGTCGTAGAGATCGGTGCAGATGTGGGATTTGCCTACGACGGTGATGCTGACAGACTGATTGTTGTGGATGAGAAAGGCCGCATTATCGATGGTGACAGAGTTCTGTGTATCTGCGGCAAGTACCTCAAGGATATTGGCAAGCTTGCAGAGGGCAAGATTACAGCGACGGTGATGAGTAACATCGGACTGCACAAATATCTTGAGCAGCACGGAATTGATGTAGACGTAACCAAGGTCGGAGACAGGTATGTGCTGGAGTCGATGCTTCAGACCGGCTCGGTGCTGGGAGGTGAGCAGTCAGGACACATGATATTCCTGGACTACACGACTACAGGTGATGGAGTCCTCTCTTCACTGCAGTTCATGAAGGCATATCTTGCTTCAGGGAGCAAGCTGAGCGAGCTGCGGGATGAGATTCATATCTATCCACAGGCTCTCGTAAACGTCGGGGTGGATAACGCTTATAAGCAGGCTGCGCTCGAGGACGAGGAGGTGAAGGAGTTTATAGGCAAGGTTGAGGCCAAGCTGGAGGGCACCGGCAGAGTGCTCATCAGGCCTTCGGGTACCGAGCCTCTGATTAGGGTAATGCTGGAAGGCGAAGACAGTGAAGAGATCCGGGGATACGCTGAGCAGATAGCTGAGCTCATCCATAAGAAGTTCGGATAGGCTTATACATCTCTCATACAAATACAGAGTGATCGTTAGCGGTTCTCCGGCTCGCCGAAGGACTGCTATTTATAAGAATATATTGGAGGAAATATTATGTGCGGAATCGTAGGTTATGTAGGTAATGACGCGCCTCAGGGCATCGTTATCGAGGGACTTAAGAAACTGGAATATAGAGGATATGACTCTGCAGGCATCGCCGTTGTCAGCGACGGGGAGATTGAGCTCAGAAAGCATGTTGGCGCTATCGTCAACCTGGAGAAGCTTATCGGCAAGGAAAACCTCGGCGGTCATGTGGGAATAGGCCACACCAGGTGGGCTACTCACGGAGCTCCTTCGGATGTCAATTCTCATCCACATATGAGTGCCGACAACAGAGTTGCGCTCGTACATAACGGCACCATCGAAAACTACGTAGAGCTGAGAACAGCACTCGAGGACGAAGGCATCGGGTTTAAGAGTGACACGGATTCTGAGGTTGCTGCGGTTCTAATCGGCAAATACTACAACATGTCAGGCGACCTCAAGGCCGCTATGGACAAGGCTACCTCCGAGATGACAGGTACATTTGCACTGGCAGCAATCGCAGCAGATGAGCCTGACATGTTCGTAGCATATAGAAAGAATGCCCCTCTGATCGTCGGAAAGGGAGATGGCTGTAACTTTGTAGCTTCCGACTTTTCAGCGTTGCTCAAATACACCAAGGATGTGTATTTGCTGGAGAACGGGGACACGGTGGTGCTGACGCCTGACAGCGTTACAATTTACGATGAGACGGGCAAGGAAATAAAGCGTGAAACTATGCACATCAGCTGGGACGAGAGCGTTGCGGAGAAAGGTGATTTTGAGCATTTCATGCTCAAGGAGATTTACGATCAGCCGGAAGGAATCATGGAGACTCTTAAGCGAAATCTCAGCGACAACGGCAGAGTTGAGCTCTACGATATGACACTCACTAAGGAAGACTTTGCAAAGTTCAACAAGATTTGTATAGTGGCTTGCGGGACTGCATATCACGCCGGTTTAGTTGGAAGAAATATCATTGAGAAGCTTGTCAAAATCCCTGTAGAGGTCGATGTGGCGTCTGAGTTCAGGTACAGAGATCCGTTTGTAAATGAGCAGACCCTGTTTATCGCGATTTCCCAGTCCGGTGAGACCGCCGACACACTTGAGGCTCTCCGCGAGGCTAAGAGGAAGGGTGCAAGAGTTTTATCCATCGTCAATGTAGTTGGAAGCTCGGTGGCTCGTGAGTCCGATGACGTGTTCTATACATGGGCAGGACCGGAGATTTCGGTTGCTTCGACAAAGGCGTACACAACTCAGCTCTTGTCGCTGTATTTGCTGGCTCTATATCTCGGAGACCTAAAAGATACCATTACGCCGGAGTACTACAGCGAGATTATAGAGGAGCTCGCTGCAATTCCGGGCAAGCTTGAAGAAGTACTCAAGATGAGAGGCTCCATTGAGAAACTGGCCAAGAAGCTGTACGATAGAGATCAGGTTTTCTTCATTGGCAGAGGTATGGATTCCAGCGTTGCTTACGAGGGCTCACTTAAGCTCAAGGAGATTTCATATATAAATTCCTTTGCTATTGCCGCCGGAGAGCTCAAGCACGGAACCATTGCACTGATGGAGCCTAAGACAATAGTCGTTGCACTTGCAACACAGTCTAAGCTCTTTGACAAGATGGTATCTAATATACAAGAGGTTAAGGCTCGCAACGCCCATGTAATCTCCATCGCCAAGGAGGGCAATACAGCAATCGAGGAGCATTCGGATGAAACCTTCTACATCCCTAATTGCCTGGATGAGGTCACACCTCTGCTCAGCGTTATTCCTCTTCAAATCTACGCATACTATGTAGCTAAGGAGAAAGGCTGTGAGATCGATAGACCTCGCAACCTCGCCAAGAGCGTAACCGTAGAGTAGCAGGGGCGCAGTGAAGGTGTACGAGGGGATTGGACAGGACGTATTGCATTTAATTAAGAATTAGAGAATAGACATGGAAGAGAACAAGGCAATCAGGAATTATACAGAATGGATTAATGCCAAGGGAATCGATCCGAATATGAGGCAGGACCTCATGAACATGATATCCCGCCCCGATGATATCGAGGCGTGCTTCGGGGCAGAACTCAAATTCGGTACAGCCGGAATGAGAGCCGCCATGGGGCCCGGAGCATCTCGCATGAACATCTACACCGTAGCGACAGCTGCTTACGCTATGGCTGAGATGCTCGGGGAAAAGCAGCAGATTAAGGACGTTAGAATTGTCATTTCATACGATTCGCGCAATAATTCGAGAAAATTTGCGGAGGCAGCTGCGACTGCGATATGTACCGCAGGCGCACGGGTTATCTTCTCAGACAGATTGAGACCGGTGCCGATGCTCTCCTATGCTATCAGGCACTACAAGGCGGACGGCGGCATCATGATTACCGCCTCGCACAACCCTAAGGAGTACAATGGCTTCAAATCATATAGGGCTGACGGCGCTCAGATGATTGACTGTGAGACTGAGGATATCAAGTCTCGCATCAAGTCTCCGATTGAAGGCATTCAGATCATCGCATCGGCAGCATCCTTTGAGGAGCTCGTCGCATCGGGCAAGGTAGAGTACTTCGGTCGAGAGCTTGATGACAGCTATAACGCTATGGTCATCGAGTCCTTTAACAGCAGCAGCGTGAGCAGGAAGGCGCGCGCTTCGTTACGCATCGTGTACTCTCCTCTAAATGGCTCCGGCCGCGAGCCTGTAAGGCGCGCAATGAGAGAGCTCGGCTACGAGAAGGTCTTTGCGGTCGATGAGCAGGATCGGCCGGACGGAGATTTTCCGAGCCTCAGAGTGCCTAACCCTGAGTATGACGATACCTATGAACTCGCCATGAAATATGCCGATATGTCCATCGCTGATATCATTATCGTGACTGACCCTGATTCTGACAGGCTCGGAGTATCGGTGTACGACGAGGGCAAATACAAGAAATTAACCGGTAACCAGATTGGAGCGATTCTGCTCGAGTACCTGTTGTCCGAGTCCAAGAAGATGGGCAAGCTGCCTGCAAATGGATATGCGGTTACATCGATCGTCTCGACTCACCTCGCAAGAGCGATTGCTGCGAGATACGGTATCAAGCTGTATGAGACTTTGACCGGTATCAAGTACATCGCTGAGCAGATTAGAGAGCGTTCAGATGATGGCGATGAGTCATTCATGTTCGGCTTCGAGGAGAGTAACGGATATATGCTTAATGCGTCTGTTCGCGATAAGGATGGTGTTATGGCAGCTGTTGCTATTGCTGAGATCGCAGCTCTTTCAAAGTCAAAGGGCTTAACCCTGATAGATCAGCTGGATTCACTGCACAAGCTGTACGGATATGCTTCTGAAAAGAGCATCTGTATCGAGGGTGCGGGAGTTGGCGATAAATTTATGGAGCATCTGCGTTCACTTAATGGCACGCTAGGCGAGCCGGGGACTGAGCTCGGCATTCTGGATGTCAGGAATTACGCAGATTACATGCCTGAATCCAATGTGCTGCTATATGAGTTAAATGGACTGGACTGGATTGCTTTTAGACCTTCCGGCACTGAGCCGAAGTTTAAGATTTATTACGGGTTCTACGGCACGGAGTCAGCAGCAGAGAGCAGATTGGAGAGAATATCCAAGGCTGTGGTTGCAGAAATTAATAAATATAAGGAAAATTAAGATGGCAGATGATATTAGAATTGCTCTACTCATTGATGCGGAGAATATTTCGGCTCAATATGCAGGGGACATCATAGAAGAGATTGAGAAGTACGGAATCTGTTCCTACAAGCGTATCTATGGAAACTGGGAGCGCATTGTCAAGACGAGGTGGGAGCAGGAGATACGGAAGCATTCGCTTAAGCCGATGATGCAGGTCAACAATACCAGAGGTAAGAACGCCTCTGATTCGGCACTCATCATCGACGCGATGGATATACTCTATACAAGCAATGTCGAGGGCTTCTGCATAGTGTCTTCGGACAGTGATTTTACTTCGCTTGCCAGGAGACTGAGCGAGTCGGGCTGTCTCGTGCTCGGCATGGGAGAGTCGGACAAGGCAACAGAGGCACTTGAAAACGCATATGACAAGTTCATTTATATCGACCTTCTCGCCAAGCAGGCAGAAGAGGAGAGACTTGCAGAGGAAGAGCTGGAGGCTGAGTATAGGAAGCAGAAGCGCCAGGAGGAATACGAGCGCAGCCGTGAGGTGATTGAAAATACGGCCAATACTCCCAGCAAGAAGACGATTGAGTCCAGGATTCAACAGATTATCATGGAGAACAATGATAAGGGTAAGCCAACAGATCTCGGTCAGATTGGCAACGAGCTGAATCGCGTGTACAAGAACTTCGACGTCAGATACTACAGCATGAAGGGCGGCAAGCGCTATAAATACCTCAAGGAATTTGTAAACGACTTCAAGTCGCTTAGAGTAGAGGTGCACGGAGATCGCGGCATCTATGTTACAATCAAATAGCAATAAAAAACATCCTATTACAGCAATCGCTGAGATAGGATGTTTTGCTTAATTCTCATCAACGCTGAAGCTCAGCTCTGCACCGCACTCCGGACATAGTGCATCGCCCGGCGATGCCTGAAACTCCTTGCTGCATACAGGACATTTGATGATATATGTGTCGGCGTCGTAACCGTCAGGTACGTTATTGTTAAACGCTTCTCGATATTTCTTACCTTCCATAGCTCCTCCTAATTCTTAATTATTTATTATTTTACCTTATATCTGTTGTTTACTCAACTTGTTCGCACATATAATGATTTTATAGTTATCATTCAAAAACAGAAAGAAGGAAACCGTGAAGAACAATGCAGTTGGCCTTGGCGGGCTCAAAGTCGCGGTGACAGCAATTTGGATAGAGGTTGCATACACAGTATTCGGAGGGGCAACCGGGATAATAAGCCTGGGTGTGATGTCAGCGATGAGTGACACCACTGATTATTCATGTGCGTATACGACGGAAGTGACTTATGACGTAGTGATAATCCTGAAGATGGCAGAAGTTATTTTGCTGCTGATAGGGCTTGGCTATCTGCGAACAGTCAATCCGTTTTATAGAAGAGCCTTTAAATTCAATATCATAAACCTGATATTTGTCGTGACAGCGGTAAGTGCCGTGATAGCGATTGTAGTATCGTCTCTTGGATATCTGGTGCTGTCTGTTAAAAAAGAAGGTATCAATAATGCATCCGTAACTCATCTTGCATGCGTTGTGTTGACCATACTTATAGCGGTACAGCTTGTATCGAATGTACTCAAAATAATATATACCAGAAACATGATATTCGGAACACGAAGAGTTGTCGACGTAATAGGAAACAGCTTGCAGTCTCAAAACCTGACGACAGCGGAAAAATTCTATAGATATGGCATGATTGTCATAGCTGTGCTGCAGTCAATCGGCACGACAGGCGTTGTTTATATAGTTGCAAAGTACGGTTATAAGATTATTGGCGAAGGTACTGAAGCTTATCCGGCGCTGTATAGTGCCTTTAAAGAAATTCAGCTTTTCCTGTTTATGCTTATTATTGCGTTTATTGTCAGCCTTCTCATCCGGGTTGTGGTTGCAGTCAGGCTCATTCAGAGTGACGTTGTGATAGGGAAGCATGTGTTTAGCGAGGAAGAGAATGCAATGCTGCTGGAGGACAGACAGGCGGTAATCGAAGGTGTGAAGAGCAATGCGAAGTAGTGAGCTTTACGCCGGAAGAACACAGATAATAAAACGAAGCTGAGTATAAACTGTTTTATTGACACGAATTTTATTGACCAAAAGGAATAAGTATGTTAATATACCGGTGGTATATACCGCCGGTATATTAACGTGGAGAGATTGGATGAAAATATCAGAAACACAACAGAAAATATTAGAGGCCGGTAAACGCGAACTTTTGGAAAAAGGTTTTAAGGATGCGTCCCTTAGGAAAATTGTAGCGGAAGCGGGATTTACCAAAGGTGCTTTTTATGGATATTATCCGGATAAAGCAGCTTTGTTTGAGGCACTTGTTTCCGAGGCGGCGGATGGTTTGACGGAACAATTCAGAGCTGCACAGGATGCACATTTTGATTTAATTCCCGAAAATAAAACTTCAAAAAGCAGAGAGCTGTCTACGAAATATCTTCTGCATTTTGTGAATTATATCTATGATTATTTTGAAGAATTCAAGCTCGTGCTTTGTTGCTCTGAGGGCACAAAATATGCAGATTATATTCATGAACTTGTAGAACTGGAAGTATCCCGAACAGAAAAATACTACGCTGTTCTCAAAGAGAAGGGCAAAATAACAGGGAGCGTCAGTCATGATTTACATCACATGATCACCAGTGCATATTTTACAGCTGTATTTGAAACAGTAGTTCACGATATGACAAGAGAACAGGCGATCGAATATGTTGAAGAGCTTGCCGTTTTTTTCAATTCCGGATGGGAGGGGCTTTTAAGGCTTACGTAAGGTGCAAAAATTTTTTATAGCTTAGTTAGTTGCAACTAACATTTATATTATTATAAAGGATGTGCTGATTATGAAAAATGAAAACAAATTATTGACAAGAGACTATATTTCCATAGGCGTCTTCTCACTTATTTACTTTGTTATTGCATTCGTGATAGGCGGTATCGCACAGCTGACACCCGTAACTTTTCCGTTTATGCCAATGGTAGTCGCTTTATTTGCAGGCAGTGTTTTTATGCTGTATACCGCAAAAATACCGAAGAGAGGGTCGCTTGCCATACTCGGCATTCTCGCCGGAATCTTGCTATTTGTTACCGGTATGTTCTGGATGATGTCTGTATTTTTCGTCATATTTGGATTTATTGCGGATTTTATTTGCCGCACAGGAAATTTCAAATCATTCAGAAGGAATTTAATTGCATATTGTGTATTTGCACTATCTCCAATGGGAGCCTATATACCTATGGTACTAATGCCCGCACAGTTTGATGAATTCATGCGTAGAAAAGGCGATGTTTCCTCTTTTGAAGGAATCATCAATTCTATCAGAGTAAATTGGTGGGTTATCCCCCTGATGATTTTAGGGACAATTATCTGCGCCGTAATTGGAGGCCTTATCGGCAGAAAATTATTGAAAAAGCACTTCGAAAAAGTGGGGATCATATAGATGCTTTTGGATCCCAGAACAAAGCTTCTGATTCTGTCGATAACAAGTATTTCCGTTTTCCTGAATGAAAGTATAGTCATAGAATGCCTTTTCACGGCAATCCCCGTATTCTTGCTCTTGCAGGCAAGAGAACTCCGGACGGCTTCAAAATACGGAATTCTCTTTATTGTGTTATTGACAGTGCAGCTGCTGGTTATATTGAAATTGCCCGTTACGTTAGGGGGCATCATATATATGTTTGATGTCTATATAAGGAAGCTGATTCCTTGTTTTATGCTTGGCACATTTTTAATACGCACGACCAAGGTAAGCGCTTTTTTGGCTGCACTCAGTCGATTGCAGCTGCCCGAAGGCTTTACAATTGCACTTTCCGTTACATTGCGATATTTTCCGACAATGGCTGAGGAATGGAATTATATTAAAGATGCTATGGTTCTCCGAGGACTCTCTGCGTCTTTTGCAGGATTTCTGCGACAGCCGATCAAGATAATGGAGTATGTGTATGTGCCGATGCTGGTATCCGCTTCCAGAATCTCTGATGAAATCACGCAAGCCGCTATCACAAGGGGCATTGATCATGCAGGAAGACGCAGCTGTCTGGAGAAGGTTTGTTTTTCAATTTGGGATGCCCTGATGGTAATCATATATATAGGGATTATATGTATGATGACTTTTGATTTTTTACGAGGAGGTGTATTCCCTTGATTGAATTTATAAAACTCTCTTTTTCCTACAAGGAGTCGGCAAAAGGTTCTCTGCGGGAAGTGCACTTAGAGATTCCGAAAGGACAATGTGTTCTTTTATGCGGTGCATCCGGATGTGGAAAAACAACTCTTACGAGGCTGGTGAATGGGCTGATCCCTCATTTTTTTGAAGGAAGCCTTTTGGGAAAAGTAACTGTAGGAGGAATGAATGTTGCTGAAACTGAAATTTCAACTCTTTCCGATAGTGTCGGTACAGTTTTTCAAAATCCGCGAACACAATTTTTTAATACAGATACAGACAGTGAAATTGTTTTCGGACTGGAAAACAGAATGCTTGAGCCTGAAAAATTGAGACAGCAGCTTGAAAGAGTTACCAACGATTTACACATAGAAAAATTAAGAGGGCGCAATATTTTCGAGCTTTCCGGCGGAGAGAAACAGAAGATCGCATTTGCATCTGTATATGCCGCTAATCCGGATATCTTTGTATTGGATGAACCCTCTTCCAATCTGGATTTTCATTCTGTACTTGAACTGAAAAAACTTATAGAAAGAATAAAGCAGCAGGGGAAAACGATTATCATTGCCGAACATCGCTTGTGGTACTTAATAGAAATTGCAGATAGAGTCCTTTTGATGAAAGCCGGTCAAATCTTCAAGGATATGAGTATGCAGGACTTTTGCAGACTTCCTGTTAAACAGATACGGAATATGGGACTTAGGTGTCGAAACTTTTCTGAGATCGCAACAAATACCGATGATAAAAAAATTTCCGACCACACCTTGGAGTTAAAAGATATCCATGTCAAATATGGCGAAAAGACAATCCTGCAAAATATCTCTTTCACCGCAAACGGCGGAGAAATCGTCGCAATTACCGGTGCAAACGGAGCGGGGAAAACGACACTGGCACGTACTATCTGCGGACTTTTAAAACAAAAATCGGGGAATATATTTACAGACGGCATAAATTTGACTGCAAAAGCGCGAATTGAAAAATCTTATATGGTAATGCAGGATGTCGGCCATCAACTTTTTACAGATAGTGTAAAAACCGAATGCACACTTGGAACAAAAACACAAAATGGTACTCACGTTGATGAAACTCTATCGATACTGTCCCTTGCCGAATTGAAAGACAGACATCCCTTGTCACTTTCAGGCGGACAGAAGCAAAGGCTTGCAGTGGCAATCAGTTTACTCTGTGATAAAGAAATCCTTATTTTTGATGAACCGACCAGTGGGCTTGATTTAAAAAGCATGCGAGAAGTGGGAGCTCTGATAGAGCGTCTGTCTGCACAGGGTAAAATCCTGCTTGTTATTACACACGACATTGAATTTATAAAAACAATATGCTCCAGAGTCTTGCTTTTGTCAGGCGGTAAAATAATCGCCGATTTGAAAGGAGAAGAAAAGGAAGATATCGAAAATTATATTTTAGCAGGAGGGGATCGGGCATGACATACGAAAGATTTTACTTCGGAAGGTTAAATACACAAATATTAAAAGATATAGATGCAGAGCATAAAACGAAAATGAAGCAGCTTATCAAAGAAATCAATCAAGGGTCATGGACGGAAAAACAGAAAAAAAGGCAAAAAAACAGCATCATTTCAAATATAGCCTTGTACCGATGCTTCATAGATAAAGGGCTTTCAAAAAACGAGGCCAAAGAATTGGTAAAGGAGTATTCATTTTATGTTGCTGAAAAGGCACATAAGCTTTTGAAAACGTTTTTTCATATCCCCGGGTTTTTCCGTCTGTTCTGTCTGTTTATGAAAAAAGGGATGTCAGGTGATGAAATTTGGAAAAGCAGAATCCTGTCGGATGACGGTAGATGCTACCGCGTCGATGTGCTCAAGTGTCTTTGGGCGGATACCTGCAAGTTTTTTGAATGCCCGGAGCTTTGTGAAATATTCTGTCTGTGTGACCATATTGTATTCGGGAATATAAAGGGCTTGGTATTTGAGCGAAGCCGGACACTGGGGATGAACGGTGAAAAATGTGACTTTTGCTTTATGAACGGGAAAGGAAAAAACAGATGAATAAAGCTGAAAAATACAGACAAAATAATATGAAAAATTAAGGAGGGGGTATAATGGATGTTCGTGATAAATTACTTACGGAAAACTCCTGGAAATTGATGATTAAACTTAGTTTGCCTGCAATTCTAGGTCAACTGATAGTGGGATTATATGCCTTTGTCGATTCAATTTATGTCGGACAAATGGTGGGAACCGACGCCATGAGTGCAGTTTCGGCGGCATCTCCGTTTGTATTGATCAACAATGCAATTGCAGTTCTTCTTGGTATAGGTTCGGGCTCTGTGCTTTCTCGGGCAATCGGGAAAAAAGACAAAGCTACCGTTGATAAGATTATAGGGAATCTGACTTTTCTGGTAATCATTTTATCGTCAGCAGTTATGATTATCGGTATCATATTTGCTCCTGAATTTTTGCGTTTATCAGGTGCCGGCGGAGAGGTGCTGGAGATGGGTGTTTCTTATTTAAGAACAGTATATCTCGGCTCCATATTCGTAAATTTTATGCAGGGTGCAAACATGGTAATAAGGGCAGAAGGACGCATGGGAATTGCCATGGGGATCATGGCAGCCGGGGCCATTCTGAATATTATATTAGATCCTGTATTCATTCTGCTTATGCCGTCTCGAGGACCGCAGGCTGTTGCAATCGCAACTGTGATCTCTCAAATCAGTCAAGCTTTGGTTACCTTAATATACTTCCGGAAAAAAAGCCCGGTGGTTCGTTTTCACGGGATAAAACCCGCAAAAGACTTATTGCCTGAAATCTTTTCCGTGGGAATGAGTGCTATGCTCATGCAAATCATGATGTTGGTTCAAATGACAGTCGTATATAATACGGCGGTGCATTTTGGCGGAGAGAAACAAATAGCTCTTATGGGAGCCGCCCAAAGAGTTATGCAGCTTGCATTTGTTCCTATATGGGGCATGAGTCAAGGGCTGCAGCCTGCTGTCGGAACGAATTTCGGAGCAAAAGAGTATATGCGAGTTAAAAAGCTTACTAATGTATTTATTATAGGCTCCACTTGTCTTGCCGGATTTTTCTTTGCCATAATCGAAATTTTTTCGGTGCAGATATTATCTGCATTTATTACCGATTCAGCTATTGTAAGTTCGGGGCTAACTAATTTTCGCCTTATGTACTGCGTATTCCCTACTTACGGCATACTCATAATGACAGTTACTTATTTTCAGGCTGTCGGAAAAGCAAAACAGGCAGGAGTATTGGTTATCCTAAGACAGCTTGCACTGGTAGTTCCGTTAGTATTGCTGTTACCTCGTTTACTAAATGGAGATGTTCTCGGTGTATGGCTTGCATTGCCATTGAATGATGTCATTATAATTTTGATTGCAATTCTGTTGTTGATGGGTGAATACAAGCATCTTATTAAGCTTGCACAGGGAATAGGAGAGGTAAAAATCGACGAAATATCATGAAAGAGCTTCATTGTTTCTTCCAACATAGCAAACGCCTGATTATCAATAAATCAGGCGTTTGCTGCTACCTTATGAGATTGGCTCAATTAAAGTGATTCTGTATCTCAAATCTCGTATCGGCATTAACCGATGAGATCGAGAAGAGCCTTCTTGGGAACCGCTCCTACCGACTTGTTAACTTCCTCACCGCCCTTGATGACAAGAACTGTAGGGATGCTCATAACGCCGTATTTCTGAGCCAGCTCAGGCTGCTCGTCAACGTTGACCTTACCAACCTTGATGTCGTCTCTCTCTCCTGCGATTTCATCGATTACAGGCGATAGCATCTTACAAGGCCCGCACCATGAAGCCCAGAAATCAACCAGAACCGGCTTGTCTGCCTGTAGTACTTCCTGCTCAAAATTCTCTGTTGTCAATTCAATTGCTGCCATTTTATTTTCCTCCGTATTTACATTATTTTACATTACCAATTGCGTTAAGCGCCTCTGATTAATTGTGTACAATTTGTATATTTACACTTTACCATTTTTGCAGGCCTGTGTGTGATGATTCTGTGAGAAAATACAATATCATGCTATAATAAATAATCGGAATTTTAATAGAAATCGGAGATATGACATGTACATTGATGAGGCTGTTTTCAGAGAAATTTTCCATAAATTCATATATATCGAGTGCCCGGACGCAATCGAAGGACTTGCCGACACTCTCGAGATTATCGACGGAGCTACCGGAGTGCTTGCCTATTGCTTTTGCGAGGATCTGGTCGGCACCAGCTTTAACCTGCTGGCTTCCGTCAGGAAGGATGAGAAAGGCAAACTGGTTGTAGGCTCAAGGAGCAGCGAGCGATATGCAAGGGTTAGATTCAAGGATGTCAGAGACTATGAGTTTGAGATGGCAGAGGAGCTGGGGGCTGATCTATCTGAGTATGAAGATGTGCCGGAGGACATCCTGCACAACTTCGAGTCAGCAGATCAAAAGATGACGATGCTGCGAGAACTGGAGCTGCTGGATGGCGGACGCAATCTGGAGCTTCCGGACTTTATAAGCGTTATTGTGGCCCAAAAGGGGAGCCTGCCTGAGGTCGTATGGGTGAGGACGACGAGCTTCGGCGAAGACGAATTTCACGGAACTCTGCTTCAACCACCCACGCAGGGCTTTGGCCTCGAGGCAGGCCAGAAGGTTAGATATCGCGCATACAAAAACGAAGGGGAGATTGTGCTGATACTGGATAGCAGCATGCTGAGCTAATGGATATTACACACAAGATAACTGAAGAATTGGAGATTAAGAAATGGCAGGTCGAGGCGGTCATCAAGCTGATAGATGAGGGAAATACGATTCCGTTTATCGCCAGATACCGCAAGGAGGCTACCGGTGCGCTTGATGACGAGACGCTCCGTCGCTTCGATGAGAGGCTGCGCTATCTCCGCTCGTTGGAGGATAGGAAAGCGACAGTAATAGCTTCTATCGAATCGCAGGGCAAGCTAACGGACGAACTGCTCGCCAAGCTGGAGCAGGCCGAGACGATGGTTGCAGTGGAGGACATCTACAGACCGTACAAGCCTAAGAGACGCACTCGTGCCATGATAGCCAAGGAGAAAGGGCTGGAAGGCCTTGCAAAATACATATTGTCGGCAGATGCTGCGGTTCCTGTTCCCGAGGAGGCAGAGAAGTATCTGAACGAGGAGCACGAGGTCGTAGATGTAGAGACAGCGATCAAACTGGCTCAGGACATCATAGCCGGTGATGTGTCAGATGATGCTGATATCAGAACATGGGTCAGGGGCACAACATATAAGGAAGGCGTGCTGATTACATCGGTAATACCTGCGGCTAAGAAGAAGCTTGACGAAATCGGACAACGCAGCGTGTACGAGAACTATTTTGATTTTGCTGAGAAGGTGGATGGACTGCCCGGACACAGGATCCTGGCTATCAACCGCGGAGAAAACGAAAAAATGCTGAGTGTCAAGCTCGAAGCACCGGTGGACAAGATAGAGCAGCATATCTGTGCTGAGCTGGGAACCTGCAATAACAGGCTGACTCAGCAGTACAGCGAGGAGGCTTGCGTAGATGCGTATAAGCGTCTGATTGCACCATCTATCGAGACGGAGATCAGAAATGAACTGACACTCGGAGCACAGGAGGCAGCGATAAAGATATTTGCCAGCAACCTCGAACAGCTCCTCATGCAGCCACCGATTGAAGGCAAGACAGTTCTCGGTTGGGATCCCGCGTTTAGAACGGGCTGTAAGCTTGCAGCTGTAGACGCGACAGGCAAGATACTTGATACGACGGTCATCTACCCGACGGCGCCTCAGAACAAGGTCAAGGAAGCCAAGCAGGTGTTGGCCAAGCTGGTCAAACAATATGACATTGATATAATCTCGGTCGGAAACGGTACAGCTTCGCGCGAGTCTGAGCAGATTGTCGCCGAGTTTATCAAGGAGTACGAGCAAGGGCTATATGCCAACCCAAGCAAGAAACTGCAGTATGTGATAGTCAACGAGGCCGGTGCGTCTGTGTATTCGGCTAGCAAGCTGGCGACTGAGGAATATCCGGATCTCGATGTCGGCGAACGCAGCTCGGCATCTATTGCGCGCAGGCTTCAGGATCCGCTGGCGGAGCTGGTCAAGATAGATCCGCGTTCAATCGGGGTCGGACAGTATCAGCACGATATGGATCAGAAGAGGCTGTCAGAGGCGCTGGAGGCAGTTGTAGAGGCTTGTGTTAACAGTGTCGGAGTTGATCTGAATACAGCTTCCGCATCGCTGCTCGAATATGTCTCGGGCATCAGCAAGCCGATAGCGGCTAATATCGTGAAGTATCGTGAGGAAAACGGGCGATTTGACAGCAGAAGGCAGCTGCTCAAGGTTGCAAAGCTCGGACCGAAGGCTTATGAACAATGTGCCGGATTCCTCAGAATCAGGGACGGTAAAGAGCCTTTGGACTGCACGGCGGTTCACCCTGAGAGCTATGAGGCTGCCGGGAAAATTCTGGAGCTTATGGGTTACACCCCTGCCGACATCGTCACAGGCGCGGCAAAGGGAATCGCGGTCGATGTGAGTTCAATGAATAAGCTGCATGAGAAATATGGCAGCAAGCACGGAAATGGCAATGGCGATAAGCCTTCTCTGAAGCAATTGGCGGAGGACGCAGGCATTGGTGAATACACACTCAAGGATATCCTGTCCGAAATAGAAAAGCCGGGGCGCGACCCTAGAGATGAGGCGCAGGCGCCGTTGCTGAGGAGCGACGTGCTGGACATCAGCGACCTGAGACCGGATATGGAGCTGAAGGGTACGGTTAGGAATATCGTGGACTTCGGTGCATTTGTTGACATAGGCGTTCATCATGATGGACTCGTTCACATCTCCGAACTGTCCGATAGATTCGTAAAGCATCCGCTTGACATAGTGAAGGTTGGAGATATCGTAAATGTACGTGTGTTGTCGATCGATGAGAAACGCAAGAAAATATCACTCAGCATGAAAAAGAAACGATAATCGCAGTTATGAGCAGCTTAGCGTTGATATATCGATGGATGTAAATTGCCGACATCATGGTGTGAATAGCTGCAAATAAAGGGGTATGGCGAAAGCCAAGGAGGTTGAAATGGAATTCGGTAAGGTGGTAAGAGACAGGTATGCGTGCAAAAAATACAGCAGCAAGAAAGTTGAACGAGAAAAGCTTGAAGCTGTACTGGAAGCCGGAAGACTTGCTCCAACGGCGAAGAATCTTCAGGAACAGCATATCTACGTATTGGAGTCTCAGGAGGCTCTGGACAAATTTGATATAGAAACACCATGCAGATACGGTGCGAAGACGGTTATAGTAGTTGCTTTTGATAAGGATAATGTCTACAGATATCCCGGCGGACAGAGAGATTCGGGGATTGAGGATGCTTCAATTGTTGCAACTCATATGATGCTGGCTGCGACCGATCAGGGACTGAACAGCTGCTGGATTAACTTCCTTGATCCGGATAAATTAGCTAAAGCGCTGGAGCTTCCGGAAAACGAGGAGATATTGATGGCGCTCGATCTGGGGTATGCAGCGGAGGATGCGGAGCCTCTGGCAAATCATTTTAGCCGCAAGGAACTGAGCGAAACTATTTCATATCTGTAATAGGTACTAGGTTAATTATCGTCATAAGGACGTCATATAAAAAGCCTCGGGTGCAGCCCGAGGCCTTTTATATACGCCTGCACGGCAGCCTGGCTGCGCCTGTCCCCGGCCGGTTCCGATGATTGAAACGAGCAGGTGTGCAACGTATGCTGAGCGAAGCAAGGCTCCGGGAATTCTAATTCCTGTCCGTTGATCACTTCTCGCTGATTGAAGCTGCTGCCGCCCTGGCTGAAGACCATGCGAACTGCAGATTGTATCCGCCTGTTATGCCATCGACATCCAGAATTTCGCCGATGCAGTATATTTCGGGATCGGATTTTAGCTGCATCGATTTGCAGTCAAACTGTTCGAGGCGAAGGCCGCCCGCGGTGACCATCGCCTTGTCGAAGTCACCGCGCGATTCGATTTCGAATCGGTCCTCCGTCAGGAGGACGGCGGCCTTCTTATGACTGCCGGCGGCGCGCTTCGCCACTAGCTTGGCGAAGCGGCGAGGCAGGGCGAACTCGCTTGATATTCCGGTGGCGAGGTCGCCGCCGCCCGCCGGGATCCGCTTCCCGGTTTTCTGATTGAAGCTGCCGGCTCGTTTATCGCAGCTAACCCCGATTTTCTGATTCAGACTTTCAGCACTGCTGTCACAGCCGGTATAATTTACCCGGTTCAGAATGTCGGCCTTGCTGTCACCGCAGGTTCCGGCAAACGTATCGGGGTTCAACCTATCGGCAGCTTCTTCCCTGCTGATCCCTAGGTAGTTGAGCACCAGATAGCTGCCGGCTTCTGCATACTTAGAAGCGTTGAGGATAACCGGACCCGAGAAATTCTCATGCGTCAGCAGCACTGACCCGGACAGCTGTGCGAGGCGCCTTCCGACCTTCGGATAGATGCTGACAGAGATATTATCTATGGATATACCGGCTAGCTCGCCGTATGGGTAGTCAGCTACACTTAA
This sequence comes from Mogibacterium sp. CM50, assembly GCF_000293155.1. Lineage (NCBI taxonomy): Bacteria > Bacillati > Bacillota > Clostridia > Peptostreptococcales > Anaerovoracaceae > Mogibacterium > Mogibacterium sp. CM50. The sequence goes on along the minus strand of NZ_ALNL01000043.1, from coordinate 77,625 downwards.
AGGAGCAAGCGACGGTTGAAGAGTTGTATGTTCAATTCCGAGCGAAGCAGACAGGACGTCATACATCGAGCCGTCGGAACCGCTGCGAGGGTACGATCTGCCTCCGGCTGCCACTACGAGGTGCTTTGCAGCATAGCTGAAGGCTTGCCCGTCAGGAGCTGTGGCGAGAACAGTAATATATTCGCTATCGTGTTTAACATCGACAACCTTTCTGTTGGTTATAACTTTGAAGCCGTGCGATTCGGCCTCAGACAGCAGCAGATCCCGAATATCCTGTGCGCACATGCTTTCAGGAAATACTCGGTTCTCTTCGCTTGTGATGGTCTTGATTCCGTGCGATTCGAGGTAGCCTATGAGATCGTCGTTGCTATATTTGTAGAGTATCTTGCGGATGGAACGACCGGCCGAGCCGTAGCAGCTCGGGAAATCCTTGATGCTGCCGGCATGTGTGATATTACAATGGCCATTTCCGCTCATCAGGAGTTTTGTGCCTATTCTCGAGGTGGCCTCGAGGATAATGGCGCTGCCGTGCAGATTGGCAGCGCACATAAGTCCGGCTGCGCCGGCACCGATTATTATGGTATCGCTGTACGCAGTATTTACGAGGGTATCATCATGAAGTGTGATTTCTGCCGCTGTCCCGGTAGAGTTGTTTATATTTGTATTTTGTTTCAAATTCATCTCCTAGGTGTATAATGAAAGTCACACAATTATATCATAAGCTGCAGTCAGGTCGCCTGTCGCTCAATGGCCGACCGTGATAAGAACAGGAGGCCTTGTGGGCATCAATATCAACATCATTTATGGAGTGATGATCCCGTTTATCGGGACGACGCTCGGAGCGTTATGCGTCTACCTCATGAAGAATGAACTCAGCAAGAATATTGAACGAATGCTCAGCGGATTTGCAGCCGGCGTTATGGTAGCGGCTTCTATCTGGAGCTTGCTGATCCCGGCGATGGAGGACAGCAAGTCGCTGGGCAGGTTTGCGTTCATGCCGGCCATTATAGGATTTTGGATAGGTATCGGGTTCCTGCTGATGATGGATCATGTCGTGCCGCATTTGCACGCCGGCAGCAACGAGGTGGAAGGCCCCAAAGCAAGCTTGTCAAAGGAGATGATGCTCGTCTTGGCAGTTACGCTGCACAACATCCCGGAGGGAATGGCTGTTGGTGTTGTGTTCGCAGGCTGGCTTACCGGTGAGGCCAATATCTCGCTAGGCGGCGCATTCGCTTTGGCTATTGGAATTGCTATTCAGAATTTTCCTGAGGGTGCGATAATCTCCATGCCGCTATATTCCGCCGGCGCTTCGAAGCATCAGGCGTTTCGCAATGGCGTGTTGTCGGGAATTGTCGAGCCGATCGGCGCTATTCTTACGATTATATTTGCACAGGCTGTTACGCCGGTTTTGCCTTACATGCTCAGCTTTGCGGCGGGAGCTATGCTGTACGTTGTCGTAGAGGAGCTGATACCGGAGATGGCAGAAGGCGAGCATTCACATGGTGGTGTGATGATGTTTGCAGTCGGCTTTTCTCTGATGATGATGCTGGATGTTGCACTCGGATAACGGCAGGGAAATGAAATATATGAGCGGGAAATATTAACAGAACTATAGGTCCCGATGTGTGAACAAAAGAGAAGTCCTGATATGTGAACAAAAGGGAGTCTCCGACAAAGCGAATCAGAAATAGTGTAGAATGTAGAATATAGAGAGGTGGTGATTGGTATGTCGGTATCAGAGATTATAGAGAGAATTAAGGCGGATGAGAGGAATTCCGAGTATACAGAGCGCAACATTCCGCCTGTATTTCAGATCAACGAGAAAGCTCGAATCTTGGTGATCGGGCAGGCACCCGGACGAAAGGTAGAGGAGACGCTAATCCCGTTTAACGACAAGTCGGGCGAGAAGCTTATCTCGTGGATGGGCATAGACAAGGCCACATTTTATTCGGATGAGATTGCCATCATGCCTATGGATTTTTACTATCCCGGCAGGGGCAAGACAGGCGATTTGCCTCCAAGGAAGTTCATCGCCGAGGAGTATCATAGTGCACTGTTGGCTGAGCTCAGCCGCATCGAGATGACTCTGCTGGTAGGCAAGTATTCGATGGACTACTATCTCAAGGGCGAGATGAAGAGGAATCTGACTGAGACAGTTAGGAGCTATGAGGAGTATCTGCCTAAGTATTTTCCGCTTGTACACCCAAGTCCGCTCAATTTCCGCTGGCAGGCCAAGAACCCCTGGTTTGTGGAAGACGTGGTGCCTGTGCTGCAGAGGATGGTTGATGAGATCATCGGAAGCTATGCCGGGCGGATATGAAATTACAGGAAATCAACTGAACGATAGTGTCAACTGATCTATGAAAACCGAGACAGGCTATCAACCGGGATTTATAGATTAATATTGCGACTGTATTGCGACTTTAAAGATTAACAAATATGTATTATGGAGGGGGAAATGGACGGTAGATATAAGCTGGGATTTGGTCTGATGAGACTGCCGCAGACGAATCCCGATGACGCAGGCAGCATTGATATTGCTGAGAGCGGTCGTATGGCAGACGCTTTCATAGACAGGGGATTCACCTACTTCGATACAGCTTGGATGTATCACAACAGGCAGAGTGAACCGTCTGCCAAGGAGTTCCTCGTCAAGAGACATGACAGGAGCGAATACACCTTGTCTACCAAGCTGCACTCGGGGTTTTTCAACACAGAAGAGGAACGCGACGCGTATTTTGAGGCGCAACTCGAGAAGACAGGCGCAGGATATTTTGATTACTATCTGCTCCACGATGTCGGACGAGAAAATATCGGCAAGTTTGAGGAGCTGCACTGCTTCGAGTATCTGCAGCGCAAGAAGGATGAGGGTCTGATCAAGCACCTTGGGTTTTCTTCTCACGAGGACGCCGAGCATGTGGATAAATTTCTTACTGACCACCCCGAGCTCGAATTCATTCAGCTGCAGATCAATTATCTGGATTGGAACAGCGAGGGCGTGCAGTCCGGGCGTTGCTATGAGGCCGCGGTGCGACATGGCAAGGATGTAGTCGTCATGGAGCCGGTCAAGGGAGGTATTCTTGCAAATGTTCCTCCTGAGGCGGAGAAATTATTTAAGACTTACCGTCCCGACATGTCAGTGGCATCGTGGGCTATCCGGTTTGCAGCTAGCCTTGAGAACGTCAAGGTAGTGCTTAGCGGCATGAGCAGCATGGAGCAGCTGCTCGACAATACCTCATATATGCAGAACTTTGAACCGTTGAATGACGAGGAATATGAGATTATCGACAAGGTTGTTGAAATTATCAACAGATCAATCAGCATTCCTTGCACCGCATGTTCATACTGCACAGAGGGATGTCCGATGAACATTCCTATTCCAAGGTATTTCTCACTTTACAACACGGATAAGTTAGAGGATAGCAGCAGAGAATGGACGACGCAGCGCGAGTATTACGAGAGGTCGGCAATGAAGTTCGGTAAGGCTAGCGACTGTATAGGCTGCGGTCAGTGTGAGGCGATATGCCCACAGCACCTGCCGATAATCAAGGACTTGGCTATGGTAGCCGATTACTTTGAAGGAAATCAATAAATCGCCGGCTATGCCGGTGAGATTAGGATAGCTTTAGCCTTAAGAAAAAACCTCCCTTATTATAATATGTCGGTTCGCCAACCGCATATTATAACAAAGGAGGAACGCCGTCATGGATGACAAAAATACTCTGTCACATACAAGCCGGAGATGTAAATATCGAGGAGGAATAAGAAATTGACTCTTGAAAGAATAAAGGCTGTGTTCGCCGCTCTGCCGAATTGTGCGGCATGGTCTTTACAACTGCTGAAAATTAATACGTCTAAGCAGAATAGAACATCATATACGGGAAGGGAGATTGCTCTTTCTCCGGAAGGTACTCTGACAACATTTGTTGCAGAAATTTCTGACCGTTATATTGATGGAAGTAAAGGGATGCTTAACTCCTACCGCGATATTACTGAATATAATGGTTCCACAATGGATAGGGTTATTTGCCGGCTCAATAAGACAAACGAATTGATTGCAACCGTTGTTTGCCTTTGATTTTACGCAATGGAGTCAGGTTGTTTTATTCCTTGTATTCTATTTGACATCGGGATTCCTATGTATTCGACACAACTGTTTCAGTGTAAACATCATTTTAGAGGTTAAAAACTTTCGCTTTTACCGCTTTAAAATTGAAAATGAGGATGGGAAGTTCTTGGAACAAAGAATTCTCAGTCATCGCCGATTAAACGGATGCGTTGGCGAGACGCTGTATCTGAAGTCCCTTAATAATGAGTATAAGTTGGACATACAACAATAAGAACTACCATGCAGGAGCATTTGTATTATGGTTTTTCTCAGGAACTGTTCTGCTGATATTTCCTATTCCAATATTTTTTCAATTGTTAAGAAAGAATAACAGCTTTTAATAGAAAAATATAAAACGGTTAGACATACTTGACTTATAGGGGTAGGGGGTATATCCTAAATCCATCGGCAGATAAATCATGACAATATTTTAAGAGAGTGAGGATGGAATATGGCAGAGCTAAGCGATAGGAGAAGAGCCTGCAGAGGCTGTGCCAAAGGTAAGCCGAATTCAGCATTGGATCTAATCGGTCGCGTTTCTGACAGAGAAGAGAACAATACAGAGTATAGTGCCGCTTGTGCAGAACCGGATATTCCTGAGATGTCCGACAGACGCCGCAGGCGCTCTCATACGGAATATAGGAGTCTAATGAACAGACTCAAGAGGATAGAAGGTCAGATCAGAGGAATAGAGGGAATGCTTGAGAGAGATGCCTATTGTCCGGATATACTGATTCAGGTGTCTTCGGTTAACAGCGCGCTCAACAGCTTCAACAAGGAGCTGATGGCAAGTCACATCAAGGGCTGCGTAGCTAATGACATCAGAAACGGTGATGATGAAACTATCGACGAGCTGGTCAAGGTAATGCAGAAACTTATGAAATAGATCGGCTGAGAGAGGAACTCATTTGTAAGAACGACGCAATGGGGAATAATACACAAGTATATCATATAGATGATGCGGAAAGGGAGATGAGACAGGATGGATAGATATAACGTAACCGGCATGAGCTGTGCAGCCTGCCAGGCTCACGTCGAGAAGGCCGTCAGCAAGGTGCCGGGGGTTGAATCGGTATCGGTCAGCCTGCTCACCAATTCGATGGGAGTTGAAGGTAATGCCGATGCGGAGGATATAATCAAGGCTGTAGAGGACGCAGGCTATGGAGCTAGCCCGGAAAATTCCGCCGGAAACACGCAGTCCGGAACAGGTTTACTGGAGGCGCAGGAAAAGGCGCTCGAGGACACGGAGAGCCCCGTGCTCAGGAGGAGACTGATATCTTCAGTTGTTTTCCTGCTCGTGCTCATGTATTTTTCGATGGGACACACCATGCTCCACTTGCCGTTGCCAAGCTTCTTTGAAGGTAATTACGTCGGTATCGCGCTTGTACAGATGCTGCTGGCGATTATAGTCATGTTTATCAACAGAAGGTTCTTTGTCAGCGGATGGAAGAGCGTGCGCGCAGGAGCTCCAAATATGGACACTCTGGTAGCCATGGGCTCAATGACCTCGTTTCTATGGAGCTTATACATACTGTTTCGTATGACTGGAGACCTGACAGACGGCAATCCCGAGGCTGTGACGGCCGGAATGCACAACCTGTATTTTGAGTCGGCGGCGATGATTGTAACCCTGATTACGGTCGGCAAGTTGCTCGAGGCGTTATCCAAGGGCAGGACGACAGATGCGCTCAAGAGCCTGATGAAGCTCGCTCCTAAGATCGCGGTTCTCGAGAGAGATGGCGAGGAGGTAGAGGTGCCTGTTGCCGAGGTCAAGATGGGGGATGTGTTTGTTGTCAGACCCGGGGATAGCATTCCGGTGGACGGAGTGATTCTCGAGGGCGGTACAACCATAGACGAGTCAGCACTCACGGGCGAGAGCGTACCGGTAGATAAGGATGCCGGCGACGAGGTGTCGGCAGCTACGATTAACAGAACCGGATTTATCAGAGCGAAGGCAACGCGTGTCGGGGAGGATACGACGCTGTCGCAGATCATCAGAATGGTGAGCGATGCGGCAGCAACCAAGGCGCCGATCGCCAAGATTGCGGATAGGGTGTCGGGCGTGTTCGTGCCGGCAGTCATCATCATAGCGGCCTTGGTGACACTGATCTGGCTGCTTATCGGACAGCCGTTCGGATATGCGCTGTCGAGAGGCATAGCGGTACTGGTTGTCAGCTGCCCTTGTGCGCTCGGGCTGGCAACTCCTGTAGCTATCATGGTCGGCAGCGGCATGGGTGCCAAGAACGGTATTCTGTTCAAGACAGCAAGCTCGCTTGAAGAAACCGGACGCATCCGTATAGTTGCCCTCGACAAGACGGGAACCATCACCAAGGGTGAGCCGGCCGTTACCGATATCGTTCCGGCTGCAGGCGTTACAGAGTCGCAGCTGCTCAATATTGCAAATGCGATCGAGAAGCGCAGCGAGCATCCTTTCGCACTTGCCATTACCCGATTCTTCGATGAGAATCGCGAATCGCTGGGCCTTGCGGATGTCGAGATAGAGGCTTTTGAAGCGATTTCAGGAAGAGGTATCAGGGCTAAGCTGTCGGGTGCAAAGGATAACGGCGAGCTGTATGCAGGAAGTGTAAAGTTCCTTTCGGGCATAGCGGAAGTCGATACGAATATGAAGCTGAGAGCGGAATCACTGGCAATACAGGGCAAGACGCCGTTGATGTTTGCAGGCGGCGGCAAGCTCATCGGCATGATTGCTGTAGCGGACATAGTCAAGGACGACAGCAGGAGTGCAATCGCTGAGATGAAGAAGCAGGGCTTGCAGGTGGTGATGATTACCGGTGACAATGAGAAGACAGCCAAGGCTATAGGCGATCAGGCCGGCGTAGACCACGTGGTTGCCGGAGTGTTGCCTGACGGTAAGGAGAAGCTGATCCGTGAGCTTGGCACCCTAGGCAAGGTTGCCATGGTAGGTGACGGTATCAATGACGCGCCTGCACTGACCAGGGCAGATGTGGGGATCGCCATTGGAGCCGGCGCGGATGTTGCCGTAGATGTAGCTGATGTAGTGCTCATGAACAGCAAGCTGTCAGATGTGTCGGCAGCAATCAGACTCAGCCGGGCTACGTTGCGCAACATCCATGAGAATCTGTTTTGGGCGTTCTTCTACAACGTGCTGCTGATACCTCTGGCTGCGGGTGCTTACGTGCACATCATGAGAGGGTGGTCGATGAATCCTATGTGGGGCGCAGCCGCGATGAGTATATCGAGCTTCTGCGTATGCATGAATGCTTTGAGGCTCAATCTGTTCAAGGTGCATGATGCCAATAAGGATAGGAATATCAATTCCGGCATAGACGCCGCTGAACTCGGGGCACTGACAGGCAAGCTGTCGGAGGTCACTGTTGATGACAGGGAAGCGGCACAGGTCGTTAATGGTGATTTGGAAGCAAATGATAAATGTTTTAAGGAGGATATGGTAATGACTAAGACGATGAACATCGAAGGCATGATGTGCGGACACTGCGAGGCAACTGTCAAGAAAGCTCTGGAAGCGCTTGAGGGTGTCGCAAACGCAGAGGTCAGCCACGAGGCCGGAACTGCTGTAGTGGAGATGACAGATGAGGTTGAGGATTCTGAGCTTCGGAAGGCTGTCGAGGATAAGGATTACAAGGTCGTATCTATTGCATAGTGAATCTTGTGTGTTACAATGAAAACGTATGCGGTGCTATACCGATAACTATTAATTGATAGAGGAGAGGTAATTATGATTGCAAAAAGTATGGAACCATTCCTGGCAGGCAGCTCTGTTATCAGAGCAATGTTCGAAGAGGGTAAGAAGATGGCTAAGGTTTATGGAGCGGAAAATGTTTACGACTTCAGTGTCGGGAACCCCGGACTTCATCCACCTAAGGAATATAGAGACGCCATCAATTACGTTAACAACGAGATGGATCCTCACATCGTTCACGGTTATATGCCTAATGCGGGATTCGAGTCGACCAGAACAGCTGTAGCCGAGAACCTCAACAAGAGATTTGGTGCTAATTTCACTTTCGAAAACATCATCATGACAGTTGGAGCAGGTTCTTCAATCAACGTGATCATGAAGACAATCTTCGATCCCGGCGATAAGCAGATCGTATTTGCGCCATACTTCGTTGAGTATGCAAATTGGGCCGGCAATTACCACGCAGAGACCGTAGTTGTACCCCCTAACGAGGCAAACGGCTTCGAGCCGGATCCGGAGGCTCTCAAGAAGGCGCTAGACCCTAAAGTCAAGGCAGTCATCATCAACAACCCTAACAATCCAACAGGAGCGATTTACTCTCGTGAGACACTCGAGCAGATTGCAGCGGTTCTCAAGGATGCAGAGAAGGAGTACGGACACCCGATCTACATTATCACCGATGAGCCTTACAGAGAGCTGGTATATGTAGATAAGGAAATCGTGTTCATTCCTGACCTATATGACAACACAATCATCGCCTACTCTTGGTCAAAGTCGCTCTCAATCCCCGGAGACAGACTCGGATACCTCGCAGTTTCACCTAAGTCTGACAATGTAGAGGAGTTCATGGCTGCAGCTACGGTTGCAAACCGTATCTCCGGAGACACCAATGCCCCTTCGATGGTTCAGCTGGCAGTTGAGAGATGCATGGACGCACAGGTTGACGTTCCTTACTACAAGAAGAACGCAGAAGACCTATATAAGATTGTTACAGACGCCGGATTTACAGCAATTGTACCTCAGGGCGCATTCTATCTGTGGGTTAAGTCTCCGGTTGCAGACGAGAAAGAGCTCGTAGCAGCAGCCAAGGAGGAGAGAATCCTCATGGTTCCCGGCAGCGCATTTGCCTGCCCTGGTTACATCAGACTTTCTTTCTGCATCGCGAACGAGACTATCCGGAGATCCGCAGAGTCGTTTGCTAAGCTGGGCAAGAAGTTCTTCGGCTAAGACCCGGCACAGCGATATATTCCGTCGTGGTTTCTTGCAAAAATCCTGCAAAAATCCCGCAAGGTCTTACACATTTCCAACCGATTTCGCAGCCGGAACGCACTGTTCCGACTGCCTCGCAGGTGGGTGAGTGATAGTGACGATATAGACGGAAACTTAAGTACTGTGATAGAATAAGCGTGTGAGGCGAGGCCTTATGCGCTTATTATTTTTGTAACAAGAGAGGGTGCTCCAATGGTTAATATGGAGAGAATTGCAAGCTTCAGCGTCAATCATGACACGCTGCAGAAGGGTATGTATATTTCAAGAATAGATGGTGACGTGGTTACTTACGATATCAGGATGAAGAGGCCTAACGAGGGTGATTACGTTTCAAACGAGGCACTGCATACCTTTGAGCACCTCTTCGCGACATACGCCAGGAACAGCGGGCTGTCCGACAAGGTTATTTACATCGGGCCTATGGGCTGCAGGACCGGCTTCTATCTGTTGATGAGAGATACGGCTACAGGGCAGCAGGCGATCGATCTGGCTAGAGAGTCGTTTGCCTTTATCGTTGATTACGAGGGAGATATACCGGGAGCGGAGCATAGCGAGTGCGGTAACTACAAGGAGCACGACCTTGAGGCGGCCAAGGCTGTGGCCGGAGATATGATGGAAGTTCTCAGAGATTGGAACGAGGAGAGACTGGATTATGACTATAAAGGATAAGAGCATTGGAGCTGCCTTTTGTGACGCGGCAGCAGTTATCGGGGGAAATGCCAAGCTGGGCATCGTATGTGCGATGGATGTAGAGATGCAGGGTCTGCTGGACGCGATAAGAGGTGTTTCTGTCGAGGAGATTTATGGTTTTAAATTTTATGAGGGTGTACTGGAGCACACCAAGGTTGTGCTGGTCAGATGCGGCATCGGTAAGGTGAACGCAGCCAGAGGCACACAGCTCATGATAGATAAATACAAGCCAAGCTACATCATCAACAGCGGTGTGGCAGGTGCGCTCAATGTAGAGCTGAGGCCTATGGATATAGTGGTTGGCAATGACTTTGTGCAGCACGATTTCGACCTCACTCCTCTGGGATATGCAAAGGGCAATCTGGCTACCGGTGACCGAAGTAAGCCAACTGTTGTGAAGGCTGACGAACAGATGGTTGCGCTTCTGACAGAAGTGTCCAGGGACATCTCCGGTAGGCATGAAGAGGCCGGCACAGTTACGGTTGGCAGAATTGTCAGCGGAGATCAGTTTGTCAACACTCCGGAACTTAAGGCTGCGCTCAGAGATGATTTTGGCGGTGACGCAGCTGAGATGGAGGGTGCAGTGCTGGCTTATGTCGCAGGCTGTGCGGGTGTACCGTGCGCAGTGCTGAGAGTGATCTCGGATATGGCTGACGGCACCGGCAATGAATCATACCGGGTGTTCGAGCAGAAGGCTTCCAAGCTGTCCGCTGAGATAATCATCGAGCTGGTCAAACTGGCACCATCGCAGAATTAGAGCAGGATTTGAAAGGGGATTTACATCATGGCTACTAAGATTTATACTTCAGCCGATCAACTGATCGGCAAGACGCCGCTGCTCGAGCTGACAAGAATTGAAGAGGAGCTTGGTTTCAAGGCAAAGGTGCTCGCCAAGCTGGAGTACTTCAATCCGGCGGGATCCGTAAAGGATAGAATTGCCAAGAGAATGATTGAGGATGCAGAGGTAAGCGGCGAGCTAAAGCCGGGCGCGACGATTATTGAGCCGACATCCGGCAACACAGGTATCGGGCTTTCTTCCGTAGCAGCCTCAAAGGGATATAAGACAATCATTGTAATGCCGGAGACCATGTCTGTAGAGAGAAGACAGATCATGAAGGCATACGGTGCAAGGCTCGTGCTCACAGAAGGCTCTAAGGGTATGAAGGGTGCTATTGCTAAGGCTGAGGAGCTTGCAGCCGAAACAGAGAACAGTTACGTTCCGGGACAGTTTGTAAATCCGTCCAATCCGGCAGCTCACAGAGATACGACAGGACCGGAGATCTGGGAGGATACGGACGGTAAGGTTGATTACTTTGTAGCTGGCGTAGGTACAGGAGGTACACTGACAGGTGTTGGGGAATACCTCAAGTCACAGAACGCAGATATCAAGGTCGTGGCAGTTGAACCGGAGGGTTCACAGACTCTCGCTAAGGGTGAGGCGGGGCCACATAAGATTCAGGGTATCGGTGCCGGTTTTGTACCGGATACTCTCAACACTGAGGTGTATGACGAGGTTATTCCGGTAACAAACGATGATGCGTTTGAGACTGGAAGACTAATCGGTCGCAAGCAGGGTGTGCTCGTAGGAATTTCCGCGGGCGCAGCTCTGTGGGCAGCAATCGAACTGGCCAAGAAGCCTGAGAACGAAGGTAAGAACATCGTAGTACTGCTTCCTGACACAGGTGACAGATATCTGTCGACTCCGCTTTTCCGGGACTGATTGGAGCCCGATGTTACAGAAATACGCATAAACGGGCTTTAGGCAGCAAATGAAATAAATAAGATTATAAGATTTCAGTGAAAAGGCAAGACAGCTTAGTCAGGAATGGCTTCATATGCTGTAATAAACATACTGTAACAAGCGGAACAAACAATTGAATGAGGAGCGGCATCGCAATTACCGCTCCTTTTTTGCGTTTATTAGCAAGTTAATGTAGAATATAGAGAACTGTATATGCTGGGAGGAGGCTGTGTTAGTTTCAACAAGGGGAAGATATGCGATAAGAGTAATGATTGATTTGGCTGAGCATAGGCATGGCAAATTTATTCCTATGAAGGAAATTGCCGACAGACAGGAGGTTTCACTCAAGTACATGACAAAAATCATGCAGGCGCTGACGAAGTCGGGGTTGCTTGACGGACAGCACGGAAAAGGCGGCGGCTATAAGCTCAATAGAGAGCCGGCCGATTATCGTGTTGGTGATATTCTTCGGCTTACAGAGGGCACGCTTGCGCCGGTTGCCTGTCTGGATGTGACTGACTGCAGGTGTGACAGGGCTGCCGAGTGTCGTACGAGACCGATGTGGAACGAACTCGACAGGATAATTAACGAGTATTTGGATGGAATAACTATAGCTGACTTAATGGAGGAGGACGCTGCTGACAACTATATTATCTAGTGTTAGGTGGGGTAACGCTTGATTATGTATGTATTAATTTGTGATGACAACGCCCGGGAGCGCGAGTTGTGCTATAAGCAACTGCTACTCCATGAGGATTATTTTGATGAAGGATTAGAAGTGCGGGAGTTTGCATCCGGTAAAGAGCTGCTCTTTAAATTTCCTGATCTTGAAAACGAAGTAGACCTTATATTTTTAGATATTGTGATGCCTGATGTTGATGGTATCACAGTTGCAAAGAGTCTCCGCGAGATGAACTATACCGGTGAGATTGTGTTCTTCTCGAGCACAATTGATTATGCTATTAACGGGTACGATTATGAAGCGCTGGCATATCTTGTAAAAGGAAAGACGACGCCGGCGAGGTTCGACGACGTACTGAAGCATTTCCTGGTGCGCAGGAAAGAACGCACAGGAGCTGTTATTATCCTTCGATGTGCCGGTGAGACGCGCGTCATTGATGTAGCGTCAATTAGATATTTTGAAGTGTATAAGAGGTTGACAACCGTTTATTATGACGATTCAACCTTCAGCTTCTATTCGCCGCTAGCTAAGCTGAGTGAGGAACTGGAGGGCAAGAATTTCATCAGGATTCATAGAGCGTATCTTGTTAATCAAGACTACGTCTCTAAGATGACAATGCGTGATGTGACACTCCGCGATGGAACGGTGCTTCCGGCGGGTAGAAATTATATCAAGAAGATAAAAGAAGACTAGTTATGTTGAGGAAAGAATTGAACAAAAAAAATATTAGGAAGCTTATGATGGCGGGTGTGGCTGTCATAGTTGCTGCGGTCTGCACTATAACCGCTATGTCCGGTGCTGCTGTAAGTGCGTTTAGCGGAACAGTATCGCGGGGAAATGCGGACAATGCCGCTATAAACACCACAAAGGATAATACTTTATCTGCGAACGCGGCAAGTGACATTTCACAGCCGAATAGAGCAGGGGTAGCAGAGCCTTTTGGTAGACCTGCAACGGTGAAAATACCTGCCGCGCCCAATAATGAAAAGCACACACTGACAGTTACGAACAACGGAGTTGAGTATAAGGTTGGATATACTCTGCGAGCTCAATTAATATATCCCGAGGAGATAAGCGGGATGGATAGTGATCAGGCTCTGGAATATATAGCCAACAAGTGCATGACATTTTATTCGCTGGATGGAGGACTGCCGGATAATTTGGATATTGTGCTTGGCAGAGATTATTTTGCCAGAATTGATGGAACATCCCAGCTTAACCCGGAGCAGCTGCTGGGAACATATACGCTGGAGATAGCGGACAATTCGGACTTTACAAATTCTGTGACAACGCGTGTCACAATTGGAAATGGTGGAAATGGCAGTAACGACAATCCGCAGCCCGGCTCTAACCCCGGACATCAGGAGTCGACTCAGCCACATGCAGGTAAGCCGAGCGGCAATGTTCCGCATAATGGTGGAAATCCGACTGTCGACGCAGCGACTGCTTTCGCCGATGGCGCTGATGCTGTCATAAACAGAGACGCACATGAACAGGCCGGTAATGTTGACAGGAGCAGCCCGTCAGATAATTACGCTGCAGCGGGAAAGGCCGGAAGAGGTGCTGACGATGCAGGCGACCGCGCGCTTACAGTAGCGGCAAATGCAGCAACAGCCGGCGCAGGAGCAGGTTCGATTTGGCTGCTTGTGCTGATTATATCTGATATTCAACTGCTGCTGTGGTATAAGAAGCTCAAGGCAGCTAAGCTGAGTAAGGCCTTACATCACTAAAGCTCAGATGAGAGGTGACACTTATGAATTATAGGTTTATCGTGTGGGTTGTATTGGCTATACTGGTAGCCATAAAGTTCTATACGAAAAAGAAGGTAGACAATATCGATGGATTTGGAGGAATTACAACTCGCGATGAAATCGAGCAGGCTAAGAAAAAGCGCTAGACAGGATAACATGAGGTTGCGTATTTGGAGATGGATTTAGTATGCCCGCACATAACATATAGGGGCAATCCATGCGCAAATCACAGGAAATAGAGAGAGTTATTATAAAGCTTGTAAAATTTAAGTGCAGAGAGAATGGTTGTGACGAAATATCACAACCATTTTATGTTGAAAATGAATTTGAATTTCAATTAAAGCAACCAAACTGATTGACAAAACAAAACAGTTAATGTACACTAATTTAAGTTAAAAACACTTAACACGGTGTTGGCTATATAACTGACAACGCGGTTATTTGCCGCGTATTTTAAATTAAATTAGTGAAGGAGATGCACGATATGATACCAATCACGCTAGCTAAAGCAGGAGAACTTGTGACAGTGCGCAAGATTACAGGTAATGACGCTATTAGACAGCATCTCGCGGAACTCGGTTTTGTAGTAGATGCGAATGTTAAGGTAGTCAGTGCATACGAAGGTAACGTGATACTGCAGGTTCACGGTTCAAGGATTGCGCTGAATGAGACTATGGCAAGACGAATTATGATCTAGCACGGCTAGCACTAATTCTTCAGCATTACATATTATTTTATTAAGGAGGATAACAAAATGGCAAGTCAGATGACAACTCTTAATAATGTCAAAGTAGGTAAGACGGCCACTATTAAGAAGATCAACGGTGCCGGCGCAGTAAAGCGCAGAATCATGGACATGGGCCTGACTAAGGGCACTGACCTTTTTGTTAGAAAGGTTGCGCCTCTGGGTGATCCAATCGAGCTGACAGTTAGAGGCTATGAGCTTTCCGTAAGAAAGGCTGATGCAGCGCTAATCGATGTTGAAACCGAGGGCTAAGCCGGGTGAGATGAGCCTAAGAGTCGTTGATTAAGATAACAACCCTTGACCGAGAGACTTCATTAGGCACATATTTTTTTTAAAATCCGATTAGTTCAAGTTAACTACTTATATTTATTATTAAGTACCATGAAAGGAGTGTACTAACATGTCACTTAAGATCGCCCTCGCGGGTAATCCTAACTGTGGTAAAACCACACTATTTAATGATCTGACAGGTTCCGCTCAGTACGTTGGTAACTGGCCGGGTGTAACAGTAGAGAAGAAAGACGGTAAGCTTCGTGGACACAAGGAGGTTATTATTCAGGACCTGCCCGGTATCTACTCGTTGTCGCCATACACACTAGAGGAGGTTGTTTCCAGGAACTACCTCGTCAATGAGAAGCCGGATGCTATCATCAACATCATTGACGGAACGAATCTCGAGAGAAACCTATACCTTACAACTCAGCTGCTGGAGCTCAGCATCCCTGTAGTAATCGCAGTTAACATGATGGACCTCGTGGAGAAGGCCGGAGATACCATCAAGCTGGACAAGCTTAGCGAGGAGCTCGGATGCCCGGTGCTTCCAATCAGTGCTCTCAAGGGAACCGGAGCCGGCGAGTTGATCAAGAGCGCACTGGCTGCAGCAGAGTCTCACAAGCCGGGGGAGAGACCTCACGTGTTCAACGGCTCTGTAGAGCATGCGATTGCGCATATTGAGGAATCCATCGAGAATATCGTTAGCAAGGAAAATCTCAGATGGTATGCAATCAAACTGTTCGAGAGGGATGAGAAGGTTGTCGAGGAGCTGGCACTGGATGCAGACCTCAACAAGCACATTGAGGAGCATATTGCAGATTGTGAGAAGGAAATGGATGACGATGCGGAGAGCATCATCATCAACCAGAGATATGCATATATCAACAAGGTAGCTCCTAAGGCAATCACCAAGAAAGCTAATCGCGAGAAGCTGTCGACTTCCGATAAGATTGATAGAATCGTTACTAACAGAATCCTGGCGTTGCCGATCTTTGTAGCAGTCATGTTTATAGTTTACTATTTGGCTCTGACCAAGATTGGTACACCTGCAACTGACTGGGCTAACGATACACTGTTTGGCGAGTGGGTAATCCCCGGGGCCAGAAGCGGGCTCGAGCACCTCGGCGTTTCGGCTTGGATCGTTTCCCTGGTAGTTGACGGTATCATCAACGGTATCGGTACAGTGCTCGGATTCACGCCGCAGATGGCTTGCGTATTCCTGTTCCTTTCGATCCTGGAGGATTGCGGATACATGGCCAGAGTTGCGTTCATCATGGATAGAATTTTCAGAAGATTCGGTCTTTCGGGTAAATCCTTTATTCCGTTCCTCATATCTTCCGGCTGCGGTGTTCCGGGAATCATGGCGACCAGAACCATCGAAAACGAAAAGGATCGTCGAATGACGATGATGACGACAACATCTATTCCATGCGGAGCTAAGCTTCCGGTAATCGCAGCTATTTCAGCCTATCTGGTGGGCGGAAAATGGTGGATTGCACCTATGATGTACTTTGCAGGCATTCTTGTAGTTATTTGCTCATGCATCATCCTCAAGAAGACAAAGTCATTTGCAGGTGATCCCGCACCATTCATTATGGAGCTGCCTAATTACCATCTACCATCGGTTAAAGGCGTTTTGATTCACGTATGGGAAAGAGTATGGGCGTTTGTCAAGAAGGCGGGAACAATCCTTTTCCTCTGCGTAGTAGTAATGTGGGTGCTATCCAGCTATGGTTTCCACAACGGTTCATTCGGAGCAGTTGATCCCGACGATAGCCTTATGGCAACAATCGGTAGAGGACTTGCCTTCATCTTTGCACCGCTTGGGTTTGGAACATGGCAGGCAGTGGCAAGCTCAATCTCCGGCTTCGTTGCCAAGGAAGGAATTGTTTCAACGATGGGCGTTCTTTCCGGATTGGGTGAAATAGAAGGCTATGAGGTATCGATGAGGACAGCGTTTGATTCGTTCTTCCCAACTTCAATAGCAGCTGTTTCGTTCCTTATGTTCAATATGTTCGATTCTCCGTGCCTCGCCGCTATTTCGACGGTTGCAAAGGAAATGAACAACAGGAGATATTTCTGGTTTACAATCATATTCCAGAATGTATCGGCATACTTAATTGCACTGATGGTATATCAGCTGATCGGACTCGCTATAGGGCAGGTTGCATTCAGCATCTGGACTATCATCGCGGGTGTAATTGCTATCGCAATCCTGTATCTGCTGTTCAGACCGGATCCAAACAAGAAGGTTATGCTGGAGCCGCTTACAGAGAATAAGTAGCATATTAATGACAGCTTGAGCGTGCAGGTATGCTTGCTCAAGCTGCGTTATTAGAGAGGGTAATTATGAATATTGCAGATATAATTGTGCTCGGATTGGTTGTAGTAGCTTTTGTGATCGCTATTAGAGTTCTGATCAGCTTCTTCAAATAAACTTAGAGACATCACATATAAAGGCTAGAATATCAATAAGGAGGTAGAGATATGAGAGTAGTAGATATAATTATCATCGCTGCAATCGCCGTGATTGCGTTCCTGATTGTTAGAGACATGGTTAAAAAGCACAAGGCCGGTATTACCGGCTGCGGTTGCGGAGGCAGCTGTTCAGGCTGTTCGGGATGCAGCCTGCCACAGAAGCGTGATATGGAATAATGCCTGGCATAGATATTAACGAAGAAATGCAGCGGATAGGGGGTGTGCAGCATGATTAAGACTACTGTCAAGATAGATGGCATGCAGTGCAACATGTGCGAGACCCATGTCAGCGATATAATCAGAAAGAATTTTAAGGTCAAGAAGGTCAAAGCTTCTCACGTAAAGGGTGACTGTGTTATCGTTTCACCGGATGAGCTTCCAAGAGCCGAGTTAACCTATGAGCTGGGACAGATGGGTTATAAGGTTACTGATATGCAGTCGGAAGCTTATGTCAAGAAAGGGCTGTTTGGCTTATAGGACTGTGATTAGATTCTGAACTGACGACTATAAGAGGCGCATCAGCTAATGCTGGTGTGCCTTTTTCGAGCAAAAACATTTCGTGAGCCGCAGTGCTCCGGCAGTCGGAAATGTCACGTCGGTAGATAGCCGGAGCTCTGTAAGAAATGCAAGAAATAGGTCAGAGGGTATTTTCGGGGCTTTTCCGGAAGTTCTATTGACATATGATATTAAAATGATATCATATAACCATCAGGTAAGAAAATGATTTGCAATTAATCATAGTTAAAGGAGGAACTCCGATGGAAGAGAAAGTTTTGACCAATAAGAAGCACGGGATGTTGATGCTCGTTATCCTGCTCGCTCTATATGCGGTGTCAGTATTTATGTTGCTGAAATCAGCGATGAGTGATAATTTGGCAGTGATGGCAATATGTATAGCATATATAATCTTCGGACTGTTGTTATTCGCAGGCTTCAGAACCCTCAAGCCACAGGAAGCACTGGTTCTTACATTGTTTGGAAAGTACTACGGAACGCTCAAAGGCGAAGGCTTCTATTATGTCAATCCGTTCTGCTCCGCATTTAATCCAGCTGCTAATACCAGGCTGGGTCAATCGGGAGACATAAGCCCTAAAGGCAAGCTGGGTGTCGGTAGCGGTGAGTCGGATACAACCTCCGGCAAGAGGATTTCGCTCAAAATTATGACACTTAATAATGCGGTTCAGAAGATTAACGATGCACTCGGCAATCCTGTTGAGATAGGAATTGCTGTCATGTGGAGAGTTACAGATACTACGAAGGCGGTATTTAACGTAGACAACTTCAAAGAGTACCTGTCGCTACAGAGTGATTCTGCTCTCCGAAATGTTGTAAGGCTTTATCCATATGACGCAGCTCCCAATATCGATACTACCGGCGACGGTATGGCTGATGAAGGCTCCCTTCGCGGATCCAGTGATGTAGTTGCAGAGCGAATCAAGAACGACATACAGGAGCGGGTGGTAGAGGCCGGAATCGAGATTATAGAAGCTCGTATCACATACCTCGCATATGCTCCGGAAATCGCAGCGGTAATGCTGCAGAGACAACAGGCAAGCGCAGTTGTCGATGCTAGAGCGATGATAGTGGATGGAGCTGTCGGCATGGTCAAGCTCGCACTCGAGAAGCTCAATGAGGACGGAATTGTCGAGCTGGATGAGGAGCGTAAGGCTGCCATGGTGTCAAATCTGATGGTCGTGCTGTGCGGCAATCACGATGCGCAACCGATAGTTAATTCCGGCTCATTGTATTAAAAATAAACACGAAATTCGGAAGTTAAGGGATTAGAATAGCAGATAATTTCGTAGAATTGTATTACAATGAAAAGAAGATTATATTAATGGACGTGGACAAACCTAATGGCGAATAAGAAACAAATACCACTCAGAATATCGGAAAAGCTGTTCAAGGATATTCAGGCTTGGGCAGAGGACGATTTTCGCTCTGTTAACGGTCAAATCGAATATCTGTTGTCGGAGTGTGTCCGGCAGCGCCGCAAGAACGGTAAGTATGTCGGAGAGGAGATAGATAAGCCTCTCGACGTTGATATTGAATAGTGAAAGGCGGATGGGTAACAGCATCCGCCTTTTATCAACTATTTTTGTCCTATAATCATATAACTCTCCATTATGTCAATATGTCAATATTCAGAATGCACTCGCCGTGCAATCGATCCCGTTGAATATTGATTTGCGTGACGGCGCCGACTCTAGTATTTAGTATAGGTCCAGCCCGCGAACTGACCTGTGCCGACCAGAGTGTCCGAATCCTCGTTGTAGTTGAACACCCAGTCGTATGGTTTGTACCCTTCGTCAATTGTGTTTTTGGTGATATGCACAGTAACAGTTGTGTTATCCAGCTCCCACTTGCCTGTGAGATAACCGTGCGAACCGTTCATGTCTATCGGCATGATGAAGCTTCCATCCGGGCTGAGCTTGAAAGGATATTCTTCTGAATCCTTTATAGTCCATCTGGCTGCAATCTTGACCTTGCGAGCTTCTTCCTCCTCGTGCTGCTTGACAGTCTTGAACTTGAGAATCTGTTCTTCGATATCGAGGTATCTGGATTCAAGAGCGTCCTTGGTACTGTCCTCCTTAGCTCCTACCTTGAACTTGTGGATTAGCTCCTTCGCCGATTCCTTGTCCTCATCGCTGTAGATGTCCTTTTTGTACTTGTTGAGCTTATCGAGCAGATCCTTGATCATCGCCGACTTAGTCTTGACCTTAGCTACGTCCTTGTTGAATCCGGATACTGTCTTCCCTAAATCCTGTTTGAGCACCTGCTGCTTGAGCTTGTCCTCGTAGTCGCGCTTGATCTTGTTGACCGTGCCGATATCTTCCTTGAAATACTCGGACGTGTCCATCTTGCTGATGATGCTCAGCGCCTTGGCACGCATGCGGTCGACCGACGGCGTGTATTGCGTCAGGCCAAAGGCGATAGCGCCGGAGCAGATGATTATTATTATGTAATTCGTTATAGACTTGCGATTGAACAGTCGAATGGTCAATCGTTTCCATACTGAACTTGCAGAATCCATACATTCTCTCCATGGATGGTAAATTTGCGATATCACATCAGCATATATCCACATGAAATAATCTTATCTGAAATACCGCCTTTTGTAAACGAACAAATTGGGATATGATAAATACAGGTATGAAAAAGTATGAATGGTCGCGACCGCGACTGCTAATGAATATATTTTGAAGAAAAGCGAGGGTAATTAAATGGCTCATCCTTTATTTTTGAAAAAATCAAACTGCAAGAACTGCTATAAGTGCGTCAGACACTGCCCCGTGCAGTCAATCAGGTTCTCCGGCAATCTTGCCCACGTCATCGCCGATGAATGCGTTCTGTGCGGACAGTGTTATGTGGTCTGTCCGCAGGATGCTCAAAAGATCCTCAGCGAGGTTGAGAAGGTTGAGATGCTGCTTGAGGGCGACCGACCTGTATATCTGAGCGTCGATCCGTCCTTCGTCGCATATTACGATGGAACGGGAATCGAGACGATGTCTGAAACAGCCAAAGAGCTGGGCTTCGTGAGTGCAGAAGAGACTGCACCGTTCGGCGTCGTGGTAAAACGCGAGTATGAGGATGTCATCAAGGATGAGCGCATGAGCGTGGTAATATCATCGTGTTGTCCGTCTGTCAATCTCATGATTCAGAAGCATTACCCGGATCTCATCGGCAATCTGTCCAACGCCATGTCACCGGTACAGATTCACTGCGCTGACATCAGGAAGCGTGAGCCGGAAGCCAAGATTGTATACGTTGGTCCTTGCATTGCTCGCAAGGACGAGGCGAATCGTCACGGGTCGACAGTAGATGCCGTACTCACATACGAGGAGTTCGACGAGCTGCTTATCGCTCATAGCTTGGAGATTCACAAGGGAACGGACGAGTGCAAGCAGTCCAAGGAGCGACTGTTTGCAGCTGCCGGCGGTATCATTAGGTGCATGGATAAGAAGTCCGCAGGCTACGCTTACCTCACGGTGGATGGCCCTGACAAATGCATCGATGCACTCGAGGACATCGCAAATGGCGAGATGGAACAGTGCTTTATCGAGATGTGGGCATGTTCCGGCGGCTGCGTGGGTGGTCCGACGATAGAGAAGCTTCACAACAATCCGGTTAGAAACTACAAGGCTGTAAGCCGATATGCCGGCGATGAGCACTTTGATATAGAGCAACCGGAGCTAGGCGAGATAACTCGCAGCTTTGAGATTATGAAGGGCATGATGCCGATGCCTAACGAACGCAAGATTCGTGAGATTATGGCTAATATGGGCAAGACCAGACCTGCCGACGAGCTGAACTGCGGTATGTGCGGATATGACACCTGCCGTGAGAAGGCTATTGCCGTGTATCAGAACAAGGCGGTAATCGAGATCTGTCAGCCACTGCTCGCCAAGAAATCAGAGGATTTCTCGGACATACTGTTCGACAACGCTCCTAACGGACTCATCGTGCTCAATGAGAGACTTGAGGTGCAGGAGATCAATCCTGCGGCATGCAAGATAATGAATATCAGGAGACCACAGGATGTATTTGGCGCACAGATAGTGACGCTGCTCGAACCTAAGCCTTTTATGGACGTGCTGCAGACCAAAAAGAGCACGTTCCAGTGTTCATATCTCGCCGAGTATGACAAGTATGTGGAACAGACAATTTTGTATGACAATAAGTATCATATGCTGATCTGCCTGCTTGACGATGTCAGCGATGAGGCCAGGGAACGCAATAAAAAAGCGCAGATAATGCAGCAGACGACAGCGATTGCGGATCAGATGGTCGAGAAGCAGATGCGTATCGTACAGGAGATAGCGTCGCTCCTCGGAGAGACCACCGCCGAGACCAAGATAGCGTTGACCAAGCTCAAGGATACGATGGAGGATTAGTATGAACGATCTCAGTATAGACATTGGATACAAGAGTATTAATCACTACGGTGAACAGCTATGCGGAGATACGGTAGCGGTTGCGCAGCAGGAGAATGGCGACAGAATCATAGTTCTTGCCGACGGCCTGCGAAGCGGAGTAAAGGCGAGCATCCTATCTACTCTCACCTCCAAAATCATCTCCACTATGATGGCTGAGGGTATGCCGCTCGAGGAATGTGTGCACACTATAGCGGCGACACTTCCAATCAGCTCGGAATATGACGTAGCGTATTCAACCTTTACGATTATGCATATCAAGGATAACGAATCGCTGGAACTGATCCAGTACGAGAACCCTCGCGTAATACTCATCAGAGATTTTGCCGCAACCGACTATGAAATGATAGAACATGTTATAGACGGTAAGAAAATCTATCGCTCGGAGATTAAGCTGCAGGAAGATGACATGTTTATAGCCATGAGCGACGGCTGTCCCGGAGCTAACATCGATCTCTCGTACAACAAGGACTGGACCGAGGCTGACATCGCTTCGTTTATGGAGACCATCGCACCGGTCGGTTATCCTGCCAAGACCTTGGCAACAATTCTCGTCGAGGAATGCAACAAGCTCTATGGTGGCAAGCCGATCGACGATGCCACTGCCTGCATCATCAGGGTTATCAAACGTGCGCAGGTCAACCTGCTGTTTGGACCTCCTACCAGCCGAGATGACTGTGACCGCATGATGTCGCTGTTCTTCTCCAAGGCAGGTAAGCACATTATCTGCGGAGGTACGACCGCATCGATTGCATCCGCCTTCCTGGGCAGGCCTATCAAGACCGGCAGGGTAAATGGCAAGGTCGGTGGACCGCCAATCTCCGAGATTGAGGGTGTTGACCTCGTCACCGAGGGTATCGTAACCATAGATCACGTCGTTAAGAATGCCCGTGATTATCTCGCAAACGACGAAGGCTTCGCCGAGTGGAGTGTTTCGCACGACGCATCCTCTCTTATCAGCCGTATACTTTTTGAAGAGGCGACCGACATCAACTTCTTTGTCGGAAGAGCGGTAAACCCGGCTCACCAGGAAGCAGAGATGCCACTCAATTTCAGTGTCAAGATGAACATGATAGAGGAGCTGTCCGCATCTCTCAAAAAGATGGGAAAGCGTGTCAAGGTCAGCTACTTTTAGACCGGCACTTTTCGTTTGAAATATTCAGCTTGGCAAAGAAAGCGCAGTACAGGGAGTGTACGAAAAGGGAGCAACGCGGTGAACCGGACGAGGCAGGCATATGAGGCCACGAACTGTAAAGTATATCAGGCAGGAAAAGGGTATAGTTAATGGAACAGATTTCAATATTTGAAAAAGACAAGAGCAATGATGAACCGCTAGCTGCGCGCATGAGACCTAAGAATCTCAGTGAGTTTGCGGGTCAGCAGCACCTCATAGGAGAGGGCAAGATTTTGAGCCGGTTAATTGAATCCGATAAGGTTCCTTCGATGATATTCTGGGGACCGCCGGGAGTCGGAAAGACTACCCTTGCGCAGATAATCGCAGGTAAGACCAAGGCGAATTTCATCACCTTTTCCGCTGTTACCAGCGGTATCAAGGAAATTCGCAACGTCATGCAGCAGGCTGACCGATACGCGAGATTCGGCGAGAAGACCATAGTGTTTATCGACGAGATTCACAGATTCAACAAGGCTCAGCAGGATGCTTTCCTGCCGTTTGTAGAGAAGGGGAGCATCACGCTCATAGGCGCTACCACTGAGAATCCGTCCTTTGAGGTTAACGGCGCTTTGCTGTCCAGGTGCAAGGTATTCGTCCTCAAGGCTCTCGAAACCGATGATATAGAGCAGCTGCTCAAGCGCGCAATCGCCGACCCCAGGGGATACGGAAGTGAGCGTGTCAATATCACCGATGATATGCTGCATATGATTGCTGAGTTTGCTAACGGCGATGCCAGAAGCTCACTGACGACTCTTGAGATGGTCGTTCTAAATGGTGATGTGCAGCCGGATGGGACGATCGACATCACGATGGAAACGCTGGAACAGTGTATTTCCAGGAAGTCATTGCTATACGATAAGGATGGAGAGGAGCATTACAACATTATCTCCGCTCTGCATAAATCCATGAGAAACTCCGATGCGGACGCTGCCGTATACTGGCTGGCTCGCATGCTGGAGGCAGGTGAAGACCCGCTGTATGTCGCCAGACGCGTTACCAGATTCGCTTCGGAGGATGTCGGACTTGCGGATCCTCGGGCACTTGAGATAGCGATAGCGGCCTATCAGGCCTGCCATTTTATAGGAATGCCTGAGTGCTCGGTGCATCTGACGCAGGCTGTCATATACATGGCGCTGGCACCTAAGTCCAATGCGATGGAGGTGGCGTATTTTGCCGCCAGGGACGATGCTCAGGAGCACATGGCGGAACCGGTTCCGATGAATATCAGGAATGCGCCGACATCGCTGATGAAGGGACTCGGCTACGGCAAGGGGTATAAGTATGCGCATGACTACGAGGATAAGATAACCGCCATGCAGTGTCTGCCCGACTCACTGACGGGGCGTGAATACTACAAGCCGACTGAGCAGGGTGTTGAGGGCAGATTTAAGGAGAGGCTCAATAGCATCAAGGCCTGGAAGAAGACTCACAAGTAGGTGACGGGCACTGAAGCACGGCTTGTTAAGGAACTGCGCAGGAAGTCGGAAGAGGTAAAGATAAACGTGTATCCCTCAATTCCGGTGCTTGTCGAGGAACTGCGCAGGAAGTCGTAATAATACGATATAAGCAGCCATCTGCAACGGCATGGGCGAGGCGGATGGCTGATATTTTCGAGAAATAAAACACAGCAGTGACAAAAAGAGTTGGCTTTATGTGATATAATTCCGTCGTGCGGTTAGTTATCACGTACTTTAAATTGCAGCGGATACTCTAATGGCATAAGACTAATTACGCACGCTGCACGGCTACCGGCTGAGCAGCGGGTATAAGATTAAGATTTACCTGAAAATTTACGAATAGAAAGGATTGAGGGATATGACAAAAGTTGATATTTTCTCGGGATTTCTGGGAGCCGGAAAGACAACTCTTATCAGAAAGCTTATCGAGGAAGCTTACGATACAGACAAGATTGTTCTGATCGAGAACGAGTTTGGGGAGATTGGTGTAGATAAGGGATTTCTGCAGAATACAGGAATTCAGATCAATCAGATGAATGCGGGCTGTATCTGCTGCACTCTGGTAGGTGATTTCGGCAAGGCTCTTAACGAGGTTATCGAGAAGTACAATCCGGAAAGAATTCTCATCGAGCCATCCGGTGTCGGCAAGCTGTCAGACGTAATTATTGCCGTCCAGGATCTCGGCAATGACAAGATAGAGCTCAATGGATTCACGACTGTCGTAGATGCCGGGAAGGCCGATATGTATATGAGCAACTTCGGTGAGTTCTACGAGAACCAGGTGGAGCATGCAAGCTCGATTATCCTCAGCCACACAGCAGGCCTGTCACAGGATGATATCGATAAGTGCATCGCGTTGCTGCGTGAGCATAACAAGGAGGCTTCCATCGTTACTACAGATTGGAAGGACATCGATGGAGCCAAGATTCTCGAGATAATGGAGCAGAAAAGAACCCTCTCGGCAGAGCTGGATCATCTGAGAGAGGAAGCATATAGAGAGCAGGCTGAGCACGAGGCAGAGCACCATCACCACGATGATCACGACCACGAGTGCGGACACGAGCACCACCATCACCATGACGATCACGACCACGAGTGCGGACACGAGCACCACCATCACCATGACGATCACGACCGCGAGTGCGGACACGAGCACCACCATCACCACGACGATCACGACCGCGAGTGCGGACACGAGCACCATCATCACCATGACGATCACGACCGCGAGTGCGGACATGAGCACCATCACCACGGCCACCACGCCGACGAAGTGTTTGATGAGATGGGCGTTGAGACCGCACATCGCTTCACGAGAGACCGGCTGGAACAGGCTCTGGCAGGACTTATGGACCCCGAACTATGCGGACAGGTTCTGAGGGCAAAAGGCTTTGTAGCAGGCACAGATGGCGAATGGTATGAATTTGACTACGTGCCGGGCGAGCCTGAGATCAGAGTAGCGGGCGAGGCCGAAGCAACCGGTGTAATATGCGTGATCGGAGTAGGACTCAACAAGGATAAGATTAAGGAGTTGTTTGGAATATGAGGGAAAAACCGGTATATTTATTTACAGGATTTCTAGGTGCTGGTAAATCGACCTTTATTCAGGACACATTGGCAACGCCGGAGTTCGGGGAAGGTGCGAATACACTGCTTCTAGTCTGCGAATCAGGTGAAGTAGCCTACGATGAGAGCAAGTTTGCGGACAAGGTTTTTATCGAGAGAATCGAGAAGGAGAGCGACCTGACAGAAGCTCGGCTCAACGGCATTGCATCCAAATACTTACTTAATAGAGTGCTGGTGGAATATAACGGTATGTGGATGACGCAGACGCTGTTTGAGAATATGCCTCGCAATTGGGTCATCGCGCAGGAGATGACATTCTTTGATGCCACGATGTTTGACCTGTATAACAAGAACATGAGACAGCTGTGCTTCAACAAGATGCAGAATGCAGAGCTTGTCGTGTTCAACAGGTTCAAAAAGGATAACGACAAGCTCCCTTTTCACAAGGAGGTGCGCGTCGCAAACCGTCGCTCACAGATAGTATATGAGTTCGGACCTAACGATATTGAGGTCGACGACATAGTTGATGAGTTGCCGTTCGACAAGAAAGCGAGCACTGTCGAGGTTGCCGATGATATGTATGCGGATTGGTACCGCGACATCAACGAGAACCAGGACGATTACAGCAACAAGAGCATAGTTATCAAGGGCAGAGTGGTCAAAGGCGGAGATATGAAACACGGACAGTTCGGATTCGGACGTCATCTGATGACATGCTGCGTTGAGGATATACAATTCGCGGCTCTTCTGGGTATCTATGACAGGATTGATGATTTCAAGAACGGTGCGTGGGTTCAGATCAAGGCCAAGGTCA
The DNA here is from genome assembly GCF_000293155.1 of Mogibacterium sp. CM50. Classification (NCBI taxonomy): domain Bacteria; kingdom Bacillati; phylum Bacillota; class Clostridia; order Peptostreptococcales; family Anaerovoracaceae; genus Mogibacterium; species Mogibacterium sp. CM50. Next base: position 50,261 of record NZ_ALNL01000043.1, on the reverse strand, counting down.
GAATAGAATTTGTAGATGCCTACGGAGAGAAGGGGCCTGTACTGTACTGCAAGTCAGTGGAAGCTTGTGAGCCGTGCAATCCGGAGGTTGCTACGTTCTAGGATTCAGATCGGAACATTCTAAACAACTAAATACACCTCTTCTGTCAGAATTTTGAGGTCACCTCAATTCGATTCCGAGGGGAGAGGTTTTTCTTTTGCTATTTTTCGGCGAGTGTATAATAAATAATGTGCAAGGTAAATTCATATCAGATTCATACGGCGGGATTACTGTATAACCGGAGGAAAGAAAGGACATACGTATGGCAAAGATACTTTTCCTGGAAGATGAAAAAATGATTCGCGAGGTATTATCGGAGTACATGGCAGTAGCAGGCTATGAGGTAATCCCCTTTGATAGAGGAGACAACGCCATAAAGTTTGTGGCAGAGGGCGGTCAGTTCGAAATCGCTGTTCTGGATGTCAGGGTGCCGGGGGCAAGCGGGCTCGAGGTTCTGGAAGCCGTCAAGGCGAGACCGGGTGACGACGTAGGGGCTATAATGCTCACTGCATATGACGATATCAATACGCAATTGGAAGCATTTAATTTCCTTGCTGATGATTACGTCACGAAGCCGGCTTCTCCGATAATTCTGATAAAACGGATAGAAGCTGTCCTGAGAAGGACCGGGAAGAGTATTTCTTCTGAAATGGAGCATGGATTCGTAGTCGACGAGGAAGAATTTAGAGCTTATTACAACAGGAAAAATTTGAGATTGACCGTGAGTGAGTTTGTTCTGATGAAGACCTTGAGAGACAGCCCGGGAAGAGTCTTCAGCAGAGATCAGCTGATAAATAAAATATTTGATGAGGATTATATTGCGAACGACAGAATTATAGATGCTCATGTCAAAAATCTAAGAAAGAAGCTGCCCTTTGACTATATTGAAACCGTTATAGGACTTGGATACAGGTGGAGAAAAGAAGATGAAATTGGGAAGTAAGACATTTTTATACAGTGTCATAATCTCTTTAATAATGGGAATAGTTATATTTTCTTATATGATTTTTCTGATGCCATCAATGTATATGGACTATAAGGGGAAGCAGAATTTGCAGAATTCAAGGACGGCCATGGAGTACTTTAAAGAGCATGAATCCTTGAAAAGCACGGGCATAGGTGACTCGACTATGCTGGGAATAGTTGTTCCCAAGCATGGTTACTCAATTAAGGTTACCGGAGCGGGGTTTGACGGACATGTTGAATTTACGAGCCCGTCAGCAAAAATGCTTATAGATAAAATAAGAGCTGTGGACGAAAATGACGCAAAAAACAGCAAAGCGTTATTCCGGGAATTCAAGCCTGTTCTATCTTCAATCCTTTCTGAAAATACAGGTGAAATTAAGAAAAATTTCAAAATAGATATTAATCTTGAAGGAAATTCAGCTCAGTTTGAAGCAAAGGGGCGGAAGCTTCATTATTTCAGCGGTGGCATAGGAATAGGAGAGTTCAGTGTACAAAGTCGTTATTCCGGCACGAGCTACACGTATTTTGTGGGAGTAACAAATAAGGGAGATAACACCTTAATCATGGCAAACAGCGTGATGACACCGACTGCAAAGGAGATATTACCTGTGCTATACGGTTCAATGCCTATGCTTGCCTTATTTATGATAATATTGGCGTTCGGAGTTTCGGCGATTTATTCCAAAAAAATCGTTGAACCGATAAAAAAACTATCGATGGATGCCGAAAAAAGGATGTATTCTTCATCCGATAATCTTGCTCCGCTGGAAATCTCAGGGAAAGATGAAATTGCCGATTTGACTGCAGCCCTAAATCTCCTTTATGAAAAACAGGCGCAGGCAGTTAATGAGCTTGAGGAAGAGAATAAGCGGAAGGAAGTGTACATGCGTGCTACATCACATCAACTGAAAACACCTATCGCAGCATCGATGCTTCTTGTGGACGGGATGATCGGTAATATCGGCAAATTTGGAAACAGAGATATATATTTGCCGGAGGTCAAATCCCAGCTCAAGGAAATGATGAGCATAATTGATGAAACTTCAAATATCAACGGTATAGCTGATAATAATGAGATTGAACCGATTGAGATGATGAGCCTTTGCCGGGAAATCATAGGTAAAAACCGTATTAACGCTGATTTAAAGGGGATTGCTATACAGCTTGAAGCATCAGGAGGAGATATTTGCTGGCAGAGCAACACTATGATGCTCAAAAAAATACTGGAAAACCTGGTTACGAACGGAATAAATCATACGAAGGAAAACGGAAGCGTGAAGGTTACGGTAGAAAAGACACGAATTACTGTTTTTAATCAGCCGGGGCATATCGAAGAGACTATTGTCGAAAATATATTCGAGCCGTTTGTGACAAGTGTTGAGGCTGAAGGTTCCGAACGCAATAAGGGGCATGGGCTTGGGCTTTATATAGCAAAATATTTTGCCGGAAAGCTTGGTATGGAGCTGAGCGGTGAGAATGTGCAGGACGGCGTGGAGTTTGTATTAGAGAAAAGAGGTAGCGATGATTAGACTCGACAATGTAAAGGTTAGCTTTAAGGATAAGGTTGCCGTAGATCTCGGCCGGGTAGTGGAGATTAAGGACGGTGAAAGAGTTGGAATTATAGGCAGCAACGGAGCCGGTAAAACAACACTGCTCAGGAGTATTCTCGGGCTTGTTCCGCATAAGGGGAATATAACCTTGAGCATTCCATCAAATGAGATCGCTGTTCATATGCAGCAGAATTCATACATAGAAACTGTTCCGATCAGAGTAATAATTGAGATGATTATGGGGTGCAGAATAAATGAAAATCCCAAGCTCGTTGAGATGATTAAGTTTTTTGAGTTTGAAGAGTGCCTAAAGAAGCGGTGGAAGCACCTTTCAGGGGGGCAAAAGCAAAGGCTTACGCTTATCCTGGTAATGTGTAAGGACAGCGAGATTGCGATGTTTGACGAAGTGACATCAGGTCTTGACTTTGAAACCCGCCAGCGCTTGGTGGAAAAGCTTGTGGAGTGGTACAGGGATAGAAAAACAACTCTTCTTATAACATCACATTACTATACAGAGCTGGATAATCTGGCGACAAAAATACTTTATTTAAAGGATGGAAGAGTTGTTGATTACGGTTCAAAGGAAGAGCTTTTTCGTAAGTATTGCGGGAATGCGGTGTTGATATTTGAAGATACGGAACGTGCTTCTGCGATTGCAAAGGATCACAAGCGGATTTTCTCTTCGGATGAAGATATAGCACTTTCGTGCTCAAGCATGGAGGAAGAGCTTGAGATTACAGAGAAATTGATAAAAAACCATATTAATTACAGAAGAAGCGATAATGATATAGAGATGATGACTATAAATGCGGGGAGAAACGATGAATAAGTATACGATTAAATATGAATTTCTAAATACGCTATATAACGGATATTCGATATTTTTCGGATCGGTATTTCCGGTTGCATTAATTCACTTGATACGAATAAGTGCGTTAAAGGATGTTCCTGATAGCTATAAGTCAGAGGTTGTAACTACCATGTTCATCGGAATGGCGATGCTCATCCCTTTGGCAAGTATTTTTCTAAGCCATGCGGCTACATATTCAAATGAGTTGGACAAAAACGTTCCTGAGCGCATCCTTCTGTTCGGCTTCTCCGAAAAGGATATATTGCTTAACAAGCTTGTTTCCAACATGATATTTTTGACACTATGTGTGGCCATATATCTGGTGGGAACGGTCCCTTTCATGGACTTAAAGAAGCCTACCTTGGCAGCCGGAGCACTGTGGTTATTCGGAATATACTTTCTTTCAGGGATCTTGATGGCTTTAGCTCACGGAATTGCCACGCTGATAAGAAAATTCGGCCCAACGTACGGTGTTACCATGGCTCTGTACTTTGCGATGATGATCTTGAGCGGCTATATGGGAATTTCTGTATCAGATCTGCCCAAATCGCTTAAATGGTTGTCGGATTTATTGCCTACGACTCAGCTTGGAAACGACTATATAGATTTCTGGATGGGGAGACCATATAATTTCGGGCCGCTTATTCAATCCATGCTCTTTATGTCCGCAGTAAGTGTTGCCATCCTGTTAATTGCGTTTAAGGTAAGAGGACGGAAGAATTAGAAGTCTTTACGAGCTCGGTGAATATGATGAATATGAAGAAAATTAATATCCATTCACGGACGAAAAATATTTGAATTAAATGTGAAATGTCGCTTTGTATGGAAGCGCACAGCAGGGAACAGTGTTTTGTTCCCTGCATATTTAATTGGATTTTGTATCTGCTTTAGCAGTGGATTTACCGAGCGGTAGCGAGGTGATCAACAAACCGCCGGTTATGCGATTGTCAGGATTCTTTTGTTGCTATAGAAATTATCTTAAGAAAATTTTCATATATTTTCTGCTTGAAATTTTCCGGCGATGTGTTATTGTATTAATAGATTAATACAATAACACATCGCCGAGGAACATATAAGCGTGAAAGCTGTATATTATAATCCGGTGCATATGAATTTAATAAATTCAGGAAGGAGAAATTAGTGAATTGGAATTTTGTTGATGGAATGCCTATATACCTACAGATTATCGATGAGCTTACCATACGAATTGCCAGGCGGGATTATTTGCCGGGGGAGAAGCTGCCATCGGTAAGGGAAGTCGCGATTGAGGCAGGCGTTAATCCAAATACAGTGCAGCGTGCACTTACAGAGCTCGAGAGACGCGGGCTTGTGCGTACGGAGAGGACCAGCGGGAGATTTGTAACGGAGGATGAGAGCGTTTTGAAGGAGATACACAATAATTTATCAAGTGAATATATTGCTGAAATGATTCAGAAGCTACGAAATATCGGAATGAGCGATAAAGAAATTATTGAGGCGGTTACCGGCTGTTTAAGGAAGGAGAAGTAATGAGCATAATAGACATCAAGAATCTAACCAAGGTATACGGTTCCAAGGCGGCCCTGTCCGGTGTGGAGCTGCACATAGAAAAAGGTCAGATAGTAGGCCTGATGGGACCGAACGGTTCCGGTAAGACAACACTGATTAAGACACTGATGGGACTGCTCAGAGCTGACTCGGGCACAGTCCTGATAGACGGCAAAGCTCCCGGAGCCGAGACGAAGGCGCATATCGCCTACCTGCCGGATAGAATCACATATCCGAATTATATGACAGCAGGCGGACTGGTTCAGATGTATCAGGACTTCTTTGCTGATTTCGATAAGCTCAATGCGATGTCGATGCTCAATGACCTCGGGATTGAACCGGGACTCAAGCTCAAGGCTATGTCAAAGGGTACCAAGGAAAAGGTACAGCTTATACTCACAATGGCCCGTAAGGCTGAGGTTTATCTTCTTGATGAACCTATCGCGGGAGTTGATCCGGCAACAAGAGATTATATACTCAAGACGATAATCAGCAACTACAATCCGGAGGCGGTTGTGATCATCTCTACTCATCTTATTGCTGATGTGGAGGCGGTACTCGATGATGTAATCTTCATCAAAGAGGGGGAGATAGTCGTGCATGAAACTGCAGATAATCTCCGCGAGCAGAAGGGGCAGAGCATCGATAAATTATTCAGGGAGGTTTTTAAATGCTAGGTAAATTGATGAAATACGAGTTCAAGGCTCTCTTTCAAGAGCTCGGAGTATTATACATGGTGTGGCTTGCGTTGGAGGTAATTATAGGGGTTCTGTCCAGAGGAGCCTGGAGAATTCCCGATTACGTATCTAATGTTGTTATTTTGGCATATGTTGTCGCATCCATAGCGGTGGTTGTTATGACCTTTATAGTAATCGTAGACCGCAGATTTTACAAAGCCTTCTACGGTGATGCGGGGTATTTCACGCTTTCTCTCCCTGTAAAAATCAGTACTCACATCTGGAGCAAGGTTATTACAACTACTATATGGGTGTTCCTTGCCGGTGTGCTGGGCTTATTTGCGCTAATACTTGGCATACTTGCTGTATCTCCGGGAGTTGAAATGTTTACCGGAATTGATCTGATCAATACAATATTTACAGCTATAAATGAAAACAAATTGCTCGCAGGTAAAGTTGCGTTTATGTTTTTGGAATTAATCATACTGGCAATAGTAGCTGCGGCCAGGTTTGTACTCAAGTTCCTGACCTGCGTGAATGTCGGAGCGCAATTTAACAGGTTCAAGGCAATCCTGATGGGCGTATTCTTTGTGCTGTTCTCCATCGTGGAGGCATATGTTCTCGTGTTTATAATGGGTAATCTTCCGGTAAATGCCGAGGTAATAGGGAGCGATATTAATTACTCATTCTGGGGCGTAGGCTGCCTGATACTCGTTCAAGCAGCTGAGTTCGCAATTTACTTCCTAACATCGAACTACCTGATGAAGAAACGATTTAACCTCGAATAGAAATTAAATAAATACAAGCTGCATTGCAGTTGAGGTAAATTATTAGTATACTGGGGCTACAGTTTGAGTGATATTTCTCACTTGAGCTTGAGAATGAGACAGAATTGCAAATAAATATGAGGATGGCTGGGATTGAATAGTGACAGTGCATTACTTAGAAAATATTTGCGGTACATTGTTCCGGCTATGGCAGGTCAGCTGATATTCACCCTGTATATCATAGTTGATGGAATATTTGTAGCTCGCGGTGTATCCGAGACGGCTCTTGCAGCCGTCTCTATTGTTACGCCGTTTGTAACCTTGCTTTTTGCGATTTCCATTACTTTTGCAGTAGGCACATCAACTATTGTAGCCAGACTTCTTGGTGAAAATCGTACTATAGAGGCAAGAAAGGTCTTCACAGAGAGTGTTGCAGCGATGTTCGTGTTGTCTATAGCAGGCAGCGTGCTCATCTTTGTATTTATCAACCCGCTTTCCGGGCTGCTCGGAGCATCGGACGCAACTCTTCCTTATGTCAAGCAATACCTGCTGACAATCGTACCATTTATATTCTCGTTTATCGTTTCGTACAACCTCGAGCTGCTGCTTGCGACGGACGGCTATCCTGAGCGGTCGACCATATACGTCACGTTGGGGGTTATTCTAAATGTTTTTCTCGACTGGTACACCATATTCCGACTCGACTGGGGGATCGTGGGAGCCGGCCTCGCGACATCGTTCTCACAGACCGTCGTAATAGCAATATATCTGGTTCACTTTTCCGGCAGCCGAGCGACGCTTAGATTCAAACGATTCAGATTTCGCAAGGGCCTGCTTCGCCGTGAATTTATGTGCGGCTTGCCGTCAGGTATCACCGAGATGTCGCCCGGCATAGTGACGTTCATCTTCAACAACTTCATAACTGCCTTCCTGCACGACAGGGAGCTGATAATCTATTCGATCCTTTCTTACGTAATTCTGCTGGCATCTGTTCTTGCAAATGGCATCGCCCAAGGCGCGCAGCCGCTTGTCAGCTACTATCACGGTCGCCGTGAGAGGGCGTCTTTTCACACTATATTCGGTTATGAGATTAGGACAGGCATAGCGTTATCCGTGATTGAAATTATACTTGTACTGACCTTCGGCAATCATATTGCAGCTCTGTTCGTAGGAAGTGACAGCAATCTTAATGATGACGTTTTGTCTGCGCTGAGATTTATTGCTGTTGCTTTTCCGGTACTTAGTCTTAATATTATAATCGCCGGCTACCTGACAGCGCTCGAGAGATCCCGAGTTGCAGTCGTAATCTCGCTTATGAGATGTACGGTCACTCTGGTCGTATCAATAGCGGTGATAAGCATTGTATTTGGGTTGTCAAAACTCTGGCTGTCGCTGTCCATATCCGAGGCAATATGCTTGATATTCGCAGTGCGGATTTATAAGAAGACACGAAGCGTGGCTGCCTCGGAGGAATTAAACGATATGTGATAGGTTGTAATAAGCCGCTTAAGTAATTCGACCTTAATTTGAAACCGCATGATTGCAAAGCATAATATGTTTATGCATTTCAATACTGTCAAATGCAGCAAATAGTGTATAAATAATATACTGTATAAAGCTTGGAATCCTATTGAATAACTGCTCGCAGTGTGTTAACAATATATTGTAGCTGAATTATCTGTATGTGCAATTGACACGTGCTGTAATGTATGTGTTAAATTTTCACCGCTTCCACTTGACCGTATAGGTACAGTTTGGTGTTCTGCATGTAAGATTAGGAAATGAGAGGCGAATATGCTTTTTAACAGAGAAACGGATTATGCACTTAGAGTTATTAAAAACCTGCATACAGACATACCAACGAGCATAAGCTCGCTGGCAGAAGGAGAATTTATATCCGAAGCGATCGCTTACAAGGTTGCAAGAAAATTAGATAAGGGAGGCCTCGTCAAGAGCATGCGCGGGAGTAACGGCGGTTATATGCTAACCAGACCTCTGACAGATATTACATTATTCGACGTATATCAGATAATGGAACCTAATTCCTTCGTAAACGAATGTCTGCGCGGTAATTCCAATTGTCCGGTTAATACAGGACACAGCCCGTGCATGATTCATGCTGAGTTCTGTCGCGTACAGAACAATCTCAACAATGATCTCAAGCGCCGCTCTTTGGCAGATATTATCGCTGCAAAATAGACGTGCTTCACACCGACATTTTGCCGGTGTACATGACACAATGACATAGATGAGCCGGGCAGATACGAGTACTCCCGGCTTCACAGTATCCGTCTGACAAAAGCGGAGCAGCAGAGCCGCTCCGTTTTCTTGTGACTCAGTTTTTATTTGTTTTAGCTGTCAGCCTCATCCGGCTTCAAAATACAATCGATATGCACATACATTTCTGAGACTTAACTATCGCTTGTATTTCTATCAGGGTTAGCCTTAGGCAGACTCCAGCGATACCGTGCGGCCATCAATCGCAAAACCAGGATAATTGCTGCTCCGCCGGTCATTGCGATTCTTTGGTCTATATTGTTCCACAGCACCGTGCAGAATATGGCCCCGATGAGTGACGCGCTGGCATAGAAGTGCTTGACGAAGATGTACGGTCTGTCACCGGCCATCATGTCCCTGAGCACGCCACCGCCGACACCCGTAACTACTCCGACAAACGACAGCAGTATCACGCCGTGGATAGATGTCGTAGCATATCCGGCTTGGATGCCACTTACCGTAAACACGCCTAGTCCGACGGAATCCATGACGAGCATGAGCATCTCATAGAGCGTAGATTTAGAAAATATCCATTTTCTGACCGGCGGCAGGAATACGATAACTGATGTGATAATAGATACTATTAGGTATATCGGATTCCTAAACGTCAGTGGAGGCGTCTGTCCGACGATCAGATCCCTGATAATTCCGCCGCCGACACTTGTGGTTAAGCCTAGTATGGTGATACCCATGAGATCCATACCTTTCTCAAGGCCAAGCGTGGCGCCTGAGATCGCGAAGGTGATGGTGCCGACGATCTCTAGTGCAAATATGATGTTTTCAATGCTGTATAGTTGTAACAAATTTTATGGACTCCCAGTGATATTTAGGTACAATATGAGTTTTATCGATGATATCTTAGGATAACATGTGTTGTTGGTACCTGTAAATTAATGTGTAATAATTGCCCGCAAGCGACTGTAAGATTACAATATATATGTATAATAATTACTTGCGAGGGCAGATTTGACAGGAAATAGAGGTGGTCTAATGAAAAGTGAATACGAAAAAGGCTTTTTAGCAGCGATTATGTGTACAGGTCTTTGGGGTGTTTTACCTTTATATTGGAAATCACTAATTCCAATACCTTCATCTGTAATAATAATTTATCGGATACTGTTAGTTGCTATCGTTAGCCTTGTATTTGCGCGGCTAAAATACTCGTGGCATGAGATATTGTCACCACTAAAGGATAAAAAGATTGTATGCAAGTACGTTATAACGGGTTTAATAATAACATCTAATTGGAGCATATTTATATGGGCTGTGAATTCTGGACACATTATACAGACAAGTATAGGATACTATATTGAACCGTTGGCAGTTTGTACAATGGGCATTATATTTTTTAAAGAAAGACTCACTTTTTGTAAATTAATTGCAATTGGATTGGCATCTTTAAGTGTAATTATTATATTAATTCATTATAGACAGATTCCGGGTATTGCACTGTTACTTGCAATTACGTTTGCTACATATTCGGCAATCAAGAAAACAGTGAAATATCCACCGGTATTGTCGCTATTTTACGAGACTATATTTTTAGCGCCATTTGCTTTCATTTATATTGTTTATATGGAATTACATGGAACAGGAGCAATTGGCAGAGGGGCCTTTTACCACTATATGCTGTTACTTTTATGTGGTTTCGCAACGGCTATACCGCTCGGATTATTCGCATATGCGGCACAAAGAACAACTATGTTTGTACTTGGTCTGGCAGAATATATAAGTCCGACTATAACGCTGATAATCGGGGTATTAATATATAAAGAACCTGCAGATAGAATTCTCTTTATGGCAATCGGAGTAATCTGGTTAGGGCTTATATTCTTTTCTTATGGGGAATTTAAAGACAGTAAGAACCGAAAGTAGGAATTTATTATTTGAACTGTTCAAGGTAAAGCAATAGCGATTTGCCTTATGACAAGTCGCTATTGTTTAGACGATATATGATTTATGTACCTAGGGAATGCACTAAACTTATTAAGCATCGACGATATCTTCCGGAGATATTGATGACCTTTTCTTTATTGAGAAACCTGTAATTGCAAATACTATTGCTACAAATGGGTTTATTAGGTTGAGAAACGCGTAAGGTGCATAATTGAGGGTAGGTATACTTAGATAAGTGCTAATAGCAACGGCACAAGTTGTCCAAGGTATCAACGGTGAAGTGATGGTACCAAAATCCTCCAATGTTCTCGAGAGATTCTGGGGAGCTAAATCCCTGTTCTTGTATTCGGAGCTATACATCTTTCCTGTAATTAATATAGATAGGTATTGTTCACCGCATATCACATTAATCATTACTGCAGTGAAACCGGTTGCACATATTAAACTTCCGTTGGATTTTGCTATTTTCAGGATGCTCTCTGCAATTGTTTCAAGCATACCGGATTGGTGCATTATACCACCAAATGTTAGTGAACATAGTATTAACGATACTGTCCACATCATATTTTGAAGACCGCCCTTTGTAAGCAGTTTATCCAGCATTTCATTTCCGCTATCCATAGTAAATCCATAGCTCAAGCATCTTCCGACTTCGATAATTGACGCTCCTTGAATTGCAAGTGCGCAGAATACACCTAATAGAACGCTGAATATTAATCCAGGAATAGCAGGAATTTTGAAATAAATCATGCAAAATAGAATCAAAAGCGGTAACAGCAAAAGCGGTGAGATTGTAAAATGATCTCTAAGTACAGCTGTGACAGTCACGATATCTTTACTAGTCCTGCTATGCGATACATACTTGAAGTTAACCAAGAAATACAGAATACAGGCAATCACAAAACTAACTGATGTGGTATACATCATGTGCCTAATATGTGCAAAAAGAGTTGTCCCTGAAACAGCCGGAGCAAGGTTTGTAGTATCTGAAAATGGTGACATCTTATCTCCAAAATATGCTCCGGAAACTACGCAGCCGGCGGTTATACTTGCTGGTATGCCCATTGCCGATCCAATCCCTACCATGGCAACTCCCAATGTCCCGCAGGTAGTCCACGAACTACCTGTAGACACACTGACAACTGAACATACTAATAAACACGTTACTAGAAAAAATCTAGGTGATAAAAGCTTTAACCCGTAATATATTAAGCTGGGAACAATTCCACCGGCAATCCACGAACCAATAATTAGACCAATAATACACGCAATAAGTATCGCTTGCATTGCATTCATTATAGAACCTATAATTCCTTTTTCAATATCAGCCCAAGGATTCTTTAACACAACAACCGAAATCACGGCAGCAATAATCGACGCTGTTATGAGTGGAATTTGTATATCGACTCTGTATTTTAGCAAAGCAAGTAGCAGGAGTATAAATACAGATAGTATCGGTATCAATGATAAACCTAGACTTGGTTTCCTGTGTGTAACAATTTCATTCTTGTGTTTTCTCATAGCACTACTCCGCACAATCAATTGTTTAAAATAGAACGATGTTCTAAAGTTAATCTATCACATCAATTGCGAATTGTAAATACTGTAGGTTATATCATTGACGATTACCATTAGCGGTGATACAATTCCGATAAACGAAACAATGTTCTAATATACAGAACATGACTGTTAAGATTCACCACAAGAAAGGATGATTGACTATGGAAAAAGTAAGAACGAGAGAGGAACGGTGCAAAGGATGTTATTTGTGTGTCGCAAATTGCAAACCTAAAGCTCTCAGCCTTTCTGGTAGAACAAACGGCAAAGGGGTTATTACTGTCGCTGTAGATCAGGAGAAATGCGTTCAGTGTGGTTGTTGCTACGCTATGTGTCCGGATTTGGTGTTTGAAATTCTGTAAATTAATAGGAGATTTGTTATGGAAAAGAGAATAATGAAGGGCAATGAGGCTCTAGCTGAAGGTGCTATAAGAGGAGGATGTCGTTTCTATGCCGGATATCCGATCACGCCTCAGTCGGAAATTCTTGAGTGGATGTCTTGGCGACAGAAAGAGGTTGGAGGGACATTTGTTCAGGGAGAGTCTGAAATTGCAAGTGTAAATATGACGTTTGCTGCACGTGCACTTGGAGTTCGTGCATTGACATCTACATCCGGCCCGGGATTTTCGTTATATCAAGAAGGTATAGCATATTGGGTATCAGCTGGAGTTCCCGCTGTAGCAGCGTGTGTACAGAGATTTGGTATCGGTGATGGATTTATTTCTGCTGGACAGGATAATTACTGGCAGGCAGTAAAGGGCGGGGGAAATGGTGATTATCACCTAATTGTACTCGCACCAAACTCCGTTCAGGAGAACGTAGACATGGCTTACGAATCATTTGCATTAGCAGAGAAGTGGAGTCACCCGGTGTTAATTCTCTCTGATGGAACTATCGGGCAGATGATGGAACCATGTGAGCTTCCTCCGTTTGTAGAATACGACATTGATCAGGAGCAACCATGGGCAGTAAAGGGCGTTCAACCTGGCAAAGATTACAAGGTAATTACCGATATCACATATTTCAAGGATATAGATGAATGGAATGATGATTATCTGGCGAGGATGCGTGAGATTAGCGAAACAGAGCAGCGTTGGGAGAGCTTCGAAGTTAAAGACGCAGATGTTGTTCTCGTTGCTTATGGAATATCTTCCAGGGTTGCACAGGGTGCTGTTGAGCAGGCTCGTGAAGAAGGCTTTAAATTAGGATTAATAAGGCCAATTACATTGTGGCCATATCCTCGTAAAGCATTTGAAACTATTCCGGATACATGCCGTGGTGTTGTTACAGTAGAAGTGAATATGATGGGACAGATGCGAGATGATGTAATTATAACAGTTAAAGGGAAATTTCCAACGTTTGCTTTGGCAACACGGCAGAGAATCCCAAAAGTAGATCAGGTAATTGAATTTGCAAAAGCTGTTTATAACGGCGAGGTTAAAGAAGTGGAGGTATTCTAATGGTTGCTAGAAAAGCCCCTGAACTCATGTATGCAGAGAATAGGTTCTGTGCTGGCTGTGGGCATGGAATTTTTGATAGGATTCTTGGTGAAGTTTTGACTGAAATGGATATTGTTAGTGATACGATCATTTGTTCAGATATAGGATGTAATCATCAGTTCCAGTTTTGTATGTGGGTCGATGCTATTGTTCCGCCACACGGTAAAATGGGAGCAGCCTTAACTGCTCAGAAACGTGTACGCCCGGACAAGTATGCGCTTACAATCTGTGGAGATGGTGGAGCATATGCTATTGGATTAGGCGAAACTATGGCTGCAGCAACTCGCAATGAGAATGTCACATTTTTTGTAATGAATAATACTGTTTACGGAATGACAGGTGGCCAAATGGCACCAACAACAATGATAGGGCAGCGTACGACATCATCAAAGGATGGAAGAATTTTGGCTGATAGTGGTGAGAATTTTGATGTTGTTAAGATAATGCGGGGATTGGCGATTGCCTATCTGGCAAGAACATCGGTCACAAATCCGGCAAATGTTGCAAAGACGAAAAAATATGTAAGAAAAGCGCTTGAAAAGCAGCGTGATTGTAAAGGCTTTTCGCTAGTTGAGGTACTTGTGCCTTGCCCAACAAATTGGGGTATGACACCCCCTAAGTCAATGGAGTATATTAATGATGTTATGACTAAACAGTATGAATTAGGGGAGTTTATTGACAGATAGTGGAGGGTATTATGAAGAAAAGCATTATTTGTGCTGGACTAGGTGGTCAAGGCGTGCTTACTGCCGGTAAAATACTGATGTATGCAGCATATGAAAAGGAATTAAATGTTACTTGGTTTCCTTCTTATGGAAACGAGATGAGAGGTGGAAATGCCAATTGCAATGTGATTATTAGTGACAAAAGAATCGCATCTCCATATGCCGATCATCCTGATGTTGTAATGGCGATGAGCAGTTCCGCGGTTGATATTTACGAGAATGCAATGAATCCAGGCGGTACTCTTTATGTAAATTCATCACTTGTAGATGAAGGCAGAAAGTATCGTGGTGATATTAAAGTTGTAAAATGTGATGCTACAGACTTAGCAATAGACCTAAAGAGTGAGAGAAATGCTAATCTCTGCATGTTGGGGAAGATGCTTGTTGAATCGGACCTTTTTGCATATGATGAATTTGAGAAGTCAATGTGCGGTTACTTCGAGATACAGGGCAAAGGGAAGTACAATGAAAAGAACAAAGAAATGCTTAGAGCCGGTTACAGTAAGTAAATTTAGGCGATTAGTCTCCTAAATTTGTAAAAACAGCGGATAAAAGCTCCTACAAGGTATTATATTTGGGGTATCGCATGAAACATTGCGGTATCCTTTGCTTTACGTTCAGTTTAGTTTATAATATCAATGATAATGGAGGTTTTATATGAGTGAACACAGGGTTGGTAATGCTAATCAGTCAGTGATAATAAATTCGGTAGATAGAACTATAGATATAATAGAATATCTATATCTGCAGGATAAAGGAGTTTCTATTTCCCAGATAAGTAAAGACTTGGGACTGTACAAGAGCACTGTTTACCGTACACTGGCTACCTTGCAGAACAGAGGTTATATTGAACAAAATGTTTCGAATGAAATGTATTCGCTAGGATCTAAGATTTATGCATTAAAAGGTAGTGAAGCTCCTGAACAAAAGCTGGTGGAAATAATTCTGCCGTATTTAAAACGATTAAATGACAAGTATTGCGATTCTGTAAATTTAGGAGTGTTAGATGTAGACGGTGAAGGGATGTATAGAATACGCCTTCTGGCAGAATGTGCCAGTAAATCTGTACTTGGAGTTAAAGTTGATATTGAGTCTATGAGTGAGTGCTATTGTGCATCTCTGGGTAAATGCTTGTTGGCTTTTTCAGATAATGTTGACTTGTCCGTATATGAGCCTAGCCCTATGACGAAGTTCACAGATTCGACGATTACTACTGTTAAGGAACTGGAAAAGGAATTGGAGAAAATTAAGAAATGCGGCTATGCTTGTGATGATGAAGAACGAGAGGTCGGATTGTTCTGTGTAGGAGTGCCCATATTTAAAAACGGCAAAGTTGTTGCAGCTATGAGCCTTGCTGGTCCAAAGTTCCGTATAATGGATGGCGAGTTTCAAGAGAAAATCAACTTCATGAAGGACTTAAGTGCTGAAATTACGAGAGAGCTTTTTGTAAAATAAGATATTGGATATCATTAATGATTATATATAAAAGTTTTTGTGAACTTGAATTGTCAAGCTAAGTGCAACACAGTTGAATAATAGACTTCATATGGTGTTTTGAACCCCGGGCATTTTCGCAGGCGCTTGTTCATTTCATCCACTTTGCTTTGTATATATTCTTCTGACACATCATTAAGGTCGTAACTCTTAGGAAAATACTCTCTAAGAAGTCCATTTGTATTTTCATTTGTTCCTCGTTGAATTCATTTAGTTTTATTACGGTATATGCTGCTTTTAGCTATATTCTAAATTATTTAGAGAGAAGGGACGAATATGAATAAAGATATATTGCAGGTTGCTCACTTAATGAAGACATATTCCTATAGGGGAGTGACAACTGAGGCGACAAGAAATGTGAGCTTTGTTGTACCGCAAGGAGAATTTTGTGTCATCATGGGTGCTTCAGGCGGAGGGAAGACCACACTACTAAATTTGATCTCTGGAGTAGATCGAGCAGATGCCGGAGATATCGTCATTAGCGATGAATTTGTTACGGATTTGAGTATGGAAGAGTTTGCTTTGTTCAGACGTGATCATATTGGGATTGTATTTCAGGATTTTAATCTGATCGACAGTTTGAATGTGACCGAGAACATTATCCTTCCCATGCATTTGGATGAAATGGAACCGGGGGAGGCAGTTTCGAAAGCGAATGATATCATGGAACAGTTTGGCATCTTAGAACTCAGAGATAAGTGGGTCTATGAATTGTCTGGAGGGGAACAACAGCGAGTGGCGATATGTCGTGCGCTGATCAATGATCCGCAGATTATACTCGCGGATGAGCCTACTGGCAATTTGGATTCCAGGTCGTCGAGCAGTGTTATGGAATGCTTTGAAGAACTAAATAAGAGAGGAATCACCATACTGATGGTCACCCATGATCCTGCCTCGGCCAGCTATGGGGATCGTATTTTATATTTTCAAGATGGAACGATTACATATGAAATCATCCGCAAGGACACGCGGGAAAATTTTTATCATGAGATCCTGTATGAGCTCAGTAAGCGTGAGGCGGTGAGATGATGAAACATTCCGACCTCTACAAAAAAATGCGCTCTGCGAAATGGAAACAGTCAACCTTACTGATCGGTTGTAATATCGTTCTGGTAGCTGTCGTTTTTTTCTTTGCGAGCCTTGCATTGAACAGCACCTTTATGAACGAAGAACTTGTAGACCCATTCATATCTTCAAATGTACTATTGCCAACTGCCGCAACATTGGCGTTTATGTGTTTCTTCATTCCATATTCTTTCTTTTCTTATCATAGACAAAAGACAAAGGAATACGGGATACTGGAAGCTGTTGGAATAGATAAAAATGAAACTAGAAATATGGTCATACAAGAAGACTGTTTACTTTCGACATGTATTCTGATCATTGGTTTATTGGTTGGAAGCGGAATATCTATTTTGTTCTATTCAACGGCAGGCACGATCATGGGAATCGAGGGACTTCGGTTCACAGCAGGTTTAAAAAGTTATGGTTATGTCACAGTAATTTTTACAATCGTAATGGTATTGACTGTGATAGCACTAGTGCTATATTACTCCAGAATGACAACCCGGAATCTCTTGATGGAAAATCGCAAGCATAGGAGAGGGATCAGATCACATGTGGCAATTGCTTTTATAGGTTTTGCAGTGGTTGCAGGCCCGCTTTTCTATGCTTTGTTGTGTCTGAATCAGGAAAATCGAAACAATCTCTTATTCTGTTATGGATTTTTTGTGGTCGGCATTATTTTAATGATGATGAATTCCAGCGGTGTGATAGATTTTTTAAAGAAGCGAAAATCCGGGAAATATTATTCCCGAATGATCTATTACAGTAACATCCGGTACAAATTTGCCGATAACATCAATCTCTTTATTTTTATAATTTGTCTTATGGGGATTGTCGTTTTTTTGCAGGCATTCTCTATTACGAGTATGAAATTAGGTATGAGAAATAATGAACAAAAATACCCCTTCCAAATCGTTATATGTTCATTTGAAAAGAACTCAGCGGTCAGCGATGCACAGATTGATAAAATTGCAAAGGATAACAAGATACAGATAGAAAAAAATTATGATATAAGGGCTTATGTAACAGAGCATTATGATGCTGTTTTTTCCTCGGAAAGTGTGTCCTCGTTCACGAATAAAAATTACAAACTCAAGAATAATGAATGCCTGGTATTTTCAGAATATCGGCTAGATGATGGTTATCCACATGATAAAATTGATTTTCAAGGATTCACTCTTGATGATAGTGAGTACTGTAAGCCTGTGCATAAGTATTATGATATTCTTCTCAACAATGATTTGATAGCAAGATACTGTATCATAGTAAATGACCATGACTATCAGAAGCTAAAAAGAAATGCATCATATGAAGAGGTGAATTTCCGTATGATCACATGTAAAAGTTTGGAGCAATCCCAAACGCTATTGGAAGGGATAATGGAACTGGACAATTTAGACAGGGATGATATATTCATATCCAATCAGGCTGAAGATGCAAAAAACAGTAAAGTGGG
This sequence comes from Mogibacterium sp. CM50, assembly GCF_000293155.1. NCBI lineage: Bacteria > Bacillati > Bacillota > Clostridia > Peptostreptococcales > Anaerovoracaceae > Mogibacterium > Mogibacterium sp. CM50. Next base: position 31,916 of record NZ_ALNL01000043.1, on the reverse strand, counting down.
CATGCATTTTCTCATATTTGTTGTGACCTTGATGAATCTTCTTCTGATTGCATTGATGTTAAGCATGTTACATTTTCGGATGATGTCAGGGATTAGTGCGGATATTCGCAGGTTTCGAAGCATGCAGAAAATTGGCTATACCCGAGAGGAGCTTTGTTTGTCGTTCTATGCTGAAATAAAAACACTGACTGTCATTCCGGCAATGATCGCAGTCATCGCTGGAGGGGGATTCGCAATCGGATTAATGAGAGTATCTCACCTGGCGATGCTCACGTTTTTTTATACCGTAGTGATGGGAATCATTATTCTAGTAGCGGCACATTTATTTTCCTGGCAGTATACAAAGTATTATATCAGAAAAGTGACTTGATGAGGGCTCGGGACGGTTGCAGGGTGCCTAAATCTGACGACTGACGGTGTATGGATGTGGTCGGGAAATTCTTAGAAAGACGTGGAAGAATATGTGACGATTTAAATACTGCTTTAGTAATTATCATATTGGGGTTAACTTATATTTTGATGTCGGATATTCAAGATATTATAGAAAGAATATAAAAATAGCTAGTATAATTATACAGAATGTGAATTATTAGCTTCCGAGAATGCGAGAGGACAATATGATCGTATTGCAAATGGAATTTTAACATTAGACTCATTTCCGAAAGATATCGCATTTTTGATGCTGAACCAGAGCATTCTCTGAAAATTAGAAGGGGTGTAGTTGATAAGTATCTGGTATGTTACGTAGTTGGTCAAATGGTCGCGACAGTTATTGCCGTCTTTTATGGGTCATCTTATGTTCATGCATGCCTGAGTGAAAGAAGTGCGTATATTGATAACAAAATAGTAAGATCGTATAGATGACCGGTGACTGAAATATGCCCGCAAAATCTTCCGAAAACCTATCCACAAGAGATAATGTGTAGAATACATGCATTTGTAACCCTTGAAATATCAATAGAGGTAAATGTATAAGAGAGTGCGTTGTAGAGTTGGAACAATTTTAACCTATGTGAGTTCGGATCGCGCTCAATAGGAAAATAGTACCTGGTTAAAGAGGTTTCTCCGAACAGCATTCTTGTGTCTGGAGGACAGACGATAGTAGCAAACCTCTTCTATAACATGAGTCGCAGGATTATGGGACTTGTTAGCCTCTGGGTCTGTGTAGCTTTTGATATAGTTGTCGGCATTAAGTTCTAATATAATGACGGAATCCAAATCATGAAAGACTACATAGCATCAGGATTCTTTGCTAGAGATAAGGAAGAGAAAACAACAGCTGCATCAATTGTATTTGTAGGGAATATCAATCAGAGTGTTATGTACTGCTGAAAATATCCTGTATATTTCGGAGAGGGAGCCTCCCTTGTTCATTTACTTTGGGTGGCACCATCGCGGAATTTGAGGCACCTTTACGGAAGGTGAGATCCATCATATATAAATCCTCTACAATTGGCCGTGGCAAACGCCGCAAAGAACGGCTGCAGCAGGGAGCTGATGCAATCCCTGCTTTGCGTACAGAGAGGGTATTCTATGGAGCCACTTATCTGTTCGATCAGATCGGTGAACTCACAGGCGTCCGGGCAGATCTCAAGGTCTGTTTCCCGGATACATACAAACAGATACTCTCAATAGCATATTACCTGATCCTAGAAGATGAGAACCCCCTGTACAGGTTCAGCAAGTGGGGCAAGCTCCACCGGCATCCGTACGGCAAAGATATCTCCTCTCAGAGGTCCGGTGAACTGTTCCAGAGCATCACTGAAGAACAAAAGATGAAGTTCTTCCGCCTTCAGGGCGAACGCAGATCCGAGAATGAATACTGGGCGTACGACACGACATCGCTCTCCGGTTATTCTGAGACTCTCCGTCAGGTCAAGGACGGTAAGAACAAGGACGGAGATCATCTGCCACAGATCAATCTTGCCATACTGTTCGAGGAGTCGAGTCTTCCGTTCTACTACAGGAAGCTTGCCGGGAACATCCCGGACATCGTGTGCCGGAACATGAAAAGGAGTATCGGAAATACTTCGAGATCAGGGAGACTCCTAAGCGCGGCATCTCAGTCACATACTGTCAGGACAAGATAGATCAAGCTCATGAACGATATGGGTTCTTCATACTCCTCAGCAACGAGGTTAAGGACCCGATCACAGCGCTGAAGCTATACAGGATGCGTGACATAGCCGAGAAGGCGTTCCGGAACTATAAAGACCGCTTGAACCTTCGCAGAACACTGATTTCTTCGGAAAGTTCACTTGAAGGCAAGCTGTTCGTCGAATTTGTTGCCTTGATCTACCTGTCATACATCAACAAGAAAATGGAAGACGGTCATCTGTATTCAAGGTGCACGATGCATGAGCTCGATGTCATCGAATGCTATCCGGAACCCGGAAAGGCTCCTATACAGGGCGAAGTCCTGATGAAACAGGAACAGCTGTACCGTGATCTGGGTGTTAAGCCGCTGCTTGCTCGCCCGGAACAAAAGTAGTTATTGATGGATTCCCGAATGCTAGTGTGGATATTCGAGAATCCGGGTTGAAAAGGATTGATGATGAGGCAGCCGTGTTTATATTCTTTCATTTTTTATTTGTTACGTAGTACAAAGACGATTTTAAGGAAAAAGGTATATTCCCTTTAACTTGTCAAAACCGTCCTCTGAAAGCCTTATATTTCAAGCCCGTATTTATTTCTACTTCGTAACATGGGCATAAAAAGCGGTGTTCTTTAGTTTTTTAAAAGGAAGCATAGGGACACCACTTTTTCATATTGAGGCTATAACTTTTTTGCGGTTAATGTGGAGTTATGTCAACACGCATCCCTGAAAAGAACCCCTTTTCTCTCCTCGGAAGGCGAATGTCAAAAACTAATATTATAAAAAATAAAATAAATACGCTATCCTTTTGGATATATGAATCGTTATATTTAATAAAAGAGAGTTTTTCAGAATTAGGAGCTGAAGCTTATTCACTGAGATAAACAGGGTGAAAACCTGAATTTTTAACAATTAGCACTTGATTATAAGAGGAGGATTATTGGTGATAAACATGAATACGGATTATATATTAATCCGTAGTGCAAAAGATGGAAACACTAAGGCTGCGGAGTCAATAATCCGTAAATACTATGCGAATATATTTGATTATTGCAGATATCACTCGGCTGATATACATACAGCTGAGGATTTAACTCAAGAGGTGTTTTTAACTTTATTAAAAGAAATTAACCAATATAGGCATAATGGCAAACTTCTAAATTATCTTTATACAATTGCCAGAAATAAATGTATTGATGAAAAAAAGAGGATGAGAAATATGGAAATTTCAATCGATCGTGTGATGAGTACGATCGATTCAAACAACGATGATTGCGGTGAGGAAATAGAGTATTTGGATGCAAAGGCAGCAGTTGATAGATTACCTGATGATATACGGGAGATTATAGTACTGTATTTCTTTCTTGACAGAAAGCAGAAAGAAATTGCAGAAATATGCGGAATCGGGTTGCCTCTTGTAAAATATAGATTAAGAAAAGGGAAAGCAATGATAAAAGAGTTTTTGGAAGGTGAAGTATGAAAAATAAGAATTTTTCTGATAAAAAAATAGAACATCTGCTTAGAAATATTCCGCAGCAGATTACATCAGCTCCGTCAAAGGATGCTATAGACAGCACGGTTCTTAAAGCAAAAGAAATTATGATTACTAAAGAGAAGACAAGTCGTATTGATTTTGCTGAGTTCTTGATTATTCAGATGAAGATAATGCGTAAGAGATGGTGGATTCTTCAAGGGATACTATTGTTCTTGGCATGTGAATGGCTGTCTGTTTCAGGTGATGTTGATTATATATATCGAGGATGGAGTATTTTGGCTGCGTTGTTTGTCATATTGATCATCCCTGAATTATGGGAAAATATGGAATGCAAATCAATGGAAATCGAGGAATCCTCATTATTTGATTTAAGAAAGGTATATGCGGCAAAACTTATAGCTTTTGGACTTGTGGATACGATTTTTCTAACATTCTTTTGTACTGCTGCAACGCAACTTCAAAATATTTTGTTTGTAGATATATTAAAACAATTTGTTTTCCCTGTTATGATTGCGGCTACTATATGCATAATAGCATTTTCGTGTAGCAAACCTTTTAATGAATTAGCAACTATGATTATATGTATTGTTGCTAATTCAATATGGATGTCTGTAGCACTTAATGAAGCGATTTATTCTAAAATAACACCATTGATATGGATGGGGCTATTTGCCGTTTGTATTTCTTTGATTATCTATAATGTGCGCAAGGTTCTAAATAAAAACAGTAAATATCGGGAGGAACAAATAAATGGATTTAATTTTGGATAGAGTAAGAAAAAGCTTCAGAGATGCGGTTGTTGTGGATGATGTTTCGATTAGAATGCAATCCGGACTATATGGCCTTTTAGGCTCAAATGGTGCCGGTAAAACGACTTTGATGAGAATGATTTGTACAATTCTGAAACCTACAGAAGGGGCTATTTACTATGAAGGTGCAGATGTATTTGAAATGAATGAGAAATATAGAGATATTTTAGGATATTTACCACAGGAATTTGGCTTTTATCCGGAACTTACTGTAAAAGATTATCTTAAATATATTTCTGCGTTAAAAGGCCTCAGGCAAGCTATCTCAAAGAAACGTATTGATGAGTTGTTGGAACTTACGGGCATGCAAAAAGATTCATCAAAAAAAATGAAAGAATTATCGGGAGGAATGAAAAGACGAGTAGGCATTGCACAGTCACTTTTGAATGACCCTAAGATACTTGTATTGGATGAGCCTACAGCAGGACTTGATCCCATGGAAAGGATACGGTTTAGGAATCTCATAGGTCAACTGTCAAATGACAGAATTGTATTGTTGTCTACACATATTGTTTCTGATATTGAAGCCATAGCAAAAGAAGTATTTGTGATGAAGGAAGGGCGAATAATTGATCAAGGAACAATTGGCGAATTGTGTAGAAAACTTCCTTGTAAGGTATGGATATATCGTGAAAAAACAGAAGAAGCGGAGAGCTTTGTTTCCCGTTTCGTAAATCCTATTGGGGCGATCAAGACGGATGGAGAGTATACACAAGCACGTATTTTGGCAGAAGAAAGACCGGGAGAAAATGCAATATGTGTTGATACCACGCTTGAAGATGTCTTTTTATATCATTTTGGCGAGATTGGTGGTGGTAGTAATGATTAGATGTGAATTCAGCAAATTATTCAGTAGGGGTATTAACAGGATTCTGTTGTTGGCATTGCTTATTATCGCAGTTGCATTTAGTTTCTTTTCAATATGGAGCGTTAAGTTTGTAGATAAGTATGGAAATGTCCATAATGGTTTATCGGCACCGAGGAAACTTACTGAAGTCAAGTTAAAATATAAAGGAGCGTTAACCTCTGATATTCTTGCAGAAATAATACAGAAAGATAAAAATCTTAATAAAAAGTATGGGAGTACAATTTCGGATTCTGTATATGCAGTAAATGAGCAGGAATACGGTGACATAAAAGATATGATTGTTAGTATTCTTTGCTACGATAAAGATTTTGATGAGTCGGTAATTAATGGATTGGATATTAACAAATCAAGGAATATATATTCTATAAGAGAAAAGAATATTGATCACATGATAAAAGAATATGGTGTTCGAGAAGCGAAGAGAAAATATCTGAAGAAGCAGTATCAAAAAGTGCGTAAGCCTTTTGAATACGCTCCGGCAGAATCATGGAAAACCATGGGTTTATATGCGACAACATATTCGATGATATTGTTAATTGTAATATCCTTTTTCGCAGCAGGATTATTCTCAGAAGAATTCAGGCTTGGAGCAGATTCGATTTTCTTCAGCACCAAGATGGGTCGAAGCAGAGGAACGAAAATAAAGATAGCAACAGGTCTAATTATGGCAACTATAATTTATTGGGGAGCTATGCTCATAATGTCAATCATATCCTTTGGGGTTATGGGGATAAGCGGAGCATCTTCACCAATCCAAATAGAGGATAGCTATTGTATGTACGCATACACATTTGCACAAAAATATATGATAATGCTGTTATCAGGTTATGTAGGAGTTATGCTTGCAGTAGTGATAACAATGCTAGTGTCGGCCAAAACCCATTCTCTGGTTTTGGCTATGTGCTTTCCATTATCACTGTTTATATTGTCACCATTTATTGGCAGAGTGCTTCCATTTAAAAAATTTTTCAATATTACACCGGATCAACTGATAAATGTGTATAACTGTATCAAGTTGCCACTTTTATATCAGTTTGGAGAAACAGTGGTAATGCAAATACCTATGTTGATGACGATGTATTCTATTATTGCGATTATGATTATGCCGTTTATCTATAGGTCATTTAACAAATATTATGATAAATAATGATTCTATACAATCAATCTATATATAAACACAGTATGTGAAAAAACTGACGAAGGATCCGATGTGCATAGATCGGTGTTTACAGACTGCGTGCAATGCATGTCCCTACACAGTCGGAGCCAACACAAGCAGAATTTCCTTCGTCAGTGTCTAGGTGGACTACACTGTCCTCCCCTCCGATTCTAACAATGACATCACCAAAAACCAGTGCTCTTTTACATCCTGTATCAATCGATAATTCTACTATTTGGTTTTGTTCTACACCAAACTTGGCAGCATCATCTTCTGAAAGATGGACATGACGTTGAGCGATAATACAACCATGATCTACTTCGATTTCTGTGCCGTCAGCAGAGACAATCTTGATTCCGGGTGTTCCGGCGAGATCTCCCGACATTCTTATTGGTGCATTTACTCCTATTAAACGAGCATCTGTGGCAGCAAGTTCAATCTGTGTTTCTTTTCTGGCAGGTCCAAGAATCGCTACTCTATCTATTGCTCTTTTAGGACCAACAAGGGTTACCCTTTCCTCTGCAACAAAACCACCGGCAATTTCCTTTTTTACTTTAAGCTCATATCCTTTTCCGAAAAGCCTCTCTATATCTTCTTGAGAGAGGTGTATGTGACGTGCGCTTACTTCCACACTTACGTTTAAAGTACTCATTCTGTTCATCCTCTTCTATGCACATTGGAAAATTGATGTAATTTAAATAACTTGGGCTTCTGATGTTAAGGATAATGATTTTCTGAATTGATATCAAGAGCAAATTGAAATGGAAAAACCTTTTTATAAATGTAATTCAACTTTGAAGTTTTGAAATTTCAACATGTATGCTGTAATTTCTTAATTATAAAATTGATTGACATAGATTAGAAAAACTAATAAAATACTTATAAAATAGAACATAGTTCTGATTAATAGAACAAGGACTGAACAACTAGGAGAACGTATATGAAGTTGCTAATTATAAATCCTGGTGGGACAAGCACTAAGATTGCAGTTTATGAAGATGATAAAGAAATTTTTAAAAAAACAGTTATTCATTCTGCGGATGATTTGGGTATTTTCCCTCATGTATTTGATGAATATGAATACAGAAAAAATCTAATCATCGAATCTGTTGAAGAGGCTGGCTTCTCACTAAAAGACCTTGGTTGTGTAGCAGGTAGAGGCGGATTAATGCGCCCTATCGAAGGTGGTACATATGCGGTAAACGACAAGATGATTGATGATCTTAGACAGGCTAAGTATGGTGAGCATGCATCTAACCTAGGAGCAGTTCTTGCAAAATCTATCGGTGATGAACTTGGAATTCCTTCGTTTGTTGTTGACCCCGTTTCCGTGGATGAAATGATGGATAAGGCGAGGATTGCGGGAATTAAAGAGTTAGAGAGACCGAGTTGGTTTCATGCATTGAATCACAAGGCAGTCTCTAGATTCGTTGCAAATAAACTGGAAAAGAAATACGAAGAATGTAATTTTATCGTTGCACACTTAGGCTCCGGTATTTCGATAGTTGCACATAACCACGGGAAGATGGTAGATGGTAGTGGCGGAAGAACGAACGGCCCGTTCTCCCCTGAGAGAAGTGGCGGACTTCCATCTTATCCGCTTATCAAGCTATGCTACTCTGGTGACTACACCTACGAGGAGATGGTTAAAAAAGTTAGTACATCTGGAGGTATTTATGATTATCTAGGTACTAAGGATCTTCTAGAAATCGAAAAGCGCATTGAGAACGGTGATACAGAAGCGAAGCTGATATACGATGCATTTGCATATTTTGTTGCGAGAGAGATAAGTTCTTACGTTCCGGCTTTCTCAGAGCCAATTGATAGAATTATCATCACTGGCGGAATCGCACATTCCGATTACATTACAGGCGAAGTGTCCAAGATGACGAAAGCAATCGCTCCTACAGAAGTAGTAGCAGGCGAGTTCGAGATGATAGCTTTGGCGTTAGGTGCACTCAGGGTGCTTAACGGCGAAGAGGATGTAAAGATATACTAACGTATATTGAACTGATTAATGAATAAGGGGAGGTTAAAAATGAAATTTTCTATTCGTATGGATCGTATAAAAGCATCCGGTATTCGTGCTGTTCAGAAAAGGATTGCAGGTAATGATAATATCATATCTTTTGCTGCAGGATTGCCTGATCCGGCACTATATCCTTTAGAGGATTTAAAAGCTGCCACGGATGAAATGATTGAAATGGAGGGAATTAGAGCCTTTTCATATGGACTTACAAAAGGTAATGGGGAACTTCTTGAGTTTATCGTTGATAGAATGAATAAGAAAGAAAACGTAAAGTGCACAAAAGATAATATATGTGTGCTTAGTGGATCGCAGCAAGGTATTGGTCTTGCAGGGTTGATGTTTATCGATGAAGGTGATGTTGTAATTACAGAGAATCCAAGTTATCTGGGAGCCATTAACGCATTTAGACCTTATGGTGCTGAATTTGCAGGGGTTGATACTGATGATGACGGCATAGTTATTGAGCACCTGGAAGAAGTGCTTAATAACACACCTGAGGCGAAATTGATGTATGTAATCCCAAATTTTCAGAACCCAACTGGTAAGGCATGGACTCTGGAACGTAGACAGAAATTTATGGAAGTTGTTTCTAAACATGACGTGGTAGTAATCGAGGATAATCCTTACGGAGAAATAAGGTTTAGAAATGAACAATTACCTGATCTTAAGTCATTAGATAAAAAGGGTCAGGTAGTGTATCTGGGATCATTTTCAAAGATTCTAAGCCCGGGAATGCGTGTAGCTTGGATGTGTGCTGAACCAAAGGTTGCATCTATGGCAGAAGAACTAAAAGAAACTAATGATTTACAGAGCCCTGAGATTACACAGATGATAGTTGCATATTACATGAAGATGTTTGATTTAGAGGAACACATCAGGGAAATACAGGAGACATATAAGCACAGAGCTGATCTGATGATCAAGATGATTGAACGGTATTTTCCAAAAGAAATAAAATACACAAAACCGGATGGAGGAATGTTCTTGTGGCTAGAGCTTCCTGAAGGGCTTGACAGTGACAAAATTTTGGATGATGCAGTAAATGCTGGAGTCGCTTATATCCCAGGGGAATCTTTTTTTGCTCATGAAGGAGTTAAAAACACTGTTAGAATGAACTTTACTATGGTAAATGATGATCAAATTCGTGAGGGTATTAAAATTCTTGGAGAAGTATTTAAAAAATATATATAAAGTGGTTAGAGAAAAAATTCTATTTATTGAATTTGGAGGGATTTATGAAAAGTAAATTCAAGCTTGTCCTTACAATACTTGTAATGGGAGGATGTTGGTCCGTTGTATATCTAGTACCTTACCTACAATATACTTGGTATGATCCATTTAAAGAATTCATAGGTGGAACCAATACAAAGTTGGGGCTATTGATTACAATTTACGGATTTGGAAACGTTTTTGGAGCACCTGTCGGAGGATGGCTATCGGATAGATTCAACTACAAGACAATTTATGTTTTGTCGGTATTTTTGAACGGCGTATTCGCTATTTTATTCCTTCTACATCCTACATACGGATTTGCAATTTTGATGTGGATAGGTTTTGCGTTTGCAAGCTTGTTCTTGAACTATCCGGCACATATCAAGATTATAAGAAATTTAGCTAGTGATGAAAATCAAGGGAAAATCTTTGGTTTTAATGAGACTTCGATTGGCCTGTTCAACATAATCATCAGCTCCGCAATGATGCTGGCGTTTACAAAGTTTGCAGTTAGTGTCGGAGGAATAAGAGCTGCCGTTATATGCAATGCAGTTATATCGTTTGTGCTCACTATACTTGCTTTCTTTGTTTTAGAGAGTCCCTCAAGGAAAGCTGTTAGAGAGAAACTGGCTGCTGAATCCAAGGAAAAGTCAAACTTCTTTAAGGACTTTGGTTCTATAGCTAAGCAACCTGCGACATGGCTAGTTGCTATTAGTATTTTTGCAGTATATTCGTTTATGTCTACATTGACATATTTCACTCCATATTTTACTCAGGTGATGGGTGTTACAGTGACGTTAACCGGATGGGCTGCCATTGCCAGACAGTATGGAATGCAGCTTGTAGGAGCACCTATAGGAGGAATTGCGACTGATAAGGTAAAGTCGCCGGCAAAGGTTTTGATACTAGTATATATTGTTGGAATCATAGGATTGGTATATATGCTAGTTCCTAAAACCAGCGTAACTGTAGCAACAGTGTTAGTGGTTACATTGGTACTGTCATTCTTCGTATATATCGGAAGAGGTGCATACTATGCAACACTTACAGAATCAGGAGTACCAAGAGCATTGAGTGCGTCTACAATAGGCGTTGCTGCTGCTGTAGGTTTCTCGCCCGACCTGTTCCAGTTTACGTTATTCGGGTACTGGATGGATAACTGTGGGAAAACAGCATTTACATATATGTTTGTATATCAGATTATAGTTTTAATTGCCGGCATATTTGCTTCAATTGGTATTCTTAAATTAAAGAAAAAGAATGCTCAAGCACATAATTCGAATGTGGAGACCCTATAGTATAAGGTTGTCTGATGCGATTTGGTGTTTTGGATACAAATCATATAAAATTCCATAATTGCGGCAGGACACCTGAATAAGAATAAAGGGAAGACATGGTTTTATAAATCAGTCTTCCCTTTATTTTGCAAAGATTTAGACTATTCAATTATGTTGGGTTGTTAAGAGATAATTTTGAATAGTGTTATATGATTTAAGATTGAATAGTGGATTGATAGCGGGTATATTAGCCTAAGCTAGATATGATTAACCGATACTAAAAGGGTGAAAAATAAACCTATTGTGTGATATCTTCTATGGCTTAAAGAGTGGTTACAGTCTTTGGTCTCCTGTTTTAACCCAGCCAGCGCGTTTAACAGCCTTGTGGAATAGTATAGTTAGAACTGCTGGTAGGACAACGGATATAAGTATTAGTCCAAGCCAATCCATAGAAGTGATACCTGCCTTTGCTCCCTTTGCGATATCAGCAACCCAACCGGAATAAACGCCCAAAGGACCAACAAGTCCACATGTACCCATACCACTTGCGATAGCAGGACCATTCATCTTGAGGTGGAATATGCAGGTTGCGATAGGACCTGTGATTGCAGAGGTGAGAGTAGGAGCTATCCAAATTTTAGGGTTTCTTACAATATTGCCCATCTGAAGCATCGATGTGCCTATTCCTTGTGATACTAGTCCGCCAACACCGTTATCTTCGTATGATGCAACTGCGAAACCAACCATCTGTGCGCAGCAACCAGCAAGAGCCGCGCCACCAGCAAGGCCTGTTAGACCGAGAGCTGCGCATATAGCTGCGGATGAAATAGGAAGAGTTAGTGCTATTCCAACAACGACTGCTACTATGATACCCATCAGTAGTGGCTGGAGTTCTGTAGCCCACATGATGATATCTCCCATCTTCATTGCTGCGTTGCCTAATGCTGGAGCGATGAACCAGGATAAAGCAATTCCTATACCTATAGTTACACTGGGTGTAACTAATATATCAATCTTTGTCTCCTTGGATATAGCCTTTCCGCATTCAGCAGCGATAATAGCTACAAATAGCACTGCTAGAGGACCACCGGCGCCTCCAAGTGCATTTGAAGCAAATCCGACAGTGATAAGTGAAAACAGAACTAGCGGAGGAGCAGCGAGCGCATATCCAATCGCGCATGCCATTGCAGGCCCTCCCATAGCCATCGCGAGTCCACCCACAGTGTATTTGATGCCACCGATAGTAGCTACTGTCTGCGACAAGGCAGTGATATGAAGTTGCACCCCTATGGTGTTGATGATTGTTCCGATAAGAAGCGAACAGAAAAGCCCTTGGGCCATGGCACCGAGGGCGTCAATTCCATATCTCTTTCCGGAGATGATTATGTCTTTGCGTTTTAGAAATGATGTGAAACTAGCCATTAAAAAGCCTCCTAACTATATACAGGTGTCATGACACCTGTATATACATTAAAAGAGGCTGTATAAAAAGTCAATATTAAATTAAAGAAAATGTTATCGGCTACTCCAAAAGTATGCTGTCGTTTGCCAAAAAATATTTTGTCATTTACTCGAAGAGTATCCCAATAGAACGGAGCTTTTCCTTGATCAGCTCAAGTGTAGCTTCATCTCGGCAAATAATCGCGTGCAGATGAATGCCATCCGTTAGCAGAGATAGCGGTGGCGCCTTGCTTTCGTTAACTCTATCTACAAACTCCCTTGCTTCAATCCTGTTAGATATGTGTAGATTGCCGACGAGCTCTCCATATATCGGATGATCCACTGTGACATCTAGTACTGTGCCGCCGCAGTCGACGATGGCATTCAACTCCTCTAGAATCTCAGCTCTATCGTGCTTACACGCAATCTGGTAGATTGATGCTGCTTCCTGATTCAGAGGCAACACGTATCCACGAGGTGTGGCTGTTATGTCATATCCCTCTGCTCTCAGTATTGCAATGTCGCCGACTACAATCTGCCTGCTTACACCGAACTCTCTTGCCAAAGCCGAAGCGCTTACAGGTGAACCTGCAGACTGCAATTTCTGTATTATCTTATCTTTACGCTTATCCCTCTGCATGTCGAATTCTCCGTATTATTATCATACTAATACACGACTTATAGCCTGACAATATACACTAATAAATCACCTGTATATTATAGTATGTACTACTATTTATCTTTCTTCTCTTCTTCGCTGACCTTCTTCGCTCTGATTGCCTTTGTACGAATCTCCTCGCAGATTGCGTTTACAAACTCGCCCAGAGGTTTGCTGCCTTCGTCTCCTTCGAATCTCGAACGAACGGAAACAGTTTTATTCTCAGCTTCCTGCTGTCCAACGACTAGCATGTAAGGGAGCTTCTCCATCTGAGCCTTTCTGATCTTGTATCCGATTCGCTCAGAGCTGCTGTCGATTGTAACATCAACACCGTTTCTTCTTAGTTCAGCAAAGATTTCCTCTGAATAATCCTGATACTTATCGGAGATAGGAAGGATTCTAACCTGCTCTGCGCATAGCCAAGTAGGGAAGTTACCTGAATATTTTTCAATAAGCCAAGCGAGAGTTCTCTCGTAGCATCCGAGCGATGTACGGTGAATGATGTATGGACGCTTTTTCTCGCCATTCTTATCGATGTAGTACATATCGTATCTCTCGGCTAGGAACATGTCGAGCTGGATAGTGATCATTGTATCTTCCTTACCGTACACATTCTTTGCCTGAATGTCTAGCTTAGGCCCGTAGAATGCAGCTTCACCGGAAGCCTCCGTGTAATCGAGCCCAATCTCGTCAAGGATATCGCGCATTGCAGCTTCAACCTTATCCCATTCTTCGGCAGTGCCGAGGTACTTGCCAGGGTTTTCAGGATCCCACTTTGACATTCTATATGTAACCTCTCCCTCGAGTCCGAGAGTTGTGAGGCAGTGCTTAGCAAGCTTTACGCAGTTCTTGAACTCTTCGTCGACCTGCTCAGGTGTGCATACGAGATGACCCTCTGAAATCGTGAACTGACGAACTCTAGTAAGTCCGTGCATTTCACCGGAATCCTCGTTACGGAATAGAGTTGAAGTTTCGCCCATTCTGTAAGGGAGGTCTCTATAGCTGTGCTGCTTAGCCTTGTATACATAGTACTGGAACGGGCATGTCATAGGACGAAGTGCAAATGCATTTGCGTCAGCATCGTTCTCAACGAGGCTCAGGTCTTCTAGACCTCTGATCTCACGAGTTGCATCTTCTGCGTTGTTGAGATCGTCGAGGTTTTCGTAACCAAATACAAACATACCGTCCTTGTAGTGGTACCAGTGGTCTGAAATCTTGTAAAGAGTCGATTTCGCCATCAGCGGTGTTCTCGTTCTCACGTAACCCCATTCGTAATCCTCAAGGTCTTCAATCCAGCGCTGAAGCTTCTGGATCATCTTAGTTCCCTTAGGGAGGAATAGAGGAAGTCCCTGACCTATGATGTCTACTGTTGTAAATAACTCCATCTCGCGTCCGAGTCTGTTGTGGTCTCTGTTCTTGATGTCAGCTAGGTACTCGAGATACTCCTCTAAGTCAGATTTCTTGTTGAAGGCAGTACCGTAGATTCGAGTGAGCATCTTGTTGTGCTCATCACCTCTCCAGTAAGCACCGGAGCTTGAAGTTAGCTTGAACGCCTTAATCTGCTTAGTGCTCATCAGGTGCGGTCCTGCACAGAGTTCGATGAAATCTCCTTGCTGATAGAAAGAAATAATCTCGTCCTCCGGAAGGTCTTCGATGAGCTCAACCTTGTATGGCTCATTTCTCTCTTCAAATAGCTTTATAGCTTCATCTCTAGGAAGTGTAAAGCGAGTAATCTCGTCACCCTTCTTGATGATTTTCTTCATCTCTGCCTCTATCTTATCGAGATCCTCTCTAGTGAGAGCCGGCATGTCAAAGTCGTAGTAGAAACCGTTTTCGATTGAAGGACCAATTGTCATCTTAGAATCAGGATATAGATTCTTAACAGCCTCTGCGAGCACGTGAGAACATGTGTGTCTGTACGCATGCTTTCCCGCACCGGAATCAAATGTGAGAATGTTAACCTCAGCATCCTTATCCACAACAGCTCTGAGGTCACAGACCTCTCCATCAACTTCACCAACGCAAGCAACTCTCGCGAGACCATCGCTTAGGTCTTTGGCGATGTCAATGATGGACATCGGTGAAGCGTATTCTTTTTTGCTACCGTCTTTTAGTGTAATAATCATAATAAGAACTCCTTTCATTCGCGGAAGGAATATAAAAAGCCCCTTCCGACAGTCAAATTGTCAGAAGGGACGCATACATTCGTATTCGTGGTTCCACCCATCTTCCGAAGCTCCTGCTCCGGCACTCTTTGAAGCTTTTAACGCGGCTAGGCGGGCAGGATTAGTGCCACTCGGAGGTGGTGTTCAGAGCGCCCTGTGCCGGAATGATCTCACCGTCCATCCCTCTCTCATAGCCTTAAAGCGAACCTACTGTCCTCGTCATCGTTTTAATAATAAGTTATACTACCACCGAGGGTATTAAATGTCAATGAATTTAGAGATGCAATCTGTTATAATTTAGCGGCAAAATCTGATATAATTCAAGGGCATGAACGCAAAGTTTCAAAGTGAAATTATGGGGTGAAAGATTATGAATTTATATGTAAAAGAATACGCTGAATTGATAAGAGATTACGAAGCGAAGCAAGGTATCGAGAGTCGGTGCTTGCGTATAAAAAGCAAAAGATAATTTGGAGGAAAGCTGTTTAATGAAGATATATCAATATTTTTTGATTGGGCTAAAAGAGACATGGGATAACAACTTCTTTAAAATAGTGGTATTTACCGTTGGAACCGTCATTCTTGTCTCGACGATACGCAAGCTGATGATGGTCAGCAGGAGCGGCGGAAAATTTTCAGAACCTATACATATCTCAAATGGGAATGTATACATTCATAGCGGTATTGTTCCGGGGAACCGAGTGATTCCTTTGAAGGAGCTCGAAGCGGTTGAGATACACTTTGTGCGCGGAAGGCGTCTAAATGGTCGCAGATATTTTATAGAGTTTGTGAGAAAAAAAGGGAGAAACAAGGGTATCATTATTGGAAATGATAAGGCCACTGAAGCGAGACTTACGCAGATTAAGAAGCAGCTGAAGAAGAACAAAGTCAAGGTTCGTGAGATAAAGTAAGTGAAGGGAAATAGGTTAGTATATTGGAAAACAAGAAAAAAGCGGTTCCTTGGAGAGAAGGGAAGGTCATATCGGTACGCCTTAGAGATGGGAGATACATCTTGGCGCAGATGGTAAAATCGCCATACATGGTTTTCTTCAAGCTCTTTAGCGAGGATAACTCATGGGAAGGTGTGATTCTATCAAATGATAAGGTGTTGTTCTGTCATGCGGTTACGCGCCAGTGGAAGGCGCACAGTCCTATCGAGAGCATTAAAGGTGTAGAGCCGATTTCTGACTACGAGCTTCCAACCAGATGGGTTCATACAGAAGGCCTAGGTCACAGAAGTCGAGAAATTATCGTCGACGGAGTAAAGCGAAGTGTGGTAATACTCGGCACTCGACTAGCATTGGTTGAAAGAGATATGATAGATAATAGCAAGAACAATGCACCGTGCGGACTCTATCATACGGTGGTTAAGTCTGGTTTAAAAGAAGCAGATTGGCCGATGGTTGAAAATATAGAAACTATGTCAGTCGAGATGTACCCGGGCTTGAATGAGCGGCTATACCTGTGTAGCCTTCTGGGGGAAAACGTAAATCCGGAGCTCGAGATTTACCTTGGAAGACCGATTCCGGAAGTATATAACACATATGTAAAGATAATGTGCGGAGACAAAATCCACGATTACTGTTAATACGACGAATTAAAATCAATACCTAGTTAAACCCCTTGAATCTGGAAGATGAAAAGGGGTATTATACTGGGTGCAGATTAATGGATTTAACCATGGTAAATCAAAATAAATCGAAGGAAAAGGGTGGACACAATGGGAAATAGAGAAATGAAAGTTAAAGTTAATATGCCGGTACTCCCCGAGAGATTAGGGGGATACACAGTTACAGCAAATAGGTTCGACGACATGTTCCTAAAGCTCTTCGACAAAGAGCCTTACGGAATCAACTCGGAGATTAACCTTATCGCCGGGGACGAGAGAACTAGCGTTGAAACCGTAAGCATAGATAGAGGTGAGCGCTGTATGAGCATCAGCCTCAAGGTGGGATATCCAGAAGTATTTACTTCAGGTGAAGTGCTGAGTAGACTTGCTGAAGTGGTTGCTCCCTACAAGTGCGGTATCGAGAAGATAGCGTAGAAAAGCAGCAGAATCGGGTGAGCTGCTCGGAAGTTTATGAAAACAACGAAAAATAACATGTAAATAGCTATAAAATGGCTCAAACACTCGATAAATCACATGTAAACGTGATACAATTAATAAATTCGTGCATTTGCGAGAACAAGACGGTAATAGGAAGGATATACTAATGAAAGATATTGAGATCAGAGAACTCTTCCGAAACAGAGAAGAGTATGCAGGTAAAGAGATTGTTGTCAGAGGCTGGGTGAGAGGTAATCGTGCATCCAATCAGTTCGGTTTCATCTCGCTCAATGACGGTACCTTCTTCACTCCTCTGCAGGTTGTGTACGAGGCATCTAAGATTGCAAATTATGACGAGATATCCAAGGCTCGTCTCGCAGCCGGACTCATGGTTAAGGGGGTGCTTGAGCTGACCCCCGGAGCGCAGCAGCCCTTTGAACTCAAGGCAGCAGAGATTGTTGTCGAGGCTGATTCGATGGCAGATTATCCGCTCCAGAAGAAGCGTCACACTATGGAATACCTGAGAGAGATTGCACATCTTCGCCCTAGGAGCAACACCTTTTCAGCTGTATTCAGGGTTCGCAGCATCGTTGCTTATGCGATTCATAAGTTCTTCCAAGAGAGAGACTACGTATATGTACACGCTCCAATCATCACAGGTAGTGACGCAGAGGGTGCAGGCGAGATGTTCAAGGTTACTACGCTAGACCTTAACAACGCGCCAACTAACGAGGATGGTTCTATCGATTATTCGCAGGACTTTTTCGGCAAGGAGACCAACCTCACTGTGTCGGGACAGCTCGAGGCAGAGGCGATGGCGCTGGCATTTAGAAATGTATATACATTTGGGCCGACGTTCCGCGCAGAGAACTCCAATACCGCCAGGCATGCGTCCGAGTTCTGGATGATCGAACCGGAGATAGCATTTGCAGACCTCGCTGATGACATGGATGTCGCAGAGGATATGGTAAAATACATCATCAACTACACGCTTGAGCATGCGCCTGAGGAGATGGAATTTTTCAACAAGTTCGTGGACAAGGGGTTGCTCGAGAGACTTCATAACATAATAAACTCGGATTTCGAGAGAGTTACTTATACCGAAGCGGTTGAGATGCTCAAGAAGGCTGACAAAGACTTCCGGTTCCCGGTTGAGTGGGGAATCGATTTACAGACCGAGCACGAGAGATATCTCACAGAGGAAGTGTTCAAGAAGCCTATCTTCGTAATCGATTATCCGAAGGAAATTAAGGCGTTCTATATGAGGCTCAATGACGACGGCAAGACTGTTGCGGCTTGTGACCTGCTCGTTCCGGGCGTTGGAGAAATCATCGGCGGCAGTCAGAGAGAGGAGAGACTCGACGTGCTCGAGGCTAGGATGGACGAGATAGGCATGAACAGAGAGAGCTACGATTGGTATGTAGATCTACGCAGATACGGAGGCGTTAAGCACGCCGGATACGGACTCGGTTTCGAGAGAATGATTATGTATCTGACAGGTATGAGCAACATCCGTGACGTAGTGCCGTTCCCTAGAACTCCTAAGAACGCAGAGTTTTAGAATATATTTGCAGCCAAATGCATTGATAAGCATAAGCGGTGATGACTCGTTTCCGTGCAAGGGAACGGTGATTCGCCGCTTTTTAAGCGCTTTTTAGTGACATTAAATTATTGTATTGAACAGGAACAACCTATGTTATACTTGTAACGAGAGTTTAAATTATTTTACGAGCTCAACAAAATATTAAAATCAATGGGAGGATCTAAGGATGAAAGGTTATTCTACAGATAAGATTAGAAACGTCATACTTCTGGGACATGGCGGCTGCGGTAAAACAACTTTTCTTGAAGCGGCTCTGCTTGCCACCGGCGCAATCACCAGGATGGGCAAAGTAGAGGATGGTAACACCACATCGGATTACGACAAGATGGAAATTGAGAAGAAGCATTCCATCAGCACTACACTCGTTCCGGTTGAGTACCAGGGATATAAGTACAATTTCCTCGATACTCCGGGCCTATTTGACTTCACGGGTGAGATTCGTTCAGCGCTCAGCACAGCTGCATCATCGATTATCATGGTGGATGCATCCGCGGGAGTACAGGTAGGAACCGAGAAGGCGTGGGAGGAATGCAGCAAGCATAAGAATCCTAAATTCATAGTCCTCACCAAGATTGATAAAGATAACGTAGACGTTGACAAGGTAGTGGCGCAGCTGAGAGAGAAGTTCGGCAACTCGGTAGTTACCGATGATGATAAGGATGCTCTCAACGAAGCGGTTGCAGGTACGGATGAGGCTCTGATGGAGAAGTTCTTCAACGATGAGCCGTTTACAGAAGAAGAATTCTATAACGGACTGATGACGGGAATTGCAACAGGAGATGTAGTTCCAATCATCAAGATGTCGGCCAAGACAGGCGAGGGTGTTGACGAGGTGCTCCGCTCTATCAACAGGTATGTGCCGATGCCTACCGACCACCCGCCATATTCAGCTAAGAATATCAAGGGCGAAGACGTTGAGGTTACTACAGATCCGGCAGATAAGCCGGTTCTCTGGATATTCAAGACCAAGGCGGATCCGTTCCTTGGCAGGATTTCCTACGCAAAGGTTATAACCGGAACTGTCAAGGCAGGGCAGGAGCTGTACAATGCGCGTTCTCAGAAAATGGAAAAGCTCGGCTCTATGTTCTACGTTAGAGGTAAGTCACAGGTTCCGGCAACCGAGGCTGTGGCCGGGGATATATTTGCACTAGCTAAGCTGGCAGGTACCAGGACAGGCGATACCCTATCCCCCAAGAGCGAAGGCATCAGCTTCGAGCCAATCGACTTCCCTAAGCCTAACTACTTCATAGCAGTGCAGGCTAAGGATAAGAACGATGAGGAAAAGATGGCGCAAGGACTGTTCAAGCTCATGGAGGAGGATCCGTCATTTGAGCTGGTGAGAAATCCGGAGACTCATCAGTCACTGCTCGGTGGGCAGGGAGATCTCCAGATAGGTATCATCAAAGAGAAGCTCAAGAAGAATTACGGCATAGATGTTGTGACAGTTCCTCAGAAGATCGCATACAGAGAGACTATCAAGGGCACCTCGGATGTGCAGGGTAAGCACAAGAAGCAGTCAGGTGGAGCCGGGCAATATGGAGATGTGCATATCAGATTCTCTCCATCCACGGAAAATTTTGAGTTCTCCGAAGAGCTGTTTGGAGGAGCAATCCCTAAGAGCTATGTTCCGGCTGTTGAGAAGGGTCTGCTGGAGTCCATGGAGAAGGGGCCTCTTGCAGGCTGCAAGGTTGTCAATATCAAGGCGGTTCTGTACGACGGCTCGTATCATGATGTAGACTCCAACGAGATGGCGTTCAAGATTGCCGCTTCTCTCGCATTCAAGAAGGGGATCGTAGAAGCTAAGCCTTGTCTGCTGGAGCCTATTATGAAGCTCGATATTACAGTTCCTGAGAAGTACACAGGAGACGTGATGGGGGATATGAACAAGCGCAGAGGACGCATCCTCGGCATGGATCCGGCGGATGACGGCAAGACCTGCCTGCACGCAGAGGCGCCGGAGGCAGAACTCTTCGATTATGCAATTGTGCTCAGAGCTATGACTCAGGCAAGAGGCAGCTTCGAGATGGAATTCTCCAAGTATGAAGAGGTTCCGGCTAACCTGGCACAGAAGATCGTCGAGGCCCACAAGCAGGAGGCTTAAAGCAAGTGATAATTTGGGACACCCGAAGCACATTTCAAATCTCGGCCCATAAGCAGGATGTTGAACGAAAGTAAACTGCCGCATGCTTGAATTTTTATAAAATCTTAATAATTATAGAGCTCAATACCGGGTGAACCAACTGGCGTACCCGGTATTATTTTGTTATCATCAATAAATAACGGAATTTTGTTGGCGAGAGGATAACAACGAGGATGAAATTCAGAGACAGATTTGATAAAAAATATCTTAAGCTTATGGCATATGTGATACTTACTGTCGGCATGTCATATGCGCTGATACTTGTGATGGGTCAATATCAATCTATAAGCAGGATGATATTGCATGGCCTGAGCTGGGTAGGCGCGATTGTTAAGCCGGTCATTATAGGAGGAATAATTGCCTATATATTGCATCCGCTTGTGAGACTTGTGGAACGCCTGATAGTAAAGCTTGCGTCAGGATCCAAGCTTGGCAATAAGAACAGCGTGCGGCTTCACGCACTTTCGGTAGTATTATCGATAATACTGATTGCAATAGTGGCAACAGCAGCGATTTCTGCGATTGTATTTGCAATAACCAGACAGGTGCAAACCTTGAACTCAGGCAGTATTAACACTCTGATAAACAGCATCGTAAGCCAGGCTGAAGCATTCGAACGAGGACTGAGGCTGTGGCTTTCAAAATACAATATAGGGGATGGCTTTGTAGTCAAATTTGAACAGAATCTGATAGGCTGGGTTACAAGGCTACTAAATAACGGAAGCGGACTTCAAACACTCTTCTCAAATATAGCCTCGGGTGCAAGCACACTGCTTTTCTCTATGATGTTTACAGTCTACCTCCTGTTTGATTCGGCGAATTTACGTAAATATTGGGGTTACGTGATAAGAACGTTCTGGTCACAACGTGCCAACGACAGACTGAATTACATATACAATGATGTCAACAAGGTGTTTAGCGGATATTTCCGAGGGGCTGCTCTCGATGGGCTTATGGTAGCGCTTCTAATCAGCATAGCGTTTACAATCGTTGGAATGCCGTACGGTGTGATGATAGGAGTAACCGCAGGAATTGCCAACCTCATTCCATATATGGGACCGATTGTCGGGTACGGGTTAACAATAATTTCAGGTGTAATAACAGGTGAGCTCAAGACGATGCTTATCTCAATTATAATCATTTCGGCGGTACAGGTTATTGACGGCGCTGTTATAAATCCCAAGCTGCTGTCAAAGAGTATAGATGTACATCCTATGCTTGTAATAATTGCGATTATTGCCGGCAATAAGGTAGGCGGATTTGTAGGAATGCTCGCGGCCGTTCCGGTGTCTGCTCTATGCAAAATATGGTTTGAAAGACTGGTTGAGAGAAGGTCAGGCAGACGTAATGCGTTAATACAGCCGGATAAGGAAAGGATAAGGGAATAATGCTGGAGATTAAGAAGCTTTCAAAATACTACGGTAAGTTCAAAGCGGTTGATGACGTGAGCTTTACCGTGCCGACGGGGCAGATTGGTATTTTGCTTGGGCCCAACGGGGCGGGTAAATCTACTATCATCAAGAGTATCGCGGGACTTCTCAGATATGAGGGAACTATTGCGGTTGACGGAATCCCATCCAGAAGTCTGGAGGCCAAGAAGAGGTTTGCATACGTGCCGGAGCTGCCGGCGCTGTTTCCGGCACTCACCGTAGTAGAGCATCTTGAATATATCAAGCGAGCGTACCGCTCGGAGATAACAGACGCGGAGCTTGATTCACTGCTGGAACGATTTGAGATGAGCGACAAGAAAGGCAAGCTCGGTAATGAATTGTCCAAGGGTATGATGCAGAAGCTGAGCATCTGCTGTGCACTGGCTATCAAGCCGAGTGTGCTTTTGCTTGATGAGCCGATGGTTGGGCTGGATCCGGTGGCAATCAAGGAGCTCAAGAAGCTTATAATGGAGTTAAAATCGCAGGGAGTTACAGTGCTGATTAGCACGCACATGCTCGAAATGGTCAAAGAGCTGTGGGATTATGTCTTCATAATGAAGGATGGAAAGCTTGTCGGGACATACGCCAATACTCCCGAATATAATGGGGATATCGAACGCATTTTCTTTGAAATAACCGGAGATACTCAGTCACATGACGAGAACGATACGGAGTTGCAGCAATGTGCAGATTCTGAGTCTGATGGTGAGCTATATAACGATGAAAAATCATGTGAGGATGACATGCATCGTACCGACGAGGAGGCAAAGCTATGAATGCCTTGATGTATTTATATGTGCGCCAGTTTAGAAACAAGCTCCGGTCGAACTTCAAGAAACCGCTGGCATGGATTACATTGATATTGCTTGTGATATACGTATTGTGGCTCATCAAGACTATGGTTGCTTCATTGAAGTTCAAGAATGTCAATCAATTCATAACTGTGCTGCTCATGATACAATTATACGCGGGCACTTTATCTATCGTAACTTATTTGAGACGCAAGGGGATAATATTTACTCCGGCAGACGTGCGTTTCCTGTTCCCGGCACCATTCTCTCCTAAGAGAATTCTGATGTACGCCTCAGCAAGGGGAACACTGATCAGTATGGCAGTTACATTGGTAATTCTAATAACAGGATGCGTGAAATTTCCCGAAAGCACCCCTAAGTTTCTGGTGTTCGGAATAGCCTATCTGATTCTTGGTACTATTTGCGAGCATAGTCTGGCAATACTGTGTTACGGCAATGAGGTAATAAGCAAGGAGCACATCAAAGCCCTGTGCCGGATTTCCTACGGCCTCATCATTGCCGTCAGCCTGGCATTTGTTGCTATGTTTATCAGCTCAGGCTTGTCAGCGCAAGTCCTAGTGCAATTTCTCGGGCATCCTCTAATCAAGGCTGTTCCGATTGTCGGATGGAGTCTTGGATTTATTCAACTCTTCTTCATGGGGCCGACTGTCGGTAACGTCATAACAGGCGGACTCTATGTAATCTCGACCGCTGTGCTTGCCGCGGTAGCTTACAAGAGCAAGTGCGAGGGGGATTATTACGAAGATGCGGAAACCTTTGCGAAGGATTATGCTGAACTCAAGAAGAAATCCAATAAGGGCGATACGTCAAGCTGGCGTCTTGGGGGCAAGAAGGAGTACAAGGAGGCAACGGTCAGATATAAAGGAGATTATGCCAGAGCTATATATTATAGACAGCTGCTGGAGTATAAAAAGGAGACTACGTTTTTCTTTAATTTGCGCAGCTACATCTGTATTTTCATCGGGTGTATAAGTATCGCCGGCATCACCATAGATATCGATCTCGGTCTTGGAAATCTATTGGCGATACCTGTAATTCTTGTGTACGTAGAGCTGTTTACGTCCATCGGTCGGACAAAGTGGGAAAAGGAAATTGAAAACCCATATATATTTATGATTCCGGATACGAATCTCAGGAAAACATGGAATGCGACCAAGCTTGAGCACATCAAAGCTGCTCTGGATGCAGCCTTCATAACTGTTCCCGGAGGCTTTGTGCTGGGACTGACCGTTATACAAATGCTGCTGATCATTATGGCATTTATCGGGATAAATGCTACAAACGTGTACTATCACATGGTTGTAGAGGTATATCTCAGCAAGGTGCTGGATGCATTCCGATTCCTGCTCAACCTCATACAGTTTGCGGTTAAGACGTTGGTAATAGGCATCTCGGCTGCAGTGCTGGCAGTATGCATCGTGACGGGGATAGGAGTGGAGATAGGCTTTAGTGCAGTCTGCGTGATAACTGTACTGATGTCACTCTCCGGAATGTTCGTGGCGTCATTGGTACTGGAGCATATGGAGTCAGAATAGGTGAGAAATTCCGGTATTAAGGAGTAATGAGATAATGGCTAAGAAAGCGAAGACTGTATATATGTGCGCGGAATGCGACAATGAGTTTCCGAGCTGGCAGGGGCAGTGCTCTTATTGCGGTGCGTGGAACTCTATTGTTGAGCAGAAGGTGAAGCCGGTTCAGGACAATGATGCGAGAAGGCGGACGACCGACAAGGCAGCGCCTTCCAAATTGATAAATGTGGGCACCGGCAGCTACACGAGGATCACGTCGGGGATCGCAGAGCTCGACAGGGTGCTCGGCGGCGGAATCGTACTTGGATCGATGATACTGATATCCGGTGAGCCGGGAATCGGCAAATCAACGCTGATCATCCAGTCGGCAAATTCCATAGCTGTTAACAATGGGACTGTGTTGTACGTGAGCGGTGAGGAATCCGAGAAGCAGGTTAAGCTGCGCGCCGACAGGGTGTGCGACAATCTTTCCGGTGACCTTCTGATATTTCCCGAGACCAACCTTGAGAGTGTGCTGATGGCCTGTGAACAGGTCAAGCCCAAATTCCTGGTTATCGACTCGATTCAGACGATGTATTCCGATGAGCTGGACAACACTGCGGGCAGCATCACGCAGATTCGCGCTTGCTCGAACCTGCTCATGAAATACGCTAAGAGTAACAATGTTCCTATCTTCATTGTGGCGCATGTCAACAAATCGGGCGACCTCGCCGGCCCCAAAACTATCGAGCACATGGTGGACTGTGTGCTCAATTTCGTCGGGGAGCGCGACAGGGATCTCAGGATACTGCGTTCTGTCAAGAACAGATTCGGTACCACCGAGGAAATCGGGGCTTTCAGCATGGGTGCTTCCGGTATGACCGAGGTCAGGGACTTGTCCGGCACGCTGCTGGAGAGCTCAGATGCCCGTGAGGAAGGATCGGTAGCTTCGGCGCTCTACGAGGGCAGCCGTCCGGTATTCTTCGAGATTCAGGCGCTGGTGACACCTGCCAATGTAGGCTTCGCGCGCCGAAGCGCAATCGGAATAGATAATAACAGACTCAATATGATACTGGCTGTGCTGGAGAAAAAAGTAGGGATCTCTCTGTTAAATTATGATGTCTATGTCAATGTTGTCGGCGGGCTCAAGCCCGACGGCCCGGGCGCAGACCTGGCCGTCGCGCTCGCGATCTACAGCTCGTTCCGCGAGCGCACCTCGCCTCGCCGCATCGTCGCGCTCGGCGAGGTCGGGCTCACCGGCAATCTGCGGGCAGTGAGGAATGCGGACCGTATAGCAAGCGAAGCGGCACGCCTCGGCTACGAAGCCATAATCCTGCCAAAGGGCAACATCAAGGGAGCCAAGCCGGGTACCGGTATCCGCGTCATAGGAGCAGACAGCCTCGGCGATGCCATCAAGGCTTACGTAAATAAGGACTAGCAGGAATATAATCTCTGCTAGTCCTATTTCCGACCGCTAATGAAGCTAGATTGTCAGATTCAGAAACCGGATATATCCGACCTCTAATTCGTCCTATTTCCGAACTGTATTGAGCTCGAACCAGAAATCGCTTCCCTTGCCTTCCTCGCTCTCGACTCCGTAGTTGGCGTTGTGGAGACTCAATATGCCTTTGACGATGGAGAGGCCGAGCCCTGTGCCCTCGATGTTCCTGTTACGGTTGGCACTGGTTCGATAGTAGCGCTCCCATACGTGCGAAATTTCCTCGGCGGCAATCCCGTCACCGTGGTCGATTACGTCAAATCTGACGCTGCGGCCGACCTTCTTGAGCTCAATATGGATGTATCTGTCTTCGCCGCAGTATTTTACTGCGTTGGAGATAAGGTTAGCCATAACCTGCTTGAGCTTATCGTAGTCACCGTAGACATAGGCGGAGCGACACTTGCTAAATGTGATGTTATAGCCTTCCTGCTGGTTGAGTACCTCAAACGTCTCCTCAACCTCGGACGCGGCCTTTACTATGTCGAACTTCGTCATGTTGATCTCTGCGGAGTTAGACTGCAGCCTGGATACGGATAACATGTCCGTAACGAGCTTGTTGAGCCTGTCAGTCTCCGAGATGATAACTGCGAGGTGTTCGGCTCGCTTCTCAGGGTTATCGCCTGAAATATCGTTGATCATCTCTGCGTATGACTTGATCATTGTCAGCGGAGTCTTGAGATCGTGTGATACGTTGGCAATCAGGTCGCGCTGGTATGAGTCGGTCTTCTGCATCTCGTATGACGCCTTGTTGAGCGTCTTGGCGAGCTCGTTCGTCTCGGTGAACATACCGCCGTTGAATTTAACATTATAATTGCCGTTACTGAGCTCGACAGCCGACCTGGTGATGCCGGCGATAGGCAGCGACAGCCATGTCGACATGATGATTGCCAGCATGCTGGCAATCATCAGCGTGATAAATGTGATGTACAGCAGCTGTGAACGCAGTATTGAAATTGTCGACTGTACAGGGTACAGCGGAGCGATCATGTACAGGATGGTGCTGTCCGAGCGACTGCCGAGATATGTCGCATATACGAGTCTGGAGGCGTCCTTGCCTTTGTCGGCAATCGTCAGAGAGACTGTGCCCAGCGAGCTTTCCTCGAGCTTTTCCTTGGCATTGGATATCTCAAATAGATATTTGGATGAATCGTCCGGTGCGAAGCCTCCGTTGCCGTACTCAGATGTTGAAGTCTTGGTGTCGAGTCTAATGTAGAGACCGTTGCGTTCAGCAGCCTTGCGTGCATATTCGTCAAAATTCCCTTTGTTGGTGGAATAGTAATTGCCGAGCTTGTTCGCTGTGTTCTGCGCCTCGCGAGCCATCATGCGCTCGTAGTAATTGTTCATAAAGAAGCTCTGCATGAACCATATCATCAGAAGGATGATGCCGGCGAAGATCATGAAGTACATCAGCGAGATGGCACGTATGCTGTTTGGGTCCCATCTATTTCTCTTTGTCTTCGTACTCAAATTTGTATCCAACTCCTCTTAGTGTAACGATAAAGTCTCTATATGGACCCAAATTGTTTCTCAGATTCTTGATGTGAGTATCAATTGTTCGATCATCACCGAAGAAGTCATAGCCCCATATATCCGAGAGAAGCTTGTCTCTTGATAATGCGATGTTCCTATTCTGGATCAGATAGAAGAGCAGGTCATATTCCTTAGGTGTGAGATTAACCCTCTCTCCGTCGATGTAAATAGTACGCGCCGCGAAGTTAACCTCGAGTCCGTCAAATTTCATAACAGTGCTTGTCGAGTGATCGGCACCCTCCCGCCTTGAGATAACTGCATTTACACGAGCCATAAGCTCCTTAGGGCTAAAAGGCTTTACGACGTAGTCATCTACTCCGAGCTCAAAGCCGAACAGCTTGTCGTACTCTTCGCCTCTTGCGGACAGCATGATTACAGGGATATCCTTGATTTTCTTTATTTCCTTCACAGAGCTGAAGCCGTCAAGCTTAGGCATCATAACATCCATGATGAT
The DNA here is from genome assembly GCF_000293155.1 of Mogibacterium sp. CM50. Taxonomy (NCBI): domain Bacteria; kingdom Bacillati; phylum Bacillota; class Clostridia; order Peptostreptococcales; family Anaerovoracaceae; genus Mogibacterium; species Mogibacterium sp. CM50. The sequence continues at coordinate 3,687 of NZ_ALNL01000043.1, read as the reverse complement.
AAGATCGTAATCGTTGAGCTTGCAGAGCCCGATAGCACTCATTCCGTCGGCAGCCTCGGTAACCTCGTAGCCGCTGAATTCCGAATATTCTTTGATGACCTCTCTTATCTTAGCTTCGTCATCTACAACCAGTAATTTCTTCATAATATGCTTTCCTTTCATATCCTGCAGCATGTAATTAATTTTCTGCTCTAAATTCTATTCAAATTTTACACAATTATAACACAGCGAATATACATATTGTGGAATTGCATTGAAGAATACGAGAGTGTAGCGTGTTTGTGAATGCCTGTAAGTGCTTAAGCCGGCTTCGTGAAAACAATGAATGACAAAAAAAGTAGACTTTAATTTACAGTCCGAAAAGGTACAAAAAACTCCCATTGTCAATGTCAAGGCGAATTACTATCTGACTCAGACTGCAAAATTCTTCGGAACCTATCCCTCGCCGGGGCCCGGCGATCCGGCAACCTTTTTCAGTAAGGGCAACAGCAAGTCCGGAGGAACGTCGTCGACCAATACCAGCGCCCACTGGGGCATTGACGCGAACAGACCTAATTATAAGTATAAGTTGACCTCTCCTCTCAGTGGCAAGGAAAACGACACAATCTCGGACGCATCTACAACGATCGCCTTTCTGTTCGGATACGATGCGGCGTTCGGTTCCTATTCTGCCACAGAGACCACCTATGTGGAGGACCTACTTCCGGGCGATACATACAAAAATATTGAGTTTGAGAAAAACGTTACAATAAGAGGCACACACCTGTATAAGGACGGGAAGACACCGGTTTTACGGCAGAATTACGTCGATGGCAAGCCCACCAACTGTTACAATCCTACGCAGGCAGGGTACGTAAATTTTGATGATTTTTTCACAAAGAGAGAAGCGGCCGTAGGACAGTCCTATGAGGATTTCAAGGCATCGCTCAAGAAAGGGGAATACGGCATCTACAAGAACCCCAACGGGGATATCAGACTGGTGATGAATCTCGGAAAGGTGGGCTCGAAGGATCCCAAGAGTATGTACACATGGGGAGATCTCTGTGACAAGGTCGGTAAGGAGAAGGTGATCAATGGTTTTTTCCCTACATATGACATCACCCCGGACAATGACTTGCAGAGAGTTCAGATACCGGTTGATACCATATACGATCAGATCAAGGACTGGCCTATTACTGATCTTAACTTTGTCTTTAACGCTGATCTGGTTAAGCCGGTCATGCGGACAGGAGCTTACGTCGAGAACACGGCGACCATTTCAGACCAGTCGGTGACGGCAAGGAACTTCTTTGTCGTAGGTGACATCAGTCTATATACATATAAGGACGGCGCAGCCATCCTGAAGACGGACGCCAAGACGGGACAGGGTGTTGAGAAGGCGGAGTTCAAGCTTCAGGAGAAGGCTCCCGCCGGAAATTGGATTGATACGGATTCACAATATGTGAAGGACCATATAACGATTGTCGGCAGCAACGGCGGCAGCAAAGTCGGTGACCGTCTCTATACCAATGCAAACGGTATCTTGAATATCAGAGGACTCTTGAACGGTAAGACATATCGCCTGGTGGAGACTAAAGCTCCGGAGGGATATGACAACAGCAATCCTGCCGTATCGAAGGAGTTTGTAATAAGCTTTACCGATAAGGATGCACCAAGTGATAATAAGGATTTCACACTTACCAACAAGAAGTCGGAATACAAGGTAACGTACAAAATCGTCAAGAATCCGGCGGGAGAGGAAATCCCTGCAGGAAGTCCTACGGCGCCTGTTGATTCCAAGACTTACAATCAGCATGCGACCGTTGACGTGAAGCCTGACCTGTCCATGTCAGGATATATCTTTACAGGCTGGCATACCGAAAGCGGACAGAAGGTCACTGTCAAGGATAATGACAGCTCGTTTGAGATGCCGAACGGTGATGTCGAACTTGTTGGCTACTGGATCAAGAATACGACTGAGGTTTCAGGAGAGAAGACTTGGAACGATGCCGATGATCAGGATGGGAAGCGTCCGGACAAGATCACGGTAAACCTCTTGGCAAACGGAAATCCTGTTAAATCGATGGAGGTAAAGTCTGACGCAAGCGGAAAGTGGAAATATACCTTCAAGGATGTAGCCAAGTATGATAATGCCGGCAGAGAAATAGTATATACCGTAACGGAAAATGCAGTAGCTGAATACACACCTGCAATCAGCGGTTATAACATCAAGAACAGTTACACTCCGAAGAAGACTTCGGTTACTGTAACCAAGAGATGGGATGATAGCGACAATCAGGACGGGAAACGTCCGAACAGCATCAAGGTACAGCTGTACGGAAATGATGATAAAGTCGGAAATGAAGTAGAAATTACCGATGGAAGCGGATGGAGCTATACATGGAATAACCTTCCTGAGAAGAAGGCAGGAAAGACTATAAAGTATACGGTAAAGGAAGCAGAATCGATAAACGGCTACACTGCATCCTATAATAATGAGAATCAGGGAAATATAATCATCAGCAACAAACATGTTCCGGAGAAAACAAAGGTAGAAGGGGAGAAGACCTGGAACGACAGGAATGACCAGGACGGAAAGCGCCCTAAGGAGATTACTGTAAACCTTCTGGCAAACGGAAAAGAAGTTAAGAAGGTGAAAGCTACAGCAGCTAATGGTTGGAAATACAGCTTTACCGACCTTCCGAAGTATGAAAACGGAAGGGTGATTAAGTACACCGTAACGGAGGATGCTGTGAATGGATATACTCCGGATATTGACGGTTATAACATCAGGAACAGTTATACCCCCGAAGAGACAAGCGTAACGGTTACAAAGGGTTGGGACGATGCGAACAATCAGGACGGAAAGCGCCCTAAGAGCGTCAAGGTTCAGCTGTATGCAAATGGTGAAAAGAAGGGAGCAGAGGTAGAGCTTGGTGATGGAAATATCTGGACTCATACATGGACAAAGCTTCCGAAGAAAGCTGGTGGGAAAGATATAGAGTATACTGTAAAAGAGACTACGAAGGTAGAAGGTTATACTGCGGAAGTAGATAACAGCAATACGGGAAATATCAGGATCATGAACATCCACAAGCCTGAAGTTACGGAAGTCAACGGTAAGAAGGTATGGAATGACAAGGATGACCAGGACGGAAAGCGGCCTAAGGAAATCACTGTAAATCTTCTGGCGAATGTAAGAGAAGTTAAGAATGTTAAGGCTACAGCAGCTACCGACTGGAAATACAGCTTTACCGATCTTCCGAAGTACGAAAACGGAAGGGTGATCAAGTACACCGTAACGGAAAACACCGTAGATGACTACAATACCGAGATAGAAGGCTATGATATCAAAAATAGCTATACTCCTGAGGAAACCTCTGTAACCGTAACCAAGAGATGGAACGACAGCAACGATAAGGATAGAATAAGACCTGAACGTATCAAAGTACAGCTCTATGCGAACGGAGAGAAGAAGGGAGAAGCTGTTGAGCTTAAGGCAGGAAGCAATTGGAGCTATACATGGAACAGGCTTCCTAAGAAGGCTAAGGGAAAGGATATAAAGTATACCGTTAAGGAGGAAGGAAGTCCTTCGGGTTATACGGTGAGTGTGGATGATAAGGATCATGGTAACATCATCATCACCAACAGCCATACACCTAAGGAGATTACGAGACCTAAGACAGGAGATACGAACAGATTCATCGC
>NZ_ALNL01000042.1:0-23479 GCF_000293155.1 Mogibacterium sp. CM50 | reverse complement strand
TATCATTACTCAGGTCATAGCTCACAAAGTATCCTTGTTCTTTGCTTTAAGAAAATTTATTTATCGCTCGTTTCCTTATATCCTTGTCTTTGACAGTGTTCATTTAAACCCAATTTCTTCAGCAGGAAAGTTATGGCGTAAATTTCTTACGCTCACTAAGTAATTAAAAGTCCCGTCTTGGTCTATTCAGTTGTCAAAGAACAAATATTTGAAAGGGATTTTCTTTACATCTTCCTGTTTGCCATAAATAGGCTATATCTTTTATAAAAGTAAAGGAGGTCAAACTCCCCTTCACTTTACATAAGGAAAATTTGCCCCCTTTGGTTACCAAAGCATTAAATCTCTTCAATAAACTTTTTCAGCTTTTCAAGAATTTTGTTTCTTCTTTTGATTAAAGCCGGGTGTGTAATACTTTTGAGCTTTGCTACTGAACGAACAGTTTCATCATTAAAGTACAAACGCTCAATGATGTCCCTTTCTTCATCATTCAGTTTTGATATAGCGTATCTCAATGATTCAATCATCATTTGTGTTTCCACAATCTTTTCTACATCAACACTTTCATCTATGATATTGTCTACAAAATGTCCGTCATGATCTAATGATGAAAAAAAGAGCAAGTGGTTTTTTCTGTCCACCTGCTCCAAATACTTTTCGTGTTCTCGTTCTCGCCAGTAGACTTTATATATCTGCTCGCTAACTTTAACCTTTTGTCCATTAACATAAAGGTAATATTCTTTTGGCATTTTATTTCCTCCATTCTTTTTCTGTCCGATTGTTTTCAGGCAAAAAAAGGAGGACTTCTGCATCTTGGCATAAGAAGTCCTCTAAAATGAAAGAAACCTGCTTTTTCTTTAACTATATTAAATTGTTTAAAGGAGTATATAGAAAAAATGACAATTTTTATTGTTATTTATTTTTTCAAATAGATACATAAACTTTTCCATGTTCTTCCTCCATCTATGCTTACAATTACATAAATTTTCCTCTCTTTTCCATTCTTTTCCATTTCAAAATATTCATGCACTCATATCATATAATTTTTTGTAATATCCATTTTGCTTTAATAATTCTTCATGTGTTCCTTGTTCAACAATTTTTCCCTTATCAAAGACTAAAATATTATCACAATCTTTGATTGTATTTAATTTATGAGCGATTACTATAACTGTTTTGTTTTTTGTTATATGGCTAATCGCTTTCTGTATTAGGTTTTCGTTTTGAATATCTAACGCAGAAGTAACCTCATCAAGCAAAACAATTGGGGCGTCCTTAATAATTGCTCTTGCTATTGATATTCTCTGTTTTTCACCGCCAGATAGCAGCTTCCCGTTTTCACCGATTGTAGTCATATATCCATCAGGTAAATTTGACACAAAGCTATCGCAATTTGCCAATTTTGCAGCCTCTATTACTTCATCATCAGTTGCATTTTTATTTCCCAACCGAATGTTATCCATAATTGTTCCATCAAAAAGTAGTACATCCTGAAAAACTATGGAATAATATTGCAGTAACGATTCATCATCCACCTTTGAAATATCAGTTCCATCTAAAAATACATTACCGGAACTTGCTTTATAAAATCCAGCGGCTAACTTCAATACAGTCGATTTGCCGGAACCAGAAGAACCTACTAAAGCCGTTTTTGATCCAGATTTTACTGTAAATGTAGCATTTTTAAGAACATCTTCATCCTCATATCCGAAAGTAACATTATCAAAACTAATACTCATATCATTTGTTTTGGTATGAAAAGGCTCAATATTTATATGTTCCTTTTTTATGTCATCAATTCTTTTAACCAACACATCCGTAGAGAAAATCTCTGTCAAAGAATTCATCAATGCATGGATAGGATCATATATTAAACCAGCTGAAAACAAGAAAATAATATATGTGAATAAATCAATCTCTCCATGTAATAATAAATAAGCTCCTACTAATATTACAGTTGCTATACCTAATTTAAGAATCATCTGTGCTGACGCTAAAATTGTTGCAGAAAATAATTCAGATTCTCTCTGTTTCTTTTCAAACGCATCCAACTGAATTTTTATAGATGTTTTCTGTTTTTCTTCCAAAGAAAACGACTTTATCTCCTTAATCATTTCAAGTGTTGTTTGTATTTGATCGGATGATGCCAGTTTTTCACTTTTAAACTTTTCACTGTAACTTTTTTGAAGTTTTCTGGATAATAGAACTACTGCAAAAGCAATTGGTATTACCCAAAATAATGACATTGCCATTTTAAAGTTAAATATTAACATCAACAGAAAAATCACTATTGTAGACAACAATGTTCCATAACACTGAGGAATAACATGAGCCAAAGCATGTTCAATTCCCGATGTATCTGTCATTACTATAGTGGTAAGATCTGAAATATCTTTTTTCGCAAAAAATGCTAATGGAAGTTTTCTTAGAAATTCTGAAATACTAACTCTTCGATTTGCACTTTCTTGATAAATATCAATAAAGGTTTTTGTGTATTCTACATACGATAGCAAAATCATAAGTAAAATTACTATCGCAGATACCCCTAAACACATTATAATAGGCAATTCGGCACTATGATTTTTATTTGTTATGATTGAATACATTTGTGATAATACATAAGCACATATTCCAACAGGCAGCATTTTAGAAATATTGGATAATGCGTTAAATAGTATTCCTTTTTTAATCAGCATTGCTTCAGCATCAGACAAAGAGTATTTTTCTTTTATTTTATCGAACATTTTATAGCCTCCAATCTGAAGCACCCCGATATTGTTTCCACATATTTGCGTATGCTCCATTGTTTTCAACTAAATCATTATGAGTACCTTGCTCAACGATTTTCCCTTTTTCCATAACAATTATTTTGTCTGCATCAATTACAGTATTTAACCTATGAGCTACCAAAATTACTGTTTTATTCTTTGAAATTTCCGTAATCGCTTTATTGATATAAAATTCGTTTTCAGCATCACAACCTGATGTTGCTTCATCAAAAACAATAATTGGAGAATCTTTAACAAAAGCTCTTGCCAGTGCAATTCTCTGTCTTTCTCCACCGGAAAGGAAAATTCCTTTACTGCCATAAATACTATTTATACCGTTCGGAAGTTTATCAATAATACTTTGACACTGTGCAACTGTAATAGCTTTATCTACTTCTTCTAAAGATGCATTAGGATTTCCTACTCTTATATTTTCAAGTAAGGTTCCGTTAAATAGTTTGCTGTCTTGGAAAACAAAGGAAATATTTTTCATAATTTCACTATTTCTTATTCCATTTATATTCTTGCTACCAATCGTTATCGTTCCTGAGTTAACCTTAAAAAATTTCCCTATCAAAGAAAGAATGGTGCTTTTTCCGGAGCCTGATAAACCAACAAAAGCAACCTTTTGATTTTTTGAAATTTCAAACGATACATGCTCTATAATATTTTTTTCTTGCTCAGGATATGAAAAACAAACATCCGAAAAAACAATTTCTGTATTTTCAGGGAATTCATCACTACCATTTTCTATATATGAATCATCACAGATAATTGTTTCAATTCTATTTAAAGCTTCCTTTGCTTGAATCAAGTTCTCCCCAGTCATCATTAGCCTCATCATTGTTGTAGAAATTAAAGGACTAAGTAATATGAAAAAAATCAAATTCAAAAATACTGCGATTGGATCGCTTGCTGAATTAAATAAAACTGCAGCTACAACTATCAAAAACATAAAAAAACTGTTTAACATAACTCCGAAAATAGTTTTAGGCATACGACAAGCTTTTGCGTAGCCTGCCACCAAATCTCTATAACTCATAATCGTATTATGAAATTTTTTGAAGCTAAATACAGTTTGTTGAAACACTTTGATAATTGGTATACCACGAACATACTCAACAGCTTCTTTGTTCATCTGCTCTTGTAATGTCATGATTTTACCCATCATATATTTATTTTCTCCGCCCATCATCATCTTTATACATATTACAGAAATGATTAACGGGATAAAGCAAGCTGCACCTAATCTCCAATCAAAAAAGAAAAAACTAATCACAATGATAAGTGGCATAATTGCAGTCGCCGCAAAATCCGGTAATTTATGTGCTAAAAAATCTTCTGTTAAAATGGTGTTTTCATCAATAATTTTTCTAATCTCGCCTGTAGACTTCATTTCAAAAAAGCCTAATGGCATATCTATCACTTTATTGATTGCTTGTAATTTCAAATTTTTAGCAACTCTAAAAGCAGATATATGGGCTAAAGACAATGCCACAAAATATAAAGCAATACCTAAAACAGATGAAATCACAGCTATTTCTCCATAATGCATGATGCTTTTCGTGCTTAAATTTTCAACATATAATCTTATAATTTGATAGATACAAACTAATGGAACGATTGACATTACAGCACTCAAAATCGATAATACACATGCCAGAACAGTCAGATATTTGTACTTGCCGGAATACTTTAATAATCCGCTATTAAACATAGCTCTTCACCTCACCTCTTAATATCTCCAATATCTTTTCTTTATCATTCTCCACAGAAAACTCTTTAAAAGATTGCCCATCTAAATATAAAACTTTATTACAAGAAGTCATCAGAAACTCATAATCATGCGAAATGATAAGTATGATTTTCTGTTTTTCTTGAAGTTTTTTCATTCTTTCAGAAATAAGCCTCATATTATTTCCATCTAATCCACTTGTTGGCTCATCAAACAAATATACATCCCTTTCTAAAAGTTCTGCTGCTGCGATAGTTAATCTCTGTTTTTGACCTCCTGACAAGATTTGAGGATGTAACTCTTTAGATGTTTCCAAATGAAACTGATGCAAGATTAAATCTATATCTGCCTTTGGATCATTTAATTTCAATTCATCTTCAAGAGAAACCTCAAATAAATTACTGTCAGGATTGTTTGACAGGTAGTATATTCTTCTCTTTCTTTTTGTTTTCTTTATTTTTTCGCCATTTATCAATAAATTGCCTTTCTGTTCTTTCAGCAATCCACTTAAGATTTTAAATAATGTGCTTTTACCAACACCGTTATCTCCTATGATTCCATAAACATTTCCACTCTTAAAGGAATAACTTAACCCACTTATGATCTTCTCATTCTTGTATGAAAAGCATATTTTATCTAACTCCATCGAATTTACTTCTTTTATTTTCTTTGTTTTTGGTACAACGCATTCTAAAGAATATGCTCTTAACCCCGCTGTTCTAAAAAAGTCATTACAACTTGAAAGAAGTTCTTTTTCTGAAAATGAGTTTCTAATCTCGCCATTTTCAAGGTAGTAATATTTATCAACAAGATCTTTCAGATAATAAATTCTGTGTTCGGAAATCACCATCGTTTTTCCTTGTGTTTTCAATGACAGCATCAGTTTTCTTAAAGCTTCTACACTTTTCATATCAAGATTGGCTGACGGCTCATCAAAAACATAAATCGGTGGATCAAGAGCATTTATGGAAGCAATTGCGATTTTTTGCCTTTCTCCACTTGAAAGATGAAATAAGCTCTTATCAATTAAATTTTCTCCATTGATTGAGGAAAGTGCTTCTCTAATTCTTCTTGAAATTTTTTCTCGGTCTACGCCATAATTTTCCAATCCAAATGCAATTTCATCTTCTACATTTTCTGCAAAAAATTGACTTTTAGGATTTTGAAAAATTGAACCCACTCTTCTTCCTATTTCGTACAATTCTTTTTCACATGGATTCATGCCATCTATTGTAATGTTTCCATTCAGCTTCCCGCTATAAAACTTATACGCAAGTCCATTGATAATCCTTGTCAGCGTTGTCTTTCCGCATCCACTGGCTCCAATGAAGGCTACAACTTCTCCCTTTTTAATTTCTATGTTGATATTTTCAATAATATTTCGAGAGTCCTGATTATATGAAAAGCTCACATTTTCAAATTTAATCATTCCATCATCACTCTTTCCATAAAGTACAGACCCACTGTTAACTGAACGGTCAATATAACTACAACAAAATCAAATTTTCTAAATTTTATTTCCCTTCTTGATGTATGTTTTCCATTGGCGGAGATTCCCCTTACTTCAGATGCCGCAGCCAATTCTTCGGCAATTTTAGAAGAAGAGAACATCATAGGTACAAATAAATACTCCATTGTAACAAACGGCTTTCTAAAAGAAATTAAGCCTCTTAATTTTAATGAATCAATAATCTCCGAAAATTCACTTCTTACTACAGGAAAAAACCTCATCATAAAAATAAGTGGTAATGCTATATTCCTATGGACTTTCATTTTCTTCATCACAGCCATCAATTCTCCCGGAGGTGTTTTTATAATCGGTATTACAGATAGAATAATGACCAATGTCCTGATAACTATAAAAAGAAACATTTCAGGAAGCATGATGCCAAATCCATTTCCATTTGAAAACAATCTCATAATGCTTATGATTGCTATTGCAAACACAACTTTTACGGTAGATTTGCTATATCCTAATACGGCAACATATAGTAAGAGGATGACGGTCAGCAAAAAAAATACAGTATCTTTGGACAATACCGAAGCCAAAAATACTGTACTAAAAAATACCGCAACTTTGGAGCGTAAGTCCAAATGCATTACTTTATTATACCGGTCTTTCTAAAATGTTTTTCTGTCATCTTATTTCCTAAATAGCATCCAACGATAGCCGTCACTACTGTTAAAGCCAAAGAAATAAGAACCCACTTTACATCTGTATAATATTGTGTTTGAATTTGAACCTGTTCCGGAGACACTCCTGTTTTAAGAAACGCATCTTTAAAAAACCATATTTCGCTCATTCCGTGAGCAGCTCTCGTAAGAGATGTAATAATCCAAGCAATCGTAATTCTTTTTATGTTCCTATAACTATCAGTGCCTATCATAGATAATTCTGCGATAATACCGCCACCTACAAACCAAGGAATCATAAACGGTCCCATAAACACAGTTGCCAAAACTGCCTGTAAAATATTATAAATTAAAGCAACTCCAGGCTTCCCAACTTTCATCGACATATAAACGAAAAAAGGTCCTAAAATTAATGCTGTAAACACTGCATTAAGAATCATGTTAAAAAATAAAGACGCTCCCGTTAACATAGAAAATGCAATAAAAACAACAATCATAATTGCAGAAAAGATTCCTATAGTTGCCAAATCTTTTATTGATAATTTTTTTGTGCTTTCCATAAACATTCCTCCTTTTCTATAAAGCAATGTTTATGTTAGCACTATCTAACTCAAATCGCTTGCCGAATCAGACCAGATGTGCTGTTTTAGATATTTTTTTATATTCCGAAGGAGTCAGATTATATCTTTTTTTGAACGCATTGGAAAATTTAGAATGATCCGTATATCCAACTTGAATTGCAATCCCTGTTATAGACAACGCCGAGTTTTTCAACAAAAGTGCTGCCTCTTCTAATCTCTTTTTTATTATCGTGTCATTGATCGTTTCACCATATATACTCTTATAACAGTTTTTCATTGTAGTAATTTTTATATGGAATGTTTCAGACAGTTTTTCATATGTTATTGTTTCAGTGAAATTCTGCAATACATATTCATTTATCTTTTTCGCAATTTCAATATTATTTTTGGCAAAATATTGTCTATCGCTATAAGACATATTATTTTTAACTGCTGTGAGATATAAGAATAATTCTTGGAATTTTACCTTTAAATATCCGATTACAATATCATCAGGGACTTTATACATTTCAAAAAATATATGCTCAATCTCTGATGTTGCTCTCTGTATAAAAAGTTTATTTTCATAGCAGAGTTCGTTCAAAACAACCTCATAATCAATTTCAAACATTTTTTCCAAAAGATGTAATTCTTCATCAAATTCAGATGGCGTTATGCAAAAAGTAACGCCATGGTAATGGCTTATAGGAAAAAAGGATTCTTTAGAACTATTACTTATTAAGTTAATTGCAAAATCTCCAGCTTCCATGTATGTTACAGTTCCGTCTCTTAATACACATTCAAATCTTCCCTCTCTGCAATGATTGATTTCATATCGTCTTTCATTAAGAGAATCCTTAGGAATGCTACTTGTCATTTTTGATGTATGTATATCGTTATAAAATACTTTCACTCCCTTAAAAATCTCATATTCTGTAATCACATATTTACCATTTTCCAAATCACAACACTCGCAAATCCTGCTCCTTGAATTTTCTATTATTTTTTTCTTATTTCTTCCATAAAGATGGTTCATATAATCCATATTATTTACCTTAAAATCTCTTTCCTATCATTATCGTAATTTTCTTCAAGACAAAATATTTTTTCTATTGGACACCCAAATATTAAGCTACATTTGTAAGCAACCTTTATGGAGGGATTAAAATGCCCCTTTTCTAAAGAAATTATCGTTCTCGTAGAAACTCCTAATTTGCTTGATAATTCCCTTTGTGTCCAATTATTTTTTTCTCTTAATTCTCTTAGAATATTTTTCATATTTAATCTATCTATGTAAGTGAAGTATATTTCACTTATGAAGTATACTTCACCTATAGCAAAAAGTAAATTGCATCTTATTTTTCGAACCATTTTCTATCTTTTTATGGTATAATATCCTTATCTAATTTAATATTCGCTTAATGCTTGCTGCCTTAATCATTCTTTTGCAGCAAGCACAGTAAGTGTACGGACACTTACGGAAAAATTGATGAAGCAGCCCTTTGGGAACTGCTTCTTTTTTTATCAATTTTTAGCTTGTTAGGGAGACCCTAATACCCCGAAAATCATACAAAGGAGGAAATATCTATGGCAAATAGGATACGAAATGAACGACTTGAAATTAAGTTGACCAAAGAAGAAAAAGCTCTTTTTGAGGAGAAAAGAAAGCTCGCAAGGTGCAGAAATATGAGCCACTTTGTCCGCAAATGCGTTTTAGAAAAAGAAATTTATCAAATAGATTTAGAACCGTTTAGAGATTTACAAGGCTTACTTTCCAACGCAACAAACAATATCAATCAGATTGCAAAGCGAGTAAATTCGACCGGTGTTATCTACAAAGAGGACATAGGCGATATGAAAAAAGAGATTGAACATTTCTCAAAAGAACTGTGGCAAATTCATTCCTTGCTTCTAAACAGGACTTCGGGAGGTGATTAGTTTTTATGGCTATTACAAAAATACATCCTATAAAATCAACCCTTAATCTTGCCATTTCATATATTGTTAACGGAGAAAAAACAGATGAGCAAATCTTAGTAACAACTCATAAATGCCATCAGGAAACTGCCCATACCCAATTTTTAAGAACACGAAATGATGCCGGAACAAACGGAACTGTTCTTGCAAGACATCTTATTCAATCCTTTTTACCGGGAGAAGCAACTCCGGAAATGGCACATCAAATCGGTCTTGAACTGTGTAAAAAGATATTAAAAGACGAGTACGAATATGTCTTGTCTACCCACATAGATAAAGGGCATATCCACAACCATATCATCTTCAATAATGTAAATATGGTAACGGGCAAATGCTACCAATCCAACAAGAAAAGCTACCACCAAATCAGGTATCAAAGCGATAAGCTATGCAAGGATAATAACCTTTCTGTGATTGATGAATTCTACGAGAGCTATAAGAGAAAGTACAAAACAAATGGTAAGTCATGGTATGAAAATGAGCAATCTAAGAAAGGTACTTCTTGGAAAAGCAGGCTTAAATTTGACATTGATCGTTTGATAAAACAGTCTAATGATTGGGAACAATTTCTAAATAAGATGGCGGAACTTGGTTATGAAATAAAGCATGGAAAACATATAGCCTTTAAGCCAAAAGATAAGCAGAGATTTACAAGGGCTAAGACGATTGGTGAGGATTATACCGAAGAAAGATTAAAAGAGCGTATTACAGAAAATCAAAATATCAAAGCCTCACCTGTCAAAAAACGAATCGGAAATGTCATCAATATGAATACCAATGCCAAAGTGAAAGAGAGCAAAGGCTATGAATATTGGGCAACAAAACATAACTTAAATACAATGGCTGAGTCAGTTGTTTTCATCAGAGAACATGGCATTAACTCCGTTAAGCAGCTTGATGAATACATCAAGAAAAGTGCTGAAGAAAGACAGAACTTACAAGATAAAATCAAAAAAATTGACAAGGATATGCAGCTACTTTCTAATACAATGGAACAAGTTCATACTGTTAAAAAATATAGAGCCTACTACAAGGAATATAAAGCAAATCCTTCTGATAAGGCATTTTTTGAGGAGCATAAGGCTGAAATCACACGCTACGAAACGGCTCTTGCAAAACTAAAAAAGTCCTATTCAAAGCTACCTGATTCAAAGGATATTTTAGATAAACTTGATAAATTGCAAGAAAAAAAGAATACCCTAATGCAAGAGTATTCTTCTACAAAATCTACTATGGACGAGCTTTATAAAATACGAAAGAATTATGGAATTTACATGGGTAAGGAGATGGAGAGATAGTGTTCTCTCCTCTTTTTAAATTTATAAATTTGAGTATGTGAAAGTTTTTCTGTAAATAGCTATTAAGCCAGTGGTCTTCTATGATAAAATATAAATCATAGGAGACTTTTTATTATGACAAAAAGAGAAAAAAAACCGGTACACAAGGTTGTAATGACCGAAGGAAAAAGAAACATTATTCAGCAACTGCTTCAAGAATACGATATTGAAACAGCTGAAGACATTCAGGCTGCACTCAAAGATCTGCTGGGAGGAACTATCAAAGAAATGATGGAAGCAGAAATGGATGAGCATCTTGGATATGGCAAGTCTGAACGTTATGATAGTGATGATTATAGAAACGGTTATAAACCAAAACGTGTTAATAGCAGTTATGGGCAGGTAGACATAGCAGTTCCACAGGACCGTAAGTCAACTTTTGAGCCTCAGATTGTTAAGAAACGTCAGAAGGACATTTCTAACATTGACCAAAAGATTATTTCAATGTATGCAAAAGGAATGACTACAAGGCAGATATCAGAAACTATAGAAGATATTTATGGTTTTGAAGTATCTGAGAGCTTTGTTTCTGATGTTACAGATAAAATATTACCACAAATAGATGACTGGCATAACAGACCTTTAGATGAAGTGTATCCAGTACTGTTTATTGATGCTATCCACTATTCGGTACGTGATAACGGGATGATTAGAAAGCTTGCCGCCTACGTTATTCTTGGTATAACTACAGAAGGCAGGAAAGATGTCCTGACTATAAATGTAGGCGATAATGAAAGCTCAAAATACTGGCTTTCAATCCTTAATGAGCTTAAAAATCGTGGAGTTAGAGATATAATGGTCATATGTGCCGATGGGCTTAGTGGAATGAAAGAGGCTATAGCAGCAGCATTTCCTAAGACAGAATACCAAAGATGCATTGTACATCAGGTACGCAATACCCTTAAGTATGTACCGGATAAAGACAGAAAAACCTTTGCAACGGACTTAAAAACTATATATCACGCAGCAACGGAAGAAAAGGCAAGAAAAGCACTTGATGGAGTTAATAGTAAATGGACACCTAAATATCCTAATTCAATGAAACGCTGGTATGACAATTGGGATGCTATAAGTCCGATATTCAAATTTTCACCTACGGTTAGAAAAGTCATATACACGACTAATTCTATAGAATCTCTAAATTCTACTTATCGTAAGTTAAATCGCCAGAGAAGCGTATTTCCCAGCGATACGGCATTATTAAAAGCTCTATATTTAGCAACATTTGAAATAACCAAGAAATGGACCCAGACAATCAGAAACTGGGGAGCTGTATATGGTGAATTATGTATCATATACGAAGGACGCTTGCCGGAATAGACAAATATTTAAATTTTAAGGGGTGTATAACCTACACTCCTTATTGACATACACAAAAAATATTGTTATATATATTCCAAGAGCTGACAGCTATTATATAACCATCAGCCCTTGTTCATTATCATAGAAGATCTAATTTACAGACTTTTTCTCATAGTCTCATAAATTTGTTTTCATAACTATTTTTTACGAACTCTCATTTTCTTTAGTATTCTATGTGAAATAAAACAGCAACCAATATTTACGATTATGCTAATCAGCAATTCCATAACTGGTGTTTTATATAGTCCCGATAAAACGAATACAGATGATATTGGATATATGGCTCTTACAACTTCCTTTGAGGCAAAGAAAATTCCTATAAAGGAGTATATTTCAGCGATAATCAGAGCTATCCAGTAGCTTCTTTTTACAAGTCCAACAAATGCAATAATTGGAGATATTGCCATAAAAACACCTATTCCAGTTAATACATATACAACAAAATAATGAACTACTTCACTCATGTTTACCGCATTTAAATGCAATACCGCTTCTATAATTAAAGATACCATAAACAATATTAGATAAACAAAAATGCTACCCAACAGAGTAATTACCATTTTTGCAGTAATCATATTACTTTCATCTATCGGTATTAACTTTAATGATTTGAGTACATCTTCTTGTTCCTCACGACAAATAATATATCCTCCAAACAATGCTATCAAACTTGGCAATACAAAATATGTTGTTAAAGACTGCACTTGTAAAATATACCATCCAAATGTGTCTATATACTTTTTCCCACCAAATGAAAATTGTCCTTGAAGAAATACAACTCCCAAAGTCATCATGAGTGCAAATACAAGCAAAAATATCAATTTTGATCTGTGAAGTTTTTTATATTCAGCTAATAAAAGGGTCTTCATTTACCATCCTCTCCTTTTCAATAATAATTTTGTAACTATTGTAAATCCAACTACCCATCCTCCTATACAAAGAAGAGAATAAACTATATTTATATCTTGATTTAATACTATTCCCGGAACATCTCTCAAAACAATTGCTGTAGAGCTCGATAATGGGTGTACATACATATTAACCATCAAAATTACAAATCCCGAAAAAGCATAAACAATCGTCAAACAAATAGGTAAAATATATTTTTTTGTCAAAAATGCGATAGATAAAATGGGAAGCATAGAAACTGCTAAAAGTACACTAATCTCAAAACACTTTCTAATAAGAAAAATACACAAAGAGTAATCTATCTCTATATGATGAATAAATTTCCCAAAAAGAAGTGTAAAGAAAATTGACAAACTCATAAATACTAAAGTGTAAATAAACATAATTACAAATTTGCTAATCAAAAGCTTCGTCTTTTGTATAGGAACAATCCACAACATCTTAAAAGTATCATTCTCATACTCTGCTGACACAATCATTGTGGAAAATATTCCTAATATAATTGGCAAAATCAGCCATAAATTATAACTAAAGATTGTCCATTTGAAATATTTCATTGCATTATCTGAAAGATCTATATTCCCAAAATATATAGTGGCAAGCAATGGCATTAAGAGTGTTGCCAGAAACATCATCCAAACAATCTTTTTCCTTTTCAATTTAAGAAACTCTACTTTAACTAAATTAAGCAATTCCCTCTCCTCCGGTTATTTTCTTGAAGTAATCTTCCAAAGACTCATTGCATGTTTGTGATGAAATCACTGATATTTCATTCATAACCAACAACTTATTAATTTTTGCCATATCTAATCCATGACTATATATCCTTATATGATTATTATCTTCAACGGAATAATTTGTTATTCCAAACTCTTTTTCCAAAATAGTCGCAGCTTTTGATACATCTGATACTTCCAAAATAATGTACTTTCTATTTTTCTTATTTAATTCTTCCATACTGTTTTCTTCTAATAAAACTCCTTTATCTATAATGCCCACTGTATCAGCAAGGAGTGTTATTTCAGATAGAATATGACTGGAAATCAAAATTGTTTTTCCTTTTTTTACACTCAAATCTTTTATAAAATCTCTAACTTCTGCTATACCTATTGGATCTAATCCATTTGTCGGTTCATCTAAAATTAAAACCTCAGGATCATGTAAAATTGCATTAGCTATTCCCAGTCTTTGTTTCATTCCTAAAGAATAATTTCCAAAGAGTTTTTTATCTTTATATGGCAGACCAACTACTTCTAAAGCATTTTTAACCGCATTAGGAAAAGCCGTTC
This sequence comes from Mogibacterium sp. CM50, assembly GCF_000293155.1. Taxonomy (NCBI): domain Bacteria; kingdom Bacillati; phylum Bacillota; class Clostridia; order Peptostreptococcales; family Anaerovoracaceae; genus Mogibacterium; species Mogibacterium sp. CM50. Next base: position 9,412 of record NZ_ALNL01000042.1, on the reverse strand, counting down.
CTCTTAACATTGCAAATATTTCCAAATTTTCTGTCCCTGTAAGATTAGGATAAAATCCGGGTGTTTCAATAATTGCACCAATTCTTGGATAAATCTTTTTCTCGTTACCTTTTATGTTTTGATTGAAAACACTTACTTCACCATTCGAAATATCCGTAAGACCCAATATCATCTTCATAATGGTTGTTTTACCTGCTCCATTTCGACCTAATAACCCATATATGGAACCTTTTTTGATGTGCAAATTTACCGAATTTACAGCCTTTTGTTCTCCATACACTTTTGTTAAATTCTTTGTTTCAATAATATAATTTTTCATTTTATTTTTCTCCTTAATAGTTTTGTCTTTTCATGGATTTTATAGCGAGTATAAAAAATACTATTCCGATTGATAAAATAGATACTAAACAACTAAACGGGGATGCATTTAGTGAATATCCACCAATACTATTTTCTACCATTTCTTTGGCAGCCGATGACACATTTTGATAAACCCCTAATAAGCTTGCAAGCGGATGTATATGGACTAATATTGATGCTCCAAATATCCCAATTCCTAAATAAAGCAAGCACATAGAAATAGGTAAAACATAACTCTTAGAAAAAGTAGCAATGTAAATCACTGGAAGCATTGCAATCGGAATTAACAAAGCTGCTAATATATATAAAATAGCTGCTTCTTTCAATGTGGCTAAATTAAAATCTAAGAATCCTATGCTTAATACAGCCCCCAAAACAGACGAGATATATGTTAATGTCATTAAAAAAAGTGTCAGTAATTCTATCAAAATAAATTTCACAAAAAATACTTCAAATCTACTAACCGAAGTTATTAGTACATTCTTTAAAGTGTCATTCTTCCTTTCGTCAAAAAATAACATTGTAGAAATTATTCCAATTACGACTGGCAAGAACACAAAGGTTATATTCTTGAATGCTAAACAATATAAATCTCCAAAACTATCCATGATAGGACTTTCTCTTGAAATTGAAAATGCTCTTTCGATTGCAAATAAATTTAAGACAACAGTTAATATAAAAATACCTATCAAAATTCTGCTTCTCTTCCATTTTTTTATTTCAGCTTTTATTAAGAGCATATCGCACCTCCTTACAATAAATATTGTAAATGATTAACCTTGCCATAATCTTGCGGCACTCTTGTTTTTATCTTGTTTCAATAAAAAAAGCCCCAAAAGAGACTTTCTAAATCAGCTATTTACATTGCAAACTCTACAGTAAAAACAGTTTTTATATTAGGCACACTACTTACGCTTATTTTAGCATTATTCACCCTCAACAATTCTTTAGCAATTGATAAGCCAAGCCCTGAACCTTTTGTTAATCTTGAACAATCTGCCTGATACATTCTGTCAAATATATATGGTAAGTCCTTTTCGCATATACCATTTCCATTATCTAAAATCGTCAAAGTAACTTTTGTATCCGATTCTTCTAATTTCAAATGTACTCTATCACAATTACTATGAACAATAATATTATTTATAATATTGTTTAAACTTCTAAAATAAGCATTTTCATCTATCTTTATATTACATTCCTGTTCCGGAATTTCAATTTCATAGCTTATATGTTTTTCTTCAAAAATAGGAATCCAATCACTTATCACATTTCTTGTTAATTCGTTCAAATCCTTATCCGCAAAAGAAAACTTCCATTCTCCTGAATCCAATTTTACCCAATCAAAAAGTTTTTCTACAAAATCCTTTAAGTAATGTGCTTTACTTAAAGAAACTTTTATATAGTCATCTTTTTCATCTCCTATAACAAGTCCTTCTTGAACTGCTTCCAAATATCCAACCATAGATGCTAAGGGAGTTTTTACATCATGAGACAAACTTGTCATAAGTGATTTATATGCCTGCTCGGATTGTTTTTGCTCTATAAGTTTATTTTGACTTTGTAGTGTTATCTCATTTATATCGTGGCAAATTTTTTCTGTAGTATCATTTTTCTTAATTAAAATTCTACGATTGTAATCGCCATTTTTGATATCAACAAGTACCTCTTGAATCCTATCTATTTCCTTTTTTATATGCGTAATCTTTTTTACTAAATATAGGATCACACATAAAAGTATCAAAATTATGATAGTTTTTATATCCATACATCATTCCCCCTTACTAAAACGGTAACCCACACCTCTTACTGTCAAAATATAAGTCGGTTCTTCAGGGTTAGGTTCTATTTTTTTTCGGAGTTTACTGATAAAGGACATGATATTACTATCATCAAAAAGGTAATCTTCTTCCCAAACATTCGTATATATTTGTTTTTTTGTAAAAATTTTCCCTTTATTAGATGCGAGAAAATATAACAAGTCAAATTCTTTATTTGTTAATTCGATACTGTTATTGTTTATTTTTACAGTTCTATTCTCTTTATCTATTCTCATATCTTCTATTATGATTTCTTTAAACTGGTCTATGCTTTTCTGATTAAAGTCTGTGAATCTTCTAACCATAGCTTCAACTCTTGCTTTAAGTTCATTGATATTAAAGGGCTTAGTTAGATAATCATCCGCACCTTGTTTAAGTCCATAAATTTTCGAATCATCATCAGACTTTGCAGTCAACATTAAAACTGGAACAGTGTATTCTTCTCTTATCATCTCCAAAACTTGAAATCCATCAAAGTCAGGGAGCATAATATCTAATAAAATCAAGCACAGATTGTTTGAACTTCGGATTTTTTTATATCCATCTAATCCATTATTAGCAATGTCTACAGAATATCCATCTGTGCTTAAACATTTTTTAATTAAATTACATAATGCAATATCATCATCTATAATTATTATCTCTCTCATATTTCATAACTCCATACTTCTTATTCAATATAATTATCATCAAAGGAAAATACATCATTTGATATACAATCTAAAGTCTAAAGGTTCTTTATTAAAATTAAAACTTATTTATATTATTCGTCCTATTCAATGAGATTAGTTCACCGAAATCTGTGTCCAGTTCAATACAAATTCTATAGAGAATTTCCATGCTGACAAATTCACCTTTTCCCATTTTAGCTATCGTTGCAGGAGCTATACCAACTTTTTCCTGTAGGTCTCTTTTGTTCATATTTTTATCTATTAAAAGTTTCCACAGCCCATTATAGTTTATTTTCATATTACCATCCTTAATATTCATATAATTGAACTTTTATTTCGTTAATTATATCATAATTTCACCAAATAAAAAAGAGCCGGTACAGTCCTAAGACCACACCGACAATAAATTTATCTCTCAGCTTCTTTGTTTACTTCTTTCTTTTCTTTTGGTTTTTCCTTATCTTCAGCCTGATATTTCTTGATAGCTCCAAGTACAGACTCTTTCTTTTCTTCTTGTCCTTTCATTTGTTCCTTTGCCTTTAGTAGCTTTGAAGAAAGTATTCTGATATTGCTATGTTCCTTTCCGTTATCATCAATGGAAGTTCTGATTTGTCCAAAGAGCTTAACGAAATCTCCCTGATTGAAGTATTTTGGAATATCGCTTTTTTCTCCATAAGCGGAGCAGTTGTGATACACCTTATTACCCTCATCATCTTTGGATACTACGGAAAAATTAGCTACCTTAAAGGCTTCTCCGTTTTTATTTTCTCTTTCAACTACATCAACCTCTCCAACAATTTTTCCAACTATATTGATAAGATTATCCTTTTCTTCCTTAACATAAGGCAGGTCTTTTATCTGCCCCTGTTCCCTTAAATCCTCAATCATATAGTCAAATTCCTCATGCAGTAAATTAAGGCTGTCATTGTCCATATAGGCGTTATATAGCTTATCTAAAGCACTTTCATCATTAATACCTTTTTCCATGCTTATAATCGCTTTTACAAAGTCCTTGTGGTTGTCATTTACCATATCTTCTATTTGATTTCTCATTGTTTTGTAATCCATGTTTTTTTCTCCTTTCATGGCAAAAGGGAGGTTGCCCTCCCCTTATCTTAAAAATTCCTGTTCTTTTGTTTTTTGCTTTTCTTCAGTTTTACTTTCATTTTGATAAGCTCTTATCTGTCCTAAAATAGATGGCTTGTCATCTGATTTTTGTGCGGTTTCTTCTTTGTTATGAAGATTGTCCTCCACATCATAAGTTGACTCAAAATAATCACTGTCCTTAAAGTCATTGTCATATCTATCAGAAATACCGTCATTATCGAGGTCTTTAGAAAGCGGATCATAGAAGTTGCCTTCATCGTCAATATCAAGTCCCATAGCCTGCTTTAATTCTTCTTCATCCACAGAAACAAATGTACTAAATTCTCCATTTTCCATTTCAAACTTCATAACATCAAGAGCTTTTTCAACGCTACCATTTTCTTTTACATAATCATAATGGCTTACCGCCACATCATTTACATATTGAGTAGCTGTATATTCCTCAAGGTTTAACTCAAATTGAATACCATGCCTTTCATCCGGTGTATTGGTATAGGCGATACCGATATGCTTCAAGTCAGGATACAAGGTATTAAATTCATCATAGCTGTGATTTTCTTCGTACTCTCTGTTGCAGAAGTCAATGATTGCTCTTTTTACATCTTCTACAAGTGGATTATCATTTCTCTTTTCTTCCACTTCTCCCATATCAAGGAGCTTATTTAACTCTGCCAAGCGAAGCACTTTTGATTTTAGCTCATCTGCTTTTTCAAAAGGCTTTTTGAGTTCTTCTTTGGCATTTTCAAGTTGTTCCTTTGCGCTGATAAGTTTTTCTTCAAGCCTGTTTAATTTTTCAGGCATTTTCTCAAGAGCATTATCCAGTCTTGTAATGTTACCATCCGCACTTGTTCCAAGCTCTCCTGAATGCTTTGCAGCACCGTTTAGGCTAAAGTTATGCTCATTGGTAAAGAAGTTATAGCTTACCTCTAAATCCATATTTCTATACTTTCCTATAACCTTGCTTTCATTGATTTTAACCTTTGAAATAGCTTCAAGTAGTCTTTCTCCGGCTAATTTCTTATCAGTAATTTTTTCTCCTGCAATGGTAATGGAAGTAAACTTTTCCTCGCCTTCCGCTTTAGGCTCTACATCAGATATGTCTTTCTTGACAGCTTCTATGAGCTTTTCCGTTCTTGCGATTTCTTCAGGATAATTTTTCGCCACCTTATCCTCTAATCTGTAACGGTTAGACTTATAGTTCGCTTCAAGCATTTTTAGTTTTGTAACCTCATTGTCTAAGTCCATCTTCTCTTTAATCTTTGGATCACCTGTGGCAAGAGCTTTAATCTCTGCATAGTTTAAGCTGCTTTCGTCCACATCTTCCGCCACTCTTACAGGTGTTTTACTTGTCATAATCTGAGAAATGAACTTCTGTTTATTCTCTATGGTCTGCCACAAATATGCATCAAAGGTATTCTCCGTAACATAGCGATAGATATTTACCTCTTTATTTTCATTTCCCTGTCTTACAATTCTGCCCGCACGCTGCTCTAAATCCGCAGGACGCCAAGGCACATCAAGGTCGTGAAGTGCAATCAGCTTGTTTTGCACATTCGTACCTGCACCCATTTTTTGTGTTGATCCCATAAGGATACGAATTTCTCCCTTACGCACTTTTGCAAAGAGTTCATCTTTCTGCTTGTCTGAGTTCGCTTCGTGAATAAAGGCTATTTCTTGTTTCGGAATTCCCATTGCAACGAGTTTTTCTCTGATGTCATCGTAAATGTTAAATTCTCCATCGCCTTTCGGTGTAGACATATCAGAGAAAAGAAGCTGTGTTGACTTATTTTCTTTGGTCTTATCCCAAATACTAAAGACATTTTTCACGCAAACATTCACCTTGCTGTCTGGATTATCAGGAAGTAGGGGATTGATTAAACGCTGATCTAAGGCGAGTTTCTTACCGTCATTGGTAATTTTAAGCATATTATCTTCGTCAGGCTCTACTACCCTGTTTCTCACATCATCAGCTCTTTCCGATAAACTCTTTAGGATTTCCTTTTGCTCCTCACTTGGCAAAGTTTTAATAACTTCATAGTGTGCTTCAGGTGTTGGAAGATTTAACATATCCGCCGTTTGAATGTCTGCCACTTCTTTAAACATACTCATTAGTTCAGGAAGGTTATAGAATTTAGAAAACCTTGTCTTAACCCTGTATCCTGTACCTTCAGGAGATAATTCAAAAGCTGATTGTGTTTCCCCAAAGGTAGAAGCCCAGCTATCAAAATGTTCCAAATTATTCTTTTTAAGGCTTTCATACTGAAGATAACGCTGCATAGTATAAAGCTCTGTCATCGAGTTACTGACAGGCGTTCCTGTGGCAAAGACAATTCCTTTTCCGTTTGTCATTTCATCCATGTATCTGCACTTCATAAACATATCGGAGGATTTAAAGGCTTCGCTTTGTCCGATTCCTGCTACATTTCTCATTTTTGTATAAAGATAGAGATTTTTGTAACTATGTGCCTCGTCAATAAAGAGCTTATCTACGCCAAGTTCTTCAAATGTAATGACATCATCTTTCTTAAAATCATCATTTAATTTTTCAAGCCTTGTTTCCAGTTTTTTCTTGGTCTTTTCAAGTTGCTTTACCGTAAAATTCTGATTTCTGTCATGCTTGTATTCCTCTACATAGTTTATGATTTCATCAATCTGATCCTGAATATGCTTCTCCTGATATTCCTTACTCATCGGGATTTTTTCAAACTGCGTATGCCCGATGACAACGGCATCATACTCTCCTGTGGCAATTTTGCCGATAAATCTTTTTCTGTTTTTCGGCTCAAAATCTTTCTTATCTGCCACCATAATATTAGCTGACGGATATAGCTGCATAAACTCTCTGCCGATTTGCCCTGTCAAGTGATTCGGAACGACAAAAAGAGATTTACTGCACATTCCAAGTCTTTTACTTTCCATTGCGGAAGCCACCATCTCGAAGGTCTTACCGCTTCCTACCACATGAGCAAGGAGGGTATTTCCTCCATAAAGGCTTCTTGCTATGGCATTTCTTTGATGAGATCTTAAATCAATTTCTGTGGTCATTCCCTCAAAAGAAAGGTTACTTCCGTCATATTCTCTGTTACGGATGGAGTTAAAACGCTCATTATATAGCTTTACAAGCCTGTTTCTTCTTTCCTGATCACTAAATATCCAATTCTTAAATTCTTCTTTTAGAAGCTCCTGCTTCTGTCCTGCAAGAAGCGTTTCTTTTTTATTTAGCACAGAAGTTTTTGAGCCGTCCGAATTTACAATCTGGTCAAATACCTTTGTTTCTTTTAAATTTAGGGCATCTTCAATCAGCTTATAGGCATTTACCCTTGATGTACCGTAGGTCATTTCCGCAAGATCATTTCCTCTATCCCTGCTTTTGCCTTCTACATTCCATTCACTTGTGAGGTTTGAAAATTTAACCTTAATATCCCATTTGGCATATCCCGGAGTTTTAAGCGTTTCAAAGATAAATTTTTCAATATCTTTAATCGGTATCCAAGTTGCTCCGAGTCGTACATTGATTTCACTTGCTTCAAGCTCCTTTGGAAGAACTTTTGTAAGCTCTGCCTTTTGGTATTCCAAACGGTTCATCTCATAGCTTATCAGCTCTTTTTCTTTGCCATCTTCCGCATAGCCAAGATGAGGTAACTCTCTTTCGGTCTGTCTTAGCTTTGCAAGGTAGCTGTCTACAATGGCAATCTTATCTCTAATATTTCCGCTTAGGTACTCATCCTTTGTTACATAGCCGTACTTATATGAATTACTGCCGTTTGCACAAGCGAAAGGCAAATCTCCATCTTCAAGGTTAAAGGATAATGGTCTATAAAAGTTTTGTTCCTCTCTGATATTTAGATAGATTTCCCCTCTAAGATCCTCAATCAAAGTTGGTCTGTCTTTACCTGTAAGGTTTTCCATGTATTCAAAGTCAACATAACCTTTTTCGGATACGGATAATACCAGTGCTTCAAGGGAAGTATCTACATGGTCTATTGTCTTTGCCTTTGTGATTGTTCTTTTACTGAAAATATCTCCCTTTGCTTTGAAGTTTTCTTCTTCATCAAGAATTTCTATTGAGGAAACAAGTGGGAAGTTACTATCTTCTTTTAAGGCTCTGGTATTGCTTAAATTATTTATAAAGCCATGCTTCTTTGAAAAGTTGTCATAGACTTCATTGAGCTTTTCTTGAGCTTTCTTTACCTCATCATCGGAATAGTCCTCTTTCTGCTTGTAGATAACATCTTTAAGGGCAGTATTCAGTTCAAGATAGTCCTTAATCTTTTCCTTATTCTTATCCGTTACTTCTTTCTTTACGAAAAGTGAGTTTTCTCTGTAATAAACCTCATCATCAATAACGGTATATGAAAAGTTCTTGACATCATCCGTTGCAGGAATTGAAGTGATTTCATCATCTAAAAGCTCTATTTCTTCATAAGTTGATCCTTTGGATATTTCTTCACTTGCTTTTGTCAAAAGCTCTTTTAAGTCGGCATTTTCTTTCGGCAGGCACGCAAGTGTGTTTCCAAATCTTCCTGAAACTTCACGCATTGTGCCGAGTACCTGCTCAGGATGATCTACAAAATATTTGTTATATACAAGTCCCTTTTCATCTTCAGATAGATGTATCCAGTCCTCATCTCTTTCTCTGATACTGTCCCTTTTCTTTAGGAATATAATATCTGAGGTTACTTCTGTTCCTGCAACGCCCTTAAAGGTATCGTTTGGAAGTCTGATGGCTCCTAAAAACTCCGCCCTTGCTGCAATGTAGCGTCTGACACTCTCGTCCTTTTTATCCATTGTGCCTGAAGATGTGATAAAGGCGATAACACCGCCATTTCTGACTTTATCAATGGATTTCGCAAAGAAATAATCATGGATCAAGAAGTTATTTTTGTTATACTCTCTGTCATTTACCTTATACTCGCCAAACGGCACATTTCCAATCACAGCATCGAAGAAGTTATTGGAAAAGCTCGTTTCTTCAAACCCTTTAATCTGTATGTCGCTTTCAGGGTATAAGAGTTTTCCTATGCGACCGCTTACCGAGTCAAGCTCCACACCATAAAACTTTGACTTACTCATTTCATCGGGAAGATTACCGATAAAGTTTCCAACTCCCATACTTGGCTCTAAGATATTACCGCTCTTAAATCCCATACCTGCAAGTGTCTTATATACGCTGTCAATCACTGTTTTCGGTGTGTAAAAAGCTGTTAGGGTAGACTCTCTTGCAGCTTCATATTCAGATGGTGATAAATTTTCCTTTAAGAAACTTCTTGCAACTTCCCATTGTCCCTCTTTACTTTCGTCAAATACATCAGCAAGTCCGCCCCAACCGACATACTTTGAAAGGACTTCCTGAGCGTTAATATCTAAATCTCTCTCACCTCTTTCAATTCTATTTAACATAGAGATTGCTTCAAAATTATTGTTTAATCTCTCACTTGGAGATAACTTTTCAGG
>NZ_ALNL01000041.1:0-46036 GCF_000293155.1 Mogibacterium sp. CM50 | reverse complement strand
GTCATTTTCTTTATATCGCTGTGATCGACCTGAATGATATATCCGTCTATCGCCATTTTCCGAAGGTACGCTTCCATATTTCTTGTAGGCACCTGTTTCATTTTTTCTTCAATCAAGCTGCGTTCTTCTTCCGTAACACGAAATTTTATCTGCACATTTCTTTTTCTGTTATTCATAGGTGAATTTCCTTTCTGCTTTTATAGAGGGTTTGGGACACTTCCCAAGAGTCTACCCCAGCAGGCTTTAGTTTGCGAGGGTACAAGCAAAATCTCTATCGCCGGAACTGCGGAAAATAGAGATTTTTTACGGAAAGGGTACCCCTTTCCTATGCTTGCTATTCTTCTTATCCCTTAATCTCTATAACAACGGTAATTTGCCTTTTGCCAAAGCACAGAAAGAAAAAACGCTACAATTTTTTATAACTGCAACGTTTAGTTCATATAACCTTTTCAATTGGTTTTTGACACACTATGCGTTTGATTTTTCTGGTTTCTTTGCAATAAATAATATATATATTAGCAATAATATTTGTTAGTTGACTCTAACTGTACATGGTGTTATAATAAAAACCGACACGATGTCGGAATTGGTAGAAATGAAACGGGGTCTTTATTTTGAAAGAAGAGAAACAAAAAGTTGGACAAATCAGAAAGAAAGAAATTCGGGAAGTCGCAAAGAAAATTTTTTTAACGAAAGGCTTTCAAAGTACAACTATGGAAGATGTCATTACAGAGATAGGGATGAGTAGAGGAGGTGTATATTATCATTACAGAAGCAAGGTAGAGATATTACATGATTTAATGAGAGAAGGCATGGCTTATCGTATGGCTAAAATGAATAGTTTTATGGCAGATTATTCTAGTGAGCTTGGTAAAGAAGCTATCGCAGAAATGCTTGTCGACAGGATGCTTGATGAAAATGAGTTAATGAGTATATATGTAATGTATCTACAAGCTATAAAAGACAATGATGAATTAAAAGAATTGTATTCCATATTGAAAGAAGAAACACTCCATTCGGCTTATGGAGGAGATATAAATGGTGTAAAACTGGGTGATTTTAGATGGAATACTACAGATTTTATACTTTATTTTATGAATGCAATTATTTTAGGTTGCGAGATTCTTGAGGCAAGAAATAATTTCCGGAAAAATAGAGACTTTTTAATTAAAGTGATGATGCTTTATTTTGACTACTACGATGAAGGGAAAATAAAGTAAGAATCAGCACAGAGGCAATAATAAAGTAAAAGAATTAAATTAGGAGGGAAAAATGGATAAGAAAGAAAACAAATTACAGGTCAAGGATTTAATAATGATTGGTGTATTTTCTGCATTATATTTTGTGCTTAATATGGTTGGAGGAATGCCTTTTGCCATGAATCCTATATTAACATTCTATCAACCAATTGGAAGTGCATTTTTATCAGGAATTATATTTATGTTTTTAATTGCAAAGTCGCCTAAAAGAGGAACTATTACTATTTTGGCAGTTATCATGTGTATTTTAAGATTTGCTACTGGTATGCATTGGGCTATGGGAGTAGGAACTTTGATAGCCGGAATAATTGCTGAAATTATAGCAGGAAGCAAGAACTATAAAAACAAAACAATGAATATGCTATCTTTTGGAATATTTGCACTTGGTGACATTGGTACATTTTTAGTATACTTCATCAATCCAGAATCTTGGTCAAACGCAATGATTAAAAAAGGTACAGATATTTCATATATTGAATCCATGAATGCTGCAGCTGCTAATTGGATGATTTATGTAATCGTAATCGGGACTTTCTTGGTTGCTTTGCTTAGTGCTTGGATTGGCATGAAACTTTTGAAAAAGCAATTTGAGAAGGCCGGGATAGTGTAATGAAGAAAAAATCAAATTTACACTTTAACCCATGCACAAAAATAGTTTTACTATTTTTGTGCATAGTTATCTCTAGCCTATTGCCTTCGATAGAATATGAATTGATTTTTGTGTCTATAATTGCACTTTTTAGCGTTATTAACAAAAAAATCAAATTTGCTTGTGGAGGCATACTCATATATTTAGTAGTGTTTATTGTTAGCGTTTTAACTGTTAAGTATGGGAGTAACACTGTCAGGAGTTTGCTAATGCCATTTTTAGGTTTGGTTCACAAGGTTTATCCAGTGTGTATGCTTTCTACGCTTATACTAAGTACTACAAAAGTAGGAGAGTTTTTATCTGCCATGAGTTATGCGAGAATTTCTAAAAAAATAACTATCCCTCTGGCAGTAATGCTTCGATATATACCTACTGTACGAGAAGATTGGATGTATATAAAAGATTCAATGTGTTTAAGAGGTATTACACCATCTTTTTTTGGATTTATAAAAAATCCGGCTTTGACGATAGAATGTATTTATTCACCCATGATAATCATGGCTTCAAAGGCAGCGGATGAATTAACTATTGCATCTATAACAAGAGGGATAGAATCTCCTAAAAAGAGAACATCCATTATTGAAATTCGTTTTGATATTCAGGATGTTATTGCTTTAATAATCGGTGTTGTAATTACTACCTTTATAATTTATAGGAGTATTTTTTATGATTGAATTAACAGGAATTAGCTTTAACTATAAGAGTACCCCAAGCAACAGCTTGAGTAATATAGATTTAAAAATAAAAAAAGGAGAATTTATCCTCGTTTGTGGAGCTTCAGGTTCAGGGAAAACATCTATTACAAGAGTAATAAATAAGCTAATTCCAGACTATTATGAAGGGCAGATAGAAGGTAATGCAAAAATAAATAATGATTTATTATCGAACTATCAAATGTTTGAAATTTCAGAAATAGTTGGTAGTGTTTTTCAAAATCCAAGAACTCAGTTTTTTAATGTGGACACAAATAGCGAAATAGTGTTTGGTTTAGAAAATCAAGGTATAGAAAGAGATATTTTAGAAAAAAGATTAACTGAAACTTGCCAGACATTAGATATAAGAAAATTGCAGAATAGAAATATTTTTCATTTATCCGGAGGAGAAAAACAAAAAATTGCTTTTGCATCAGTTTATGCGATGAATCCGGACATTTATTTGTTGGATGAACCATCTTCCAATTTGGATATACCGACGATAGAGGTGTTAAAAAGGCACTTATCTGTTTTGAAAAATAGCGGTAAAACAGTTATTATTTCCGAACATCGAATTTACTATTTGATGGATTTGGTTGACAAAATCATATATATGGAAAATGGACAAATTCAAAAGAGTTATTCAAGAAAAGATTTTTTGAATTTACCCGAACAAGAAATTAAAGCGATGGGGTTAAGATCCAGAAGTGAAACAGGACTTGATATAAAAGAAGATATGAGTACTGCAGAACAAGCATATTTACAAGTTGAAAATCTTTCTATACATAGAAAAGATAAGTGTATTATAAGCAATCTTAACTTTTTTGCAAAAAAAGGAGATATTGTTGCGGTGTTAGGTTCTAATGGTATTGGCAAAACCACTTTTTTAAGAACTCTTTGTGGTTTGCATAACGATTACGAGGGAGACATTCTATTTGATTCTAAAAAGATAAATGTTAAAAAGAGAAAGCAAAAAACCTATATGGTTATGCAGGATGTGAATTATCAATTATTTGCTGAAAGTGTATTTTCTGAATGCAAATTAGGAATAAAAAATTCAAACGATGATCTTATTGATGAAATCCTAACTGATTTTGACTTATATAAATACAAAAGCAACCATCCGAATACCTTATCTGGAGGTCAAAAACAGAGATTGGCTATAGCTGTAGGGTTAATATGTAATAAAGAAATTTTAATTTTAGATGAACCGACAAGTGGACTTGATTATAGAAATATGCTTAAGACTGCAGAATTATTAAAGCGTTATTCCAAAGAAAAAGTTATTTTTATTGCTACGCATGATAATGAATTTGCTAATCTAATTTGCAATCGTGTATTGAATTTAGAGAAATAAATGGAGATGTATAAATTTGGGATATTTTAAGAAGGCTATATAAGTATGCACCTGAAAAAAGAGGGTATTCCTATGCTTCGATGATTTTATTGGCGATAACAACTATTCTTTCAGTGATTCCATATCTTTATTTATGGAAGTTTTTGAATGAGCTTTTAGTGGTTAAATCCATTGAAAATACAAATAAAATTGTGGTTGTTGAAAATGACAAAATAGAAAGTGCCGGAGAGTATAAGTATTTATTAAAAAATTCCACAAGATATAGAACTTTAGTACAGTATCCCCAATTAACAAGTGAGGATGAATACTAATGTGGTTCAAAAAACAAGATAAGGATAATAATTTATGGAACAGGATATAAAAACGCAATTACTAACAAAAAGACCAATAGATTTACTCTTTCAGTTATCTATTCCTGCGGTCATTGGAATGATAGTGATTGGTCTATATCCTTTAATGGATGGAATATTTGCAGGGAAAATTATAGGACAGACAGCAATGACTGCCTGTGGTGTTGCCATGACATTGACAATATTTAATAATGGTGTTGCTACTTTAGTAGGAATAGGATCGGCATCTGTTCTTTCTCGTGCTTTAGGGAAAGGCGATCTGAAAACCGTAGATAAAATCATGGGCAACCTGATATTTTGGGTGATCTTGTTTTCGGGAATAATAACGGTTGGAGGAATACTACTTGCACCGTATTTTTTAGATATGGTAGGTGCGACAGGCGAAATCAAAGCTTATGGCATCAGATACCTAAGAGTGATTTTTATCGGCTCTCTCTTTGTGAACTTTACACAGTCTGCAAACATGGTTATGCGTGGCGAAGGACTGATGAAAAAAGCCATGATGATTATGGGGCTTGGTGCATTACTCAATATTATTCTTGATCCTATTTTAATGATCGTTATGGGTGAATATGCTATTGAAGGGGCTGCACTTGCAACTATTACAGCGCAGTTTGTTCAAGCTGCTGTAACACTTAATTATTTCTTGAGAAAGAGCAAGGTTGTAAAAATTCATAAGATACAGTCTGATGCAGAAATTAAAAAGGAAATGTTCGGAATAGGTTCATCAGCTATGATGATGCAGCTTCTGTTTATGATTCAGCATACTATACTTTACAAAATGGCTTTCAAGTATGGTGGAGATCCGAACGGAATTTTAATGTCTGTTGCACTTCGTGTATATGCCTTTTCGTTCATTCCGCTTTGGGGAATGAGCCAAGGATTACAGCCTGTTGTAGGAACAAACTTCGGAGCAAGGCAATTTGACAGAGTAAGGCAAGCTATGAAAGTATTTTCTATCGGAGGAGTTTTGCTTGCAGCAATTTTTTGGATTCCATCATTGCTATTCTCAAGTCAGATACTTTCCCTGTTTGGCATAGAAGCAAATATTATTGTAAAAGGAGTTGGAAATTTCAGACTGTTCTATTCTGTATTTATTTTGTACGGAGTAATGGTCATGAGCATTACCTTTTTTCAATCTATCGGAAACGGGAAGAAAGCGGGAGTTATTGTTATGTTCAGGCAGCTATTCCTGTTTGCTCCTGCAATGATTTTATTACCAATGATATTTGGAATTAAAGCAGTTTGGTTTACGCAGCCCCTTGTAGATTTCATCATGATTGCAATAGGCGTTGTAATGACAATAACTGAACTAAAAAACATGGAAAAATCAGGTCCGACACAAAATAACAGGTAGTTTTATGAGATGAATTATATAAACAACGAACGACAATGGTTACTATGCCCCATTTGCAAAAACAAAACACGAGTGAAAATCAGAAAAGATACGGAGCTAAAGAACTTCCCACTGTTCTGTCCGAAATGTAAACAGGAAACTTTAATCAACGTCAAACAATTTAATGTATCAGTCATCAAAGAGCCAGATGCAAAGACACAGAGCCGGTGATTCACAGTTATAAAACTGTAATTACCAGCTCATTTTATTTTAAGGAGAAACCTACTTATGCAAAAGTCTCAATACACAAGTTATATATGACCGTCGTTTTTATCCTGCTTGAATAAAGAAGCGGAAGCTTAAAATCAATCATAGGTTATGAAACACGGCGGCACTAAAGGAGGTATCGCCGTGTTCATTTTTCATTATCTTAAAATCTTGTTAAAAGGGATATATTCTATTTCCGGGTTTCCGTGCTTTTACGGATGACCTGTTAAATCATATCCATAACCTTATCTTTTCATGTCCGATCCCGGCTGCCCTGCGCAGTCGGGATTTTTTGTGCCTGCAAAAATTTTTTTCAAAAAATATTCGCTTTTCTTTGGCAGTTTTTAGCTCTTCGTTGTTGAGGGTTTACGAAAGGGAAAATTCTACCCGCTTTCGCGGCTGCGAAAGGAGGTGAATACCATGAATGAACCTGAAAGAACCGAATGGCAGATACGCTGCGCATTTAACGGCTTCTGCAAGCGGACATTGAAGAACGAAAGTATCAATGCCCATAAGGAGATTAGGAAGCGGCAGGCACACGAAATTAACTTTTCCAACCTGACACCGAAAGAGGAGAACCAGCTTTATGCCTGTGAAGATTTCTTTGCAGAAGATAAAGAAGAACAAACCTTTTTCGCAGGTGGGAAAGAATGGGATGCAAAGATGATTGCCGATGCGATCCACAGCTTGCCGGAAGAAAAAAGAAGAGCTGTCCTACTCTACTACTTCTTTGATATGAGCGATGCGGAAATTGCAGCACTCTATCAGATTCCAAGAAGCACAGTGCAGTATCGGCGAACTAGCTCATTTGAGCTGTTAAAACGCTATTTGGAGGAACACGCTTATGACTACCCAGACTGGTAAAACAACCGATGATGAACGCGGCTTGTTGCCTTATCCGGTAATCATAGCCGCAACTAAAGGAGAGCCGCAGGCAATGAATATTGTCTGCCAGCATTACGCAGGCTATATCGCACACCTTTCTATGAGAAAGCTCCGTGATGAACGCGGAAACACCTATTACGGCATAGATGAGGATATACGAGATCGCCTTCGTTCAAAGCTCATGCAGGCTGTCCTGATTTTCAAGATTTAAGAATGTAACGATCTGCGTTTCCCTTTCCGCAGATAAGGCAGAAAGAAGCTGCCGCCTGTACTTTGACAAACATACCCGCAAGATAACGGCGGCGTATCATAGGGCAAACCGGACACTTTCCTTTTGTGCTTTAGCTGTGCGGAGAATACGCCATGACACTTCCCTACACGGAAGCCGAGCGAGAAATATTCTACCGCAAAGCAAGCGTAGCACCTTGCAAGCCATGACAGCACAAAATATATAATGATACTCCCTTACAGCCACAGTCCGAGCGTTAGAAACGTCGCAGGCAATGGGTAGGGCTGGATGAGAACCATGCAGGGGTGAAATTCCCGTGAGGCTAATGCTTATAGCCATCCGATTAAAGCCCATTTTATCAATTAACTCTGAATAATGGACAAACCATTATTCAGAGACTGATTTAACATCAGATGAAAGGGGTTGATCTTTTGAATGAAAAGAAACTTGCCGTCACAAAGACGGAGCATAAGATAGGCAAGACGACCTACATTATATGTTCGTCGTTCAGCGATAAAGCAACGGACAACCTTGATAAAAAAATTGAAAAGCTGATCCGAAAAGACATTGAAGAGAACGCCCGAAATCAGGGTGTTCTTTAATATTTAAGCCATGATATAAGCAGCGGTTTATGGTATAATATTATTAGTACACATACCATGCTTGTCTGCTGATAGAAAGGAGGCTACTTTATGATAGCAGACAAGATAACTGCCTTATATTGTCGATTAAGTCAAGAGGATGTACAAACCGGTGAGAGTGAATCCATACAAAATCAAAAATTGATTTTACAGAAGTATGCGGATGAACACCATTTTTTCAATACTCGATTTTTCATTGACGATGGTTTTTCCGGAGTGAGCTTTGAACGCAAGGGACTTCAAGCTATGTTACAAGAGGTAGAAGCCGGAAATGTGTCAACCGTCATCACCAAAGATCTTTCCCGTCTGGGGCGTAACTATTTGAAAACCGGCGAACTGATTGAGATTGTGTTCCCGGAATATGAAGTACGCTATATTGCCATAAATGATGGTGTGGATACTGCAAGAGAGGACAACGAGTTCACTCCTTTACGGAATTGGTTTAACGAATTTTATGCCCGCGATACCTCAAAGAAAATCCGTGCCGTGAAACAGGCAAAAGCTCAAAAGGGAGAGCGCGTCAACGGAGAAGTACCTTACGGATACGTTGCTGATCCAAATAACCGAAATCATCTCCTGCCCGATCCTGAAACGACACATGTAGTAAAACAAATTTTTGCTATGTATATAAGAGGCGACCGTATCTGCGAAATACAGAATTGGCTGAAAGAAAACAAAATTCTGACCGTCGCCGAACTACGCTATCGGCGTACAGGGAAATGCCGTCACCCGCGCCCGCATCCGACTTGCATCTATAACTGGCCGGATAAGACGCTGTATGATATTCTCTCCCGAAAGGAATATCTGGGACATACTATCACGGGAAAGAGCTATAAGGTGTCATACAAGTCAAAAAAGACAAAGAAAAACCCTGAAGAAAAGCAATATTTTTTCCCAAATACCCATGAAGCATTGATTGACGAAGAAACCTTCGATCTCGCACAAAAGCGGATTGCTACAAAACACCGACCAAACAAAATAAATGAGATTGATTTGTTTTCTGGGCTTCTCTTTTGCGGAGATTGTGGCTACAAGATGTATCTACAACAGGGAGCCGGAACGCCGGAGCGAAAACACGCCTACACCTGCGGTAAATACCGTAACCGTATCAGGACAGGCGAAATTTGCACCACCCACTATATTCGCAAGAGTGTCCTAAAAGAGCTTGTCCTTGCCGACCTGCAAAGGGTATTATCTTATGTCAAAACTCACGAAAAGGAATTTATCCGGCATGCCAATGAATATAACGCAAAGTCCATGCAAAAGGCATTGTCTCGGCAGAAAAAGGAGCTGGAAAAAGCAACCGTAAGAATGAACGAGTTGAACATCCTGTTCCGCAAGCTATATGAGGATAACGCTTTGGGGAAACTTTCGGACGAGCAGTTTGTGTTTCTGACTTCCGGTTATGATGAGGAAAAAGAAACATTAACCCGCCGGATTGCGGAGCTGTCACAGGAGATCGACAAGGTTACCGAGCGCAGCGTAGACGTAAGAAAATTTGTTGCCATTGTGCGCAAGTACACGGCAATTCAAGAACTGACTTACGAGAATGTCCATGAATTTATTGACCGCATCCTAATCCACGAGCTGGACAAGGAAACAAATACGCGGAAAATTGAAATCATGTATAGCTTTGTGGGTCGAGTAGAAACGGGCGATCAGCCCACGGAAAGCATCTCCTATTTCAGACAGATAGGAGCAAACGTCAAGAGCTATGCAATTTGATGCAAAAAAATAAGCGGGACAACGCACCCCTTGAAAAAGTTACGTTATCCCACTTCAACAAATCACTATCCTGCATGTCCAATTCTCGAAAAGAAGCATCTGATGCGTCAGCGTTTGTGAGTCTGACACCTCTCATACTGCACTCTACAAAAAAACATCTGCTTACATTACGATGATCCATGTTGGCATCCGTGAAATCCACTTTTCAAAACGAGTCAGGAAAAATCAATATTTGACAGATTCATGCCGCTGAGGTCGACGCTACATATTCGCTTGCGCGAAAGATCTAAAGTCTTCTCCGGTTGTCGTTCATTGAGAACGTCCGTGAGCCACTTTACGTCAACAATCACCGCCTTCCCCCGATTCTATTTCTCCTGCACCTGCTTGCCACTTATGTGCTCCACTAATATCTCGAACATCTGTACTGCTCTGCCGGCATGCCTTATTTCATCTACAACCATCTGCTCTGTCGGATAATACTTCATCGCAAAGTTCTTAAGTGCAGCCATCGCCACATCGTTATCCTTTATTGGACAGCATCTGCCGAATACTACTACGCTCTGAACGTAAGGCGCCCAGTCTTCATCCTTAATCATCTCGTCACCGTATACCGTAAAGCACACTTTATCGGACTTAATGAGCGACTCCACCTTGTAACCTGCACCGGCGCTATGAAAGAATATTTTCTGCTGCTCATCGTCATACAGATAATTGATTGGAATCGCGTATGGATATCCGTCATCGCCGTTAACCGCCAACATGCCTCTTCTGGAACTTGCCAATAGTTCCTTAGCTGCTTCCAAGCTTATTGCTTTTTTCTTTCTGCGTAACTCTCTGAACATCTTTACCTCCTGCATTTTCTCTTGAATATACCTTCTAAATGCAACAATTAAGAAACGACTTATAATCTATTATAATGGCATTTGCAAAAACATCCAAGTAACCGTGCAGAGGCTATGAGTCATATCTTTTATCAAAATCCGAATTTATTTGATGATATAAATTTCTTCGTTTTTTGTTTCGGGACTCTTCTGAATTACTGTGAAAAACAATGTTTGATGCACAAGCCGGTCGGGATCTCTGGAATCGCAGCTCGTTTCATGTCGGAATCTTGATTCGCTTTCCTTTTCGGTATCGAATATAAAATATTGCCGTTAAGATCACATTCAAGAGCGTAACAACGATACTTGATTCTATGTTGTATACACATCCTGACAACAGAATGTTTCCGGATGACGTTATAGCAAACATGCTCGGATAATCATCAGTCAAGCTTACCCCGCCGAGAACTAAAGCCCCGATGATATTACATATTGAATGCGCCATGATAGGTGCGAGGATCGTTTACTCCGACTCATATAGCGCCGCAGTAAAAGACACATTGTAATAATATTTATTACAGGAATGGCCCCCGCTTCAACTGCTCCGCTATGCATAAGCATAAAAATCGCGGTTGTGACAATAACGGCTGCAGACAGGTTGTACCTCTCTTTCAAAAGCTGATATATGTATCCTCTTACAAGGCGTTCCTGCATTATGGCACTTGAATTGTCAAGTCAAGTGCAACGAGGTTGAATTCTGAATTTATAATTATCAACCTGCTCTTTCGCTTCAGCAACAGCTTTCTTATTTTCTTCTGCATTATCCGCTATATATGCATCTACCGCCTTCTCGTATCCTTCAACTTTAGCTTTAAACTCATTCGCGGCATGGATATGGGCGACAACGTTATTAATGGACGATGCCATATTGTTAAGTTTATCATTTATATTGTCAGGCTTTTCTGTTGATTCGATATCGCTCTTCACAGAGCCGTAAGCAGACTTGTATGCTCCAAAATATAAATCCTTAAATATCTTTAACATAATCCTCGCCACTTTTAGCAAGTGCCCTTGTGTCCTGATTGCCGTATTTCACATTCTGCTCAGGCATATTCGGCATCTTGAAATCAGCACTATAATTACCCGCCACAAGCCTCCTTGCAGCTGCTATGTTGCTGCCGTCATTGTTAAAAATAGCAGTTACGTTGTACTGTCCAAGCTCTACTTCATCTAGCAGTGCATTAATATATGCATATGAAAGCTTATTATTGAATTTGTTATATGTCTCAACTATGCCATCAAATGTGCCATCATGTGACGCTTTGCTCAGTTTATTGCTAATCTTATACTCGAGTTTAATCGGCTGTGGATTCCTGTAGTTAATATTCAGAATATTTGCTGACAGGTCTGCCGGGAAGAATACAGCTCCTGCATATGTCCCCTTCTTGACGCCTTCTTCAGCAGACGCACCCGAAACTACCTTGAACTTCTTCTTATCAAGTGTCTTGATGAACTCCTCCGAGTAATTAACTGTCTTGCCTGAATACTCAACACCTATATCTTGATTAACAACGGCAATATAATTGTTATGCGATGAGCCTTTATCTGTACTCCCGCTACTGCCTTTAGAACATCCTGTTAACGACATAGAAATCACCATTACGAAAACTAATACTATCGATGTAATTGACTTCTTTTTCAAAACTCCCTGCCTTATCCGGAAAACTATTACAAGATTTCGATACTTCCAATCGGCATGTAAATCAATCTGTGTAAATTTTCCAACACATAAACACCACAAAATATTCGCCGTTATTATCACATGATATCAATTTGTATGCCAAGGTCAATTAAGAAAAAGCTATTTTATGGGATGTTTTTATAGCCTTAACAGCCATTTTGGGGCCACAAAAAAAGAGCTCCTCCTCTCGGAGAAACCCTCATTTATATCTATCAGACAACTGCCCTTACACGAGCTCGAGATATACGACCTCCGCATTATCTCCCTGTCTAGGTCCCAGCTTAAGAACTCTTGTGTACCCACCGTTACGCTCTGCATACTCCGGTGCGATCTCGTCAAATAGCTTCGTTACGACATCTTCATCGAAGATGTATGCGAGAACCTGTCTCCTTGCATGAAGATCTCCTCGCTTAGCCAGAGTAATCATCTTCTCTGCTTCGCGACCTGCTTCCTTAGCTCTGTCAAGAGTGGTAGTGATTCTACCCTCTCTCAAGAGATCGGTTACGAGGTTCCTTAGCATGGATCTTCTGTGCGCAGAATTTCTGCCCAGCTTCTTGTAACCATTCATCAGTCTGTCTACTCCTTTCAGTTAGTTTTCGTCATTAGGCTTGAGGCTCAAACCGAGCTCGGCCAATTTATTCTTCACTTCTACAAGCGACTTCATTCCGAGGTTCCTAACCTTCATCATATCTTCCTCTGTACGCTGAGTCAGCTCCTGTACAGTGTTGATCGAAGCTCTCTTCAGGCAGTTAAACGAACGTACGGAGAGCTCCAGCTCTTCGATTGTCATTTCAAGGGCCTTCTCCTTACGAGCCTCACTCTTCTCGACCATGAAGTCCATCTCGTTCACCTCTGAACCCAGTCCGATGAACAGGTTCAGGTGCTCCAGCATAATCTTGGCACCGATGGAAACACCCTCCTCAGGTGTAATTGATCCGTCAGTCCAAAGCTCAAGTGTCAGCTTATCATAATCAGTCACCTGTCCAACTCTCGTATTCTCAACTGTGAAATTAACCTTCTTAACAGGTGTGAATATAGAGTCAACCGGAATAACTGCTATAGGAGTTGAATCTGTCTTGTTCTGCTCTGCAGGCACATATCCTCTTCCCGAAGCGATATTCATTTCCATTACCAGAGTTGCATTCTCTGCAAGAGTTGCAATATGTAAATCCGGATTAAAAATCTCCGTATCGGAATCAACGATGATATCTGCTGCTGTCACCTCTCTGGCTCCAACAGCGTTGATGATTGCTCTCTTCTCCTCGTCGCCATTGATTCTTACAGCGAGTCTCTTTAAATTCAAGATAATCTCTGTAACATCCTCCTTGACGCCCGGGATTGTCGAGAACTCATGGAGTACACCGTCAATCTTGACCGAGGTGATAGCTGCTCCCGGCAAAGAGCTGAGAAGAATTCTTCTCATGCAGTTTCCGAGCGTCGTTCCATATCCTCTCTCGAGAGGCTCTACAACGAACTTTCCGTACCGGCCATTTTCGTCGATTTCTTTAGTAATTGTTGGCTTTACTATCTCGATCATTCTGTTCCTCCCATAAATTTACTGATCTAACGTTTATTAATTAATACTAAAAGCGATATGATTAATTAATCGAACGACTATCTCGAGTAGAACTCAACTATGTTGTGCTCTGCGATCGGTAAATCAATGTCTTCACGGCTTGGTGTAGTAACGATCTTACCCTCAAGCTTGTCAAGATCAATGCTAATCCACTGTGGAGTTGTAATAACCATTTCCTTGAGCTCCTTGAACTTAGGAGATGACTGAGACTTTTCCTTTACAGTGACTACATCTCCGGCCTTGAGCTCCATTGAAGGAATGTTTGCCTTCTTGCCATTAACCAGGAAATGCCCATGGTTAACCAGCTGTCTGGCTTCTCTTCTTGTAGCTGCAAAACCCATTCTGAATACAACGTTGTCAAATCTGCTCTCGAGCATTACGAGAAGGTTAGTACCAACCTGTCCGGTTCTCTTCTCCGCCTTAGCATAGAGATTTCTGAACTGCTTCTCCTGAAGTCCGTATACGAACTTAACCTTCTGCTTCTCGTTGAGCTGAAGACCATACTCGCTCTTCTTTCTTCTGCTCTGCTGAGCCTGTCTCTTAGATTTCTTATTTATACCCATGTACTGAGGCTCGATGCCTAGTGCCTTAGCTCTCTTCAGTACCGGTTCTCTATTTCTAGCCATGTATTGTTACTCCTCCTTCCGTTTAGACTCTTCTCTTCTTAGGCGGCCTGCATCCGTTGTGAGGAATTGGCGTAATGTCCTTAATCATTGTTACATTGAGCCCGGCAGTTTGCAGCGCTCTGATAGCAGCTTCTCTGCCGGAACCGGGACCCTTTACGTATACCTCCACCGTCTTGAGACCATGCTCCATAGCTGCCTTTGCTGCAACCTCCGCAGCGCTCTGTGCAGCGAAAGGTGTCGACTTTCTCGAACCTCTGAAGCCGTTTGAGCCAGCGCTTGACCATGATAGTGCATTTCCGTCCATGTCTGTTAGAGTAACTAGTGTGTTGTTAAATGTGGACTGGATGTGAGCCTGGCCTCTTTCAACGTTTTTACGTTCTCTTTTCTTCTTTCTAACTGTTTTCTTAACAGCTGCCATATTTCTCTACCTCCTTGCCCTTATTTCTTCTTGCCAGCAAGACGCTTAGGACCCTTGCGAGTTCTTGCATTTGTCTTGGTCTTCTGACCTCTAACCGGGAGGCCTCTTCTGTGTCTGATTCCTCTGTAGCTTCCAATCTCCATCAGTCTCTTGATATTGAGGGAAACTTCTCTTCTGAGATCACCTTCTACGATATACTCAGTCTCGATGACTTTTCTAATCTTTCCGGCATCTTCTTCTGTAAGATCTCTTACTCTGATGTCACCATCTACTCCTGCTTTTGCGAGGATGTTCTTAGATGATACTAGACCGATTCCATAGATATAAGTGAGACCGATTTCGATTCTCTTATCTCTAGGCAGGTCAACTCCGGCAATTCTTGCCATTTCTTCCTCCTTTCCTATCTTCCGTCACCAGCCCGGGGGTGATATAGACAGGGGTTACATTTAATAAAGCTGTACTGAGTTCCCGGCAAAACAGCACGTCATAGCATTATAACCTATTTTACTAGCCTTGTCTCTGCTTATGCTTAGGATTCTCACAGATTACCATGACTTTTCCATGTCTCTTGATTACCTTGCACTTTTCGCAAATTGGCTTTACTGAAGCTCTAACTTTCATCTTAGCTCCTCCTTTAATTAGTTCTTATCACGCCACGTGATCCTCCCACGTGTCAAATCGTAAGGTGATAGCTCTACCTTTACTTTGTCTCCCGGGAGGATTCTGATGTAATTCATCCTGATCTTACCGGAAATGTGGGCGAGGACTTCGAAGCCGTTCTCTAGCTTAACCTTGAACATTGCGTTTGGCTGTGCGTCGATGACCGTGCCCATTACTTCGATCGAATTCTTTTTCGACATAAATTCAGTCTCCTTATATTAACGTGAGCAGTTCAGGCTCTCCGTCATTGATTGCTACGGTATTCTCATAGTGAGCAGCCAGGAGTCCGTCATCCGTAACAACTGTCCAGTCGTTAGCCAAGACTCTGGTTCCGTAGGAACCCTGTGTAATCATCGGCTCAATTGCCAGGACCATTCCCTCCTTGAGGTGTGGTCCTGTATGAGCATCTCCGTAATTAGGAACCTGTGGGTCTTCGTGAAGGTTACGTCCGACACCGTGCCCCAAATAGTCTCTTATAACGCCGAAGCCATTCGACTCAGCGTATTCTTGAATAGCATGCCCTATGTCGTGTAGTCTATATCCTACCATGGCATACTTGACACCTTCAAAAAAGCTTTGCTTCGTCACATCGATCAGTTTACGAGCATCGTCACTGATTTCGCCTACAGCATATGTTCTAGCTGCATCGCTGCAATAACCCTTGTATGTCGATCCTGTATCAACACTAACTATGTCGCCTTCCTGAAGTATTCTCTTCTTGGAAGGGATCCCATGTACTACTTCTTCATTGACAGATACGCAAGCCGCTGCAGGAAATCCACCGTACCCCTTGAAGGTCGGCTTCATCTTGTAGTGGTGTATTCTATCCTCTACAAAACTATCTATTGCGTGTGTCGTTACACCGGGTTTGATGAATCCCTCGAGATCTCGAAGGATTTCACCTGTAACCTTAGCAGCCTCACGCATGATATCAATTTCTCTTTTCGACTTAATTATTACCATACCTATTTAGCCTCTATTGCCTTTACAACGTCTGCGAAGACCTCTTCGTGGCTCTTCTCTCCGTCAAAGTCAACGAGCACGCCCTGCTTCTCATAGTATCCGATGAGCACAGCAGTTTCGCTCTCGTACACGTTAATTCTGTTTTCTACAGTTTCGCGATTGTCATCCTTGCGCTGGATCAGCTCTCCGCCACAACGATCGCAAATTCCTTCCTTCTTAGGTGGAACATTCACTACATGGAAGCTTGCACCGCAGGCTTTGCACACGCGCCTACCCGAAATGCGCTCAACGAGAACGTCCTTTCTAACTTTGAAGTTAAGAACTATGTCCAGCTTTTGTCCGTTCTTAGATAGGAATTCATCCAGCTGCTCAGCCTGGAGGATCGTCCTTGGGAAGCCGTCGAGGAGGAAACCATCCTTGCAGTCATCCTGCTGAAGTCTGTCTGTAACTAGGTCAACTACCAGCTCATCCGGCACTAACTTACCCTCATTAATGTAGCCCTGTGCCTTTTTACCAAGCTCCGTTCCTTCCTTGATATTAGCTCGGAAGATATCCCCTGTAGAGATATGTGGAACATTGTATTTTTCAATTACCTTGGCTGCCTGTGTGCCTTTGCCGGCTCCAGGAGGGCCAAGTAAAACAGCTCTTAGCATCTTCTTTGCCATCCTTTCCTAAACGGTTACTTAAGAAATCCTTGATAGTTCCTATTGAGCATCTGATTTTCAATCTGCTGCACTGTATCTAATGCTACACCTACAGCGATAAGCAGTGATGTTCCACCAAACGATAGCTGTAACGGAGTGAACTCGCTCATTACCGTTGGTATAGTAGCTACTGCTGCCAAGAACACGCCTCCTACGAAGCAAAGTCTCGACATAATTCTGGATAAATACTCCTCAGTTGCTGCACCAGGTCTAATTCCCGGAACGAAACCGCCGCTCTGTCTCATATTATCCGCAACTTCTTCCGGCTTGAATGTAATTGCCGTATAGAAATATGTGAAGAACAGTGTCAGCGTGATATTTAATATTGCATAAACCCAGATTCCCGGATCTCCTGATGGGGATAGATACTTCGACATCCACTTTGCAAACGCAGACTGTGGAACGAAATAAGTTATAGTGAGCGGGAACTGAAGCAACGACAGCGAGAAGATAATTGGAATAACTCCCGCTTGGTTAACCTTCATAGGGATGTGTGTCGACTGACCGCCATACATCTTTCTTCCTACCATACGCTTAGCGTACTGTACCGGAATCTTTCTTGTTCCCTGCTGCATCAGTATGATTACAACCGTTATTAACACTGCCACAATGACTAATGCAATTACAGCTACTACACTTAGTGCCCCTTCTTTGACCTGCGTGTGAATTCCTCGAATAGCTGTTGGAATCCTTGCAATAATGCCGCCGAAGATGATTAGCGAGATGCCGTTTCCGACTCCGTATTCGTTAATCTGCTCTCCTAGCCACATTAGGAACGCGGTTCCTGCTGTCAGGACCATAATAATTACGATCATCGAGAAGGCGCTGCGGTTGACAATCGCTCTCCTGAAAAGACCAATCGTCAAACCCGTTGCCTGAATCAATCCTAGTACTATGGTTAAATATCTCGTTATAGTCGCCATCTTCTTACGACCTTCATTGCCCTCCTTCGAGAGTCTCTCAAAGTACGGGAAAGCTATTGTAAGGAGCTGGACGATAATTGAAGCGGTTACATACGGAGTGATACTCAAAGCAAATATTGTGAAATTGCTAAACGCTCCTCCGGAAAACAAATCAAACAAGTCGAGAAGCCCTGTCTGACCCTTGAACATCTGAGCAAGATAATCTCTATTAATCCCTGGAACCGGAATGTTGGATCCAATCCTGAAAATCAGCATTATCATGAGAGTAAAAAGAATCTTCGCGCGAATCTCCTTTACGTGCCATGCCTTAGAGAGTGTCTTGAGAAGTTCCATGACTAGATAACCTCTGCCTTTCCGCCTGCCTTTTCAATCTTTTCGGCAGCGCTCTTGCTGAATTTCTCAGCCTTTACAGTTAGCTTCTTCTTCAACTCGCCGTTACCAAGAACCTTAACGCCATCCTTAACCTGCTTAACAAGTCCGGACTGAAGCATAAGGTCGAAATCTACGACTGTACCTTCTTCAAATCTGTTTAGGTCTACAACATTAACCTCAGCAAATTCCTTAGCGAAACGATTTGTAAATCCTCTCTTAGGAATTCTTCTGTATAGTGGCATCTGTCCACCCTCAAAGCCCAGACGTACTCCGCCTCCGCTTCTCGAGTTCTGACCGTTCATACCCCTGCCGCCGGTGGTTCCCTGGCCGGTACCCTGACCGCGACCTCTTCTCTTGCGAACCTTGGTTGCTCCCTCAGCTGCCTTTAATTCGTGAAGTCTCATTGTCCTGCACCTCCTATAGTTCTTCCACATCTAGAAGATGAGAAACCTTAGCAATTGCACCGCGCGTCGCGGATGAATCAGCTAATTCAACCGAATGATGCAGCTTCTTGAGGCCAAGAGCTTCTACTGTCTTCTTCTGCTTAGGAGTTGCGCCAATAACACTCTTTACTAAAGTAATCTTTAATGTCTTTGCCATTTGCGTCTTCCTCCTATCCTAAAATTTCCTCAGGTGTCTTACCGCGACGCTTAGCAACCTCATCTACTGTTGTAAGACTTTTCAGTCCCTCTAGTGTTGCCAGCGCCATATTTCCTGTGTTGCTCGAACCAAGCGACTTAGCTCTCACGTCCTTGAGTCCGCAAGCTTCCAATACTGTACGTACGGAAGATCCTGCGATAACTCCGGTACCTTCTGCTGAAGGCATGATCAAAACCTTGCCTGCTCCGAAAATTCCTACAGTCTGGTGAGGAACTGTTGTTCCTACCATAGGTACGAATATTAATTTCTTCTTAGCATCTTCAGTTGCTTTTCTTACAGCTTCAGGGATCTCCTGAGCCTTTCCGAGGCCAATGCCTACATGGCCTGCGCCATCTCCAACTACTAGAGTTACGGAGAACTTCATGTTCTTACCGCCCTTAACAGTCTTCGAAACACGTCTGATGTTTACGATGGTTTCAGTAAGTTCAAGCTTAGATGCATCTATTCTCGTGCGCATTCTGTATCCTCCCTTAGAATTCTAATCCTGCTTCACGTGCACCATCAGCGAGTTCTTTAACTCTGCCGTGATAAAGGTATCCGCCTCTATCGAAGCAAACCTCTTTGATGCCCTTAGCTACAGCCTTTTCGCCTACCGCTTTGCCTACCTGCTTAGCTGCGTCTTTATTTCCACCGTTTACAATGCTCGCCTTAAGCTCCTTATCGAGAGACGAAGCGGCAACAAGAGTTGTTCCGTTAACATCATCGATGACCTGAGCTGAGATATTGCTGTTTGATCTAAATACGCACAGTCTTGGCTTCTCGGGAGTTCCAAAAACGTCTTTTCTGACTCTGGCATGTCTCTTGAGTCTTCTGTCATTTCTGCTTGCTTTTGCCATTTTTCAAATCCTCCCTTCTCTATGCGGAAGCTCCGCTCTTTCCTTCCTTCTTGTGTATAACTTCTCCATCGTAGATGATTCCCTTGCCCTTATATGGCTCAGGCTTTCTCCAAGCTCTGATATTAGCAGCGTAGTTTCCTACCTCCGCCTTATCGCAACCCTTTACAATAATGGTGGTTGCATCAGGAGTCTCTGTTGTGATTCCTGCCGGATCCTTCATCTCAACCGGATGTGAGAATCCGAGCTTCATAACGAGTGTGTCACCCTGCTTTGCAACGGTATAACCTACACCGTTAACAGTCATCTTTACCTCAAAGCCCTTGGAAACACCCTCAATCATGTTGTTGATGAGTGTCCTTCCAAGTCCGTGCTGAGCCTTGTCGAACTTAGAATCGGATGGTCGCTTAACGGTGAGGACGTTTTCCTCAATCTCCACAGTCAGTGTCTCACCTATCTTGTGGCAAAGCTCACCCTTAGGGCCTTTTACCTTAATTACATTATTTTCCTCTACGGCTATCTCCACGCCGGCAGGAATTGTAATTGGTCTAACGCCTATTCTTGACATATCCTATACCTCCTACCAAACGTAACAAATAACTTCGCCGCCGACTCCGAACTTACGCGCTTCCTTATCGCTGATAACACCCTTAGATGTAGATACGATAGCAATTCCGAGGCCGCCGAGCACCTTAGGTACCTGGTCTGCCTTTGCATAAACTCTCAGACCCGGCTTCGAGATCTTCTTGATCCCGTAGATTGTCTTTTCCTTATTTGGGCCGTACTTAAGCTCTACAGTGATGGTCCCCTGTGCATTGTCCTGAGCGACTGAGTAATCCTTGATGAAGCCCTCGTTCTTGAGGATCTCCGCGATAGACTTCTTCATCTTGGATGCAGGGATTTCTACCGTAGCATGTCCGGCTGTGTTGGCATTTCTAATTCTTGTTAGCATATCTGCTATTGGATCTGTCATTGCCATTACAGTGTTTCTCCTTTCTCTACGTGGTTCCTGCACGTGTTAAGCGTGACAGGCCTGCGCAAAATAACCTACCAGCTTGCTTTCTTAACACCCGGGATTTCACCCTTGTAAGCAAGCTCTCTGAAGCAGATACGGCAGACGCCATACTTCTTCAGAACCGAATGTGGTCTTCCACAAATCTTGCATCTTGTATAAGCCCTTGTTGAATACTTAGGCTTTCTGGTCTGCTTAACTTTCAGTGAAGTTTTAGCCATGTTCCCCTCCTAAATTACTTCTCAAAAGGCATTCCGAGGAGCTCAAGTAACGCCTGTGCTTCCTCATCTGTCTTAGCTGTTGTGGTAAATACAATGTTCATTCCCTTGATAGTCTCTACATCATCGTAAACGATTTCCGGGAAAATAAGCTGCTCTCTAATTCCCATTGAATAATTGCCTCTACCATCGAAAGAATTCTTGCTAACGCCCTTAAAGTCTCTAACTCTAGGAAGAGAAAGATTGAAGAACTTATCTGCGAATGCGTACATTCTGTCACCTCTAATAGTGACCTTAGCTCCTACAGGCATTCCCTGTCTAACCTTAAAGTTAGCGATGGACTTTCTTGCCTTAGTAACTACAGGTCTCTGTCCGGAGATGAGAGCGAGTTCCTTTACAGCGCTTTCGAGGATCTTGGAATTGTCCTTAGCTTCGCCAAGACCCATGTTAATTGTGATCTTCTCCAGCTTCGGAACTTCCATACTGTTGGAGTAGTTGAACTTCTCCTTGAGTGCTGCAAAAACACTTTCGTCATACTTAACTCTTAGTCTGTTTGACACTGTCTCTCCTCCTTTCCTAGTCTACTACGGCATTGGTTTTCTTAGAATATCTAACCTTCTTGCCGTTTTCTATCTTAGTTCCCAGTCTTACACCCTGCTTGCTGTCCTTCTCGTAGAACATAACATTGGATGCGTCGATAGGCCCTTCTATATGCTTAATCTCGGATGCGGATGTTCTTGTAGCCTTTGCGTGCTTAGTCTGTACGTTAACGCCCTCAACAACAACCTTGTTAGCCTTTGGAATAGCTCTTAGAACTGTTCCAACCTTGCCCTTGTCCTTTCCCGAGATAACTACGACTGTATCGCCTTTTCTAATCTGCATTTGTACACCCCCTATAATACTTCCGGTGCCAAAGACACAATCTTCATAAAGCCGTTATCTCTAAGCTCCCTTGCAACAGGTCCAAAAATACGTGTTCCTACAGGGTTCTTATCGCTTCTGTCTTTGATAATTACAGCAGCGTTCTGATCGAACTTAACGTAGCTTCCGTCATCTCTTCTGGCTCCGCTCTTCGATCTAACTACAACTGCCTTTACAACGTCACCTTTCTTAACAACTCCACCTGGAGCAGCATCCTTAACGGAGCAAACAATGATGTCTCCAATATTAGCATACTTGCGGCCTGTGCCTCCAAGGATACGAATGCAAAGGAGCTCCTTAGCTCCGGAATTGTCGGCAACTCTCAATCTTGTTTCTGTCTGTATCATGATTTGTCGCCTCCCTATTTAGCCTTCTCAACTATCTCGACAAGTCTCCACCTCTTATCCTTAGAAAGAGGCTTTGTCTCCATAATTCTTACTCTATCGCCGATGCCACACTCATTGTTCTCGTCGTGAACCTTGAACTTCTTAGTTCTCTTAACAGCCTTTCCGTAAAGAGAATGTCTTACTGAATCCTTTGTAGCAACAACAACTGTCTTATCCATCTTGTCGCTTACAACTACTCCAGTTCTGGTCTTTCTGCTATTTCTTTCCATTGTACATCCTCCTTCCTTTAAGCTTCAGGCTTATCCATTTCCCTGATTATAGTCTTTACTCTGGCAATATCTCTTCTGATCTCTCTCATCTTCACAGGATTGTCAAGCTGTCCGGTAACGTGCTGGAATCTCAGATTGAAGAGCTCCTGCTTCATTCTGGCGAGCTCGGCTGTTCTCTCCTGATCAGTCATCTTTCTTATTGTATTCAGATCCATTATTCGTCACCACCCTTTGCTTCCTGGCCCTTGACAACGAACTTGCACTTGATAGGCAGCTTGTGAGAAGCAAGTCTCAAAGCCTCCTTGGCCTGTGCTTCAGTTACGCCCTCAAGTTCGAACATTACTCTGCCCGGCTTAACGACTGCTACCCAATATTCAGGAGCACCCTTTCCGGATCCCATTCTAACTTCTGCTGGCTTCTTAGTGATTGGCTTATGTGGGAAGATTTTGATATAAACCTTTCCGCCTCTCTTGATAGATCTGGTCATCGCAATTCTGGCAGCCTCAATCTGCTTGGAGTCAATCCATGCAGGCTCTTCGGCAACTAGACCAAACTTTCCGTATGTAACGGTGTTGCCCTTTGTCGCAACACCCTTCATTCTGCCTCTGTGGACTCTTCTGCGTTTAACGCGCTTTGGCATTAACATGGCAAGTCTCTCCTTTCTATGATTATTCTTCTGTTCCCTGTGCTGTCTCAGCTACTTCAGGAGCAGGAGCCGCCTCAGTAACCTTAGGTGCCTTTCTAACCCTTGTGGTTGCCGGCTTTACCTCAGGTCTTGCTTCGCGGTGATCATTTCTTCTGTTTCCGAAGCCTCTCTTTCTGTCTCTCTTGTCGTTTCTTCTCTGCTTGCGATCTCTTCTATCGTTCTTTGACTGCTCAGGAATAGTCTCCTTGAGACCCTTATCCAGAATCTCGCCGTGGTTAATCCACACCTTAACACCGATCTTACCGTAAGTAGTATCAGCCTCTGCAAATCCATAATCGATATCAGCTCTGAGCGTGTGTAGCGGAACATTCCCTTCGCTGTACTTCTCACTTCTGGCGATTTCAGCACCGCCAAGTCTTCCTGAAACAAGAACCTTGATGCCCTTAGCTCCGGCCTTAACTGTTCTCTGGATTGCGGACTTCATAGCTCTTCTGAAAGAAACTCTTCTCTCGAGTGCCTGTGCAATGCTTTCAGCTGTCAGCTGCGCATCGAGCTCTGATCTTCTTACCTCTTCGATGGAAATCTCTACGGTCTTGCCCGTGAGCTTAATGAGACTCTTTTTGAGCTCGTCAATTCCATCTCCGGCTCTTCCAATTACCATTCCCGGTCTGGCTGTTGCTATAATTATCTTCACCTTATCGGCTGCAGGTCTCTCAATTACGACACTTGCAACGCCGGCAGCGTAAAGCTTCTTCTTAACGTAATTTCTTACTTTATTATCCTCAACAAGGAAATCAGCAAAGTTAGTCTTGTCAGCGTACCACTTTGAGCTCCAATTCTTGTTGACTCCAACTCTTAATCCATGTGGATTAACCTTCTGACCCATCTGGCTGACCTCCTTCTACTGTTTCTACTGTTTTAGCAGCCTTTTCCTTAAGAGTTACACCAATGTGGCTTGTCCTCTTGAGGATCATCGATGCTCTACCCTGAGCTCCCGCTCTGAACCTCTTCATCGTAGGACCCTGATTTGCATATACCTCTGCAACGTAGAGCTCATCTGGATTCATGTCAAAGTTATTCTCAGCATTTGCTGCTGCGGACTGAACAACCTTCTCTACAAGCTCTGCGCCCCTTCCGGGTGTGAACTTGAGGATTGTCAATGCCTCGTTCAAATCTTTTCCTCTTACCAGGTCAGTAACAGGCTTTAGTTTGCTGGGAGACATTCTTACATACTTAGCAATTGCTTTTGCTTCCATATCAGCTTCTCCTTTCTTTATTTAGCCTTGTCACCGGCGTGACCCTTGTAAGTTCTGGTTGGAGCGAATTCTCCAAGTCTGTGACCTACCATATCTTCTGTGATGTATACAGGAACATGCTTGCGGCCGTCGTGAACGGCGATCGTATGTCCAACCATCTGAGGAAAAATCGTCGATGGTCTCGACCATGTCTTGATTACACTTTTTTCATTTGACTCGTTCATCGCTTCGATTCTCTTAAGGAGTTTCTTTTCGACGAAAGGGCCTTTTTTAAGCGATCTTCCCATTATATGCTCCTTTCTTATTTAGCATTTCTTCTTCTAACGATGTACTTGTTGGAATCCTTGTGCTTGTTACGCGTCTTGTAACCAAGTGTTGGCTTGCCCCAAGGTGTAACCGGGCTCTTACGTCCAACAGGTGCTCTACCTTCACCACCGCCGTGTGGGTGATCGTTAGGGTTCATTACAGAACCTCTTACTGTAGGTCTCCAACCCATGTGTCTCTTTCTGCCGGCCTTACCAATCTGGATATTAGCGTGCTCGATGTTGCCGACCTCTCCGATTGTAGCCCTGCAGTTGATTCTTACCATTCTGACCTCGCCGGACGGTAGCCTCACCTGAGCGTAGTTGCCTTCCTTAGCCATGAGCTGAGCTCCGTTCCCGGCTGATCTTACAAGCTGAGCACCCTTTCCGGGCTTCAGCTCGATATTATGGAGGATAGTACCTACCGGGATGTTCGCAATTGGCAGAGCATTTCCTACCTTGATATCCGAATCCGGGCCGGAAACTATTACATCTCCAACGCTTAGCTTGTTAGGAGCGATGATGTATCTCTTCTCGCCATCTGCATAAACCAGAAGTGCAATGTTTGCAGATCTGTTTGGGTCGTACTCGATAGTCTTAACTGTTGCCGGAATTCCGTCTTTATTTCTCTTAAAATCGATAATTCTGTACTTAGGTCTGTATCCGCCACCTCTATGTCTTACGGTGATCTTGCCTCTTACGTTTCTTCCTGAATGCTTCTTCAGAGTCTTTGTAAGGGATTTTTCCGGCTTGCTAACTGTAATCTCCTCAAAAGTCGAAACAGTCATGCCTCTCAGACCAGGAGTGGTTGGATTGTATTTCTTAATTCCCATTATTTACTCCTCCTATCTTACAGTCCCCGGAAGATCTCGATCTCTTTGCTGTCCTTAGCCAGAGTAACGATTGCCTTCTTATAAGAAGCCGTTCTTCCTACTGTTCTTCCCATTCTCTTAACCTTACCATTAACGTTCATGATATTTACCTTAGCCACCTCAACTCCGAAGATATCTTCGACAGCCTGCCTAACCTCGGTCTTATTAGCTGTATCAGCAACCCTGAAAACATATTTCTTGTCAGCCGACATGTCCATGCTCTGCTCGGTGATGATAGGCTTAAGTATTACGTCGTAACCGTTCTTCATTATGCGTATACCTCCTCAATTCTCTCAGCTGCTGCCTTAGTGAGCACGAGGCTGTAATGATTGATGATCTCATATACATTCATTGTGCCTACAAGTGCAGTTCTCACACCCTGAATGTTAGAAGCAGATCTGACAACGTTCTCGTCCTTCTCATCCATAACTATGAGGGTCTTCTTGTCAGCCTTGATGTTATCAAGAACCTTGACCATCTCCTTGGTCTTAGGCTCGTCAAACTTCAGCTCATCGAGCACGATGATCTCATTGTCAGCAACCTTTGCCGAGAGCACGGACTTAAGAGCAAGTCTCTTTACTTTCTTAGGGACTGAATATCTGTAATCCCTTGGCTTTGGTGCGAAGACAATTCCACCGCCTACCTGTGTAGGATCTGTTGTGCTTCCCTGTCTATGGCGACCTGTTCCCTTCTGTCTGAAAGGCTTGCGTCCGCCTCCTCTTACTTCACTTCTTGTCTTGGCAGATTGGGTTCCCTGTCTCTGGTTTGCCAAGTAATTCTTGATTACAGTCTGTACTGCGAATTCATTAGGCTCAATTCCAAAGATCTCATCGTTCAATGTAATTTCGCCCACCTCAGCACCGGCCATGTTAAGCATTGTTACTTTTGCCATTAGTGATTCCTCCTTTCTGCCTTTTATTTATTCTGTCCTTTAACCGCTCCCTTGACCTTAAGGAGTCCGCCCTTCTTGCCGGGAACAGCACCCTTAACGAGAAGTAGGTTGCGATCAGCGATAACCTTTACGAGAACGATGTTCTGTACTGTAACGGTATCTCTACCCATTCTTCCCGGAGCTTTGTTGCCCTTGAAGACTCTTGATGGATATGTACCGGCAGCAAGAGCACCTGCAAGTCTCTTATGCTTGGAGCCGTGAGTCATAGGTCCTCTGCGGTGTCCGTGTCTCTTGATGTTACCCTGTGTTCCCTTACCTTTGGAAACGCCTGTAACGTCGAGCTTCATTCCTTCTTCGAAATCAGCAACTGTGATTTCCTGTCCTACCTCGTAAGCTTCTCCGTCTTCAACTCTGAACTCAGCGAGGTGCTTTTTAGGAGTTGTGTCGCCCTTCTCAAAATGCCCAGTCATCGGTTTGTTGAGTCTCTGCGGCTTCTGCTCCTCGTAGCCGACCTGTACAGCGTTGTAGCCGTCAGTCTCGACTGTCTTGACCTGTGTTACTATTTCAGGTCCGGCTTCGATTACGGTAACTGGTACAACAGCGCCGTCCTCATTGAAGATCTGTGTCATGCCGACCTTCTTGCCCAAAAGTGTTTTCATAATTCTCCTCCTAGTGTCTTACAGCGGATCGCCCTGGTTTGGCCCTATTGCCCTCTCATGCGATCTTTCTAAAATCTAGCTTAGAGCTTGATTTCGATGTCAATGCCTGCCGGCATATCGAGCTTAGCAAGAGCGTCGGTCGTCTTTGTCGAAGCATTTGTAATGTCGATTAGACGCTTGTGAGTTCTCTGCTCAAACTGCTCTCTGCTGTCCTTGTACTTGTGGACAGCTCTGATGATTGTCACGACTTCCTTCTCAGTGGGAAGCGGAATAGGGCCTGATACTGTAGCGCCTGTTCTCTCCGCAGTCTCAACAATCTTTGCTGCCGACTTGTCCAATAGAGCATGGTCATAAGCCTTCAGTCTGATTCTGATTTTCTGTAATTCGCTCATTAATAGTTCCTCCTGTTTGTACTGTTTTCGCTATGCTTGTACAGGACTCCGCCCGTTTTTATTCGCTGCGCCTCGCTCCTTACACTCTTTCGTGCGTTTCCTCGAGGTTTACACAAATTAAAAATGGCGAACCCCCTCGCCCTCGTCCCGCGAGGACAATTCTCCGCAGAAATTACCTGATAGCTCAGCAACTTCCTGCTTCATCGCCTTAAACAAGCTTTTAGATTATACATTGGTGAGTTTTGCAATGCAAGGCTTTTTTATACTTTTTTGCGAAACTGAGTGTAGTGTTTTCAAGCGGTTCAAGGACTATCGCTCTAACACTCTTTCGTGCGTTTCTT
Source organism: Mogibacterium sp. CM50 (assembly GCF_000293155.1). Taxonomy (NCBI): domain Bacteria; kingdom Bacillati; phylum Bacillota; class Clostridia; order Peptostreptococcales; family Anaerovoracaceae; genus Mogibacterium; species Mogibacterium sp. CM50. The sequence goes on along the minus strand of NZ_ALNL01000041.1, from coordinate 18,222 downwards.
CACTGTTGAGTTTTCATCAAATTCCGGTTATTTTTTATGTTTTTTGTATAAATCTAACGATTTTCCACCGGTTTCCGTTAATTGCTCGATTCGAGATACCTGAGGCTTTTCGCTGTGTTTAAAAAAAAATGCATAGTTTTGTTTGATATTTCCTCGGCCTTCTCCGGAATTTCAGCGTAATATTTATGGCTTTTTCGAGTTAAATCACTATTTTTAAATCATGTTGCTATTCACAGCAGTGACAACAAAACACCTGTCTTTACAATTATTCGCATATTCGCAGCTTTTACACTATTTCGCAGCTGCAGCTCACAAGGCAGGGCATACACGCTTGTGTATTTTTGTATATCTCCGTATTTATATTTTTGTCGATGACTACCGCAGCTTGGATATGATACAATCCACTTGAAAGATATTGGGTATTCAGTATTTTTGAGAGGAGTATTAACAAAATGAAGAAGCTATACAAATGCAACCGCTGTGGAAACATCGTAGGCAAGGTATACGATGGTGACGGCACACTGGTATGTTGCGGAGAAGAGATGGATGAGTTAGTGCCTAAGACCGCCGAGATGGCAAATGAGAAGCATGTTCCTGTAGTTGAATGCAATGGCAACCTAGTTACTGTTACCGTAGGAAGCACACTTCATCCAATGACGGAAGAGCATCACATTCAGTTTATAATCCTGGAGACAAATCTCGGTTTCCAAAGGAAGAGCCTCAAGTCCGACGGAGCACCTGTTGCTACATTTGCTGTTCAGGATGGTGAAAAGGTCGTTGCGGCATATGAGTACTGCAACCTGCATGGATTCTGGTTTAATGAACTAAATTAGCAACATTTGTCGCGAGTATCGCAAAGCCGCTGCTGTCCTGATGCCGGGTTAATGAATCAATCAGCAACACATCAACACATTAGGACAATATTGACGGTGGAATACTGCAAGACAGCCGGGCAGCGATATCCCCGCAGCCCCTAACTTATAGCGATTGTGTGTAAAATGAGCGGAAGGCCACGCCTTCCGCTCATTTATCCTCACTTCGCAGTGCATATGCACCCGCTTTACAGAGCATAGATTGGCTTAGCCCGGCGGCCAAGTCATCTTTCTGCGGCCCAGAATATGGATATGCAGATGCTGCACAGTCTGCTGACCATCCTCTCCTGTATTGATAACGGTTCTGTAGCCATTATCCAGCCCTTCCCGAACTGCTATCTCCTTGATTTTGAGCATCATGTGTCCCATCAGCCTCATGTCATCGGCCGTTAAATCATTTAGAGATGCTATATGCTTCTTAGGAACCATAAGTACGTGTACAGGTGCCTCCGGAGCAGCATCACGGAAAACCGCGATTAGGTCATCTTCGTAAACCACATCTGTAGGAATTTCTCCATTTGCAAGCTCACAGAAAATGCAATCTTCCATACGACTCCTCCTTTCTAGACCACTTCTGCCAAGCAGCCTTCTTTGTAGATGGCGACCAGTCTAACCTCTGCGAATTCGCCCGCGGCCAGCTTGCGCTCCCCGTCTCTAATATACACCTTTATGTAGTTTGATGTATATCCTGTCGCATAATCTTCTTCAAAAGTTTCAACAAGAACTCTCTGTACTGTTCCGAAATTACGTGACTGATATTCACAAGCTACGCTCTCGGCTTCTTCAATCAGCTTATTGATACGGGCAGTCTTCTCTGTCGGCGTCACCGTTTCCTTATACGCAGCAGCCTCTGTACCCTTTCTAGGTGAGAATTTGAATGCGTGCACCTTGCCGAACTTCGCACGTTTAATCAGATCCAGCGTATCATTAAAATCAGCCTCACTTTCTCCCGGGAATCCAACAATTATATCTGTTGTGATCCCAAACATAGGGTCGAATGAGCGCAGCTCGTCAACAATGTCGAGATATTCTGCTCTTGTGTATCTGCGTTTCATCGCCTTGAGAACTTTGTCACTTCCGCTCTGTATTGATAAATGAAGATGCCTGCAAAGCCTCTTGTATTTAACGATTCGCTCTATATGCTCTTTATCTACGACATTAGGCTCCAGTGAACTCAGTCTTACCCTAAAATCTCCGTCCAGCTCATCAAGCCTCTTCAGCACGGCTTCTATTCCTGTAAGACCTACTTCATCTGCACGTCTATCAAATTTGAAGCCTTCTTCGCATCCATACAGAGCTGTATTGATTCCAGTCAGCACCAGTTCCTTGTAGCCTCTTCCTACGAGTGCCTTTGCTTCTATGATGATCTCTTCAAGGCCTCTGCTTCTAACTGTTCCCCTTGCGTATGGAATCTTGCAGTAAGCACAGAAGCGGTTACAGCCTTCCTCAATCTTGATATAGGCTCTCTGCATCTGCGATTCACTTGATACGACTATGCCATATTCCTCATATCCGACAAGCTCGCCGAACGGTAAAACTTTGCTCTCCTTTACAAATCCCTTACCAGCATCACGCAGTGTTAGTTGATATATTACTTCGTCGCAGATAGTAGATTTAAGATTGTTGCCAATCACCATATCGACATCAGGCATCGCCTTAAGCTCTTCACCGGCAGTCTGTGCGTAACAGCCTGTTACGACCATGAGAGAATCCGGACTAAGCTTCTTCATTCTCCTTATATATTTTCTAGACTTGCTGTCAGCTACACTCGTTACAGTGCATGTGTTGATAATGTAGGCATCTGCAACCTCGTCCTCCCCAACAATCTCCGCTCCGTGAGAGGAGAATTCCTCCTTCATCGCCTCTGTTTCATACTGGTTGACCTTGCATCCAAGCGTATGAAAAGCAATTTTCATGTACTTTAACCGTCCTTTACAAATGATGGGTTAAAGTCTAACACACCTCCTTATAGCGGTCAACGAAGCCAGTGTCAGGAATGCGGTAAGCAGTATTACTATATATGCGAATATTGAGGCTTCATCACCGGTTCTAGGGATTGTAGGTGGAGCTACTATGATTGTCTGGTCGCGGTTATTGACATCCTCGTGAGCAGCTATCAGCTGCCCCTTGTCATCGTACACTCTTTCAAATGCCACAAGCTCTCTGCCCGCTAGCTTGGATGTGTTTAGCTTAAATTCCACCAGAACCGTCGAAGTTCCTTCACTCGTAAATGTCGTACTTCCTGTCACTGCCTTGCCATTCTCTTCATATGGCTTCCCGGTTGATTTGTCAATTAACACCCCTCGCGCTGTATAACTGCTCCCTCTTATCAAGTTCTCGTACTTAATCGAATCTATCAGCGACACAGATTTTGACTTACCTACCAGTTTGACTCCGTCTTTCCCCGTCAGTTGAGTACCCACGCGCGGATAACGCACAGATTGGCTTTCGTCGTTAATATCTGCATGAACAGCCACAGGGACATTCTCATGAAGCAAAGTTTCAAATACCACTGTCGTCTTATCTTGACGCAGCCTTGAATCATACCGGAACTCCAGCTCTATTTCGCCGCTCGGATGCTCTGCCAAAAACTCCTTTTCGGATGTTATTTCATTTCCATCCTTGTTCAGAATAGGCTTCTTGCGATCCTTATCCATAAGTACGCCGGACACTTTGTATCTCTTACCCACAACCAGATTAGAATATTTAACCTTATCAACTACCAGCTCCTCCTTGCTCGGGGAGCCCGTATTATCCCCGGAGTCCGCGGAATGCGCCTCTGTCTTGACTGCGGGATGATGCAGCGTCTGATTACTATCCTGTAAATCACGATGGTTTGCGATTTCCTTGCCTCTGTATTTTAGCGTTTCAAATATTACAATATTCTTGCCGCCCAGCTTGGTCGTATCGAGTTTGAATTCTACTTCAACATGACCTGAAGCGATGCCGTTCTCTATGTTAGAGTTCTGTGCAGTTGCTGTAAATTCTCTGCCGGCAGTGAGCTTCTTACCGTTTTGCTCCAACGGCTTTCCCGTACTCTTATCCATTACGATGCCTTCAACGGTATATGTCTCACCTTCATACAGCCCTGTAAAGCTTACTATGTCGCGAATAGTTGTCTCCGGACCGTACATAGCCACCGAATCCTTAGTTGCCACATCTATAGCCCTGGTGCCAATCTTAGGTATAGCAGGATTGTTAACATGAGACGATGGAACACCTGAGTTGAAATATACAACTGAACCTGTTCCGTCTCCATCAATTTTCTTGGTATAAACGGTCTTGTCAAGCAGATATCCTGCAGGAGCTTTTGTCTCACGAATTGTGACGGTGCCCCTAGGAATTACGGCATCTCCCTGCTCGGTCACGAACAGCTCGTCGCTGCCCTTTACCAGATTCTTAGCTCTAAGCTCAGCGACGTATTTGCCGGAAGCATCCTTGCCCGTTCTTAGCTTCCAAGTGCGAATTGCTTTTACATTGTCCAGCTTGCCAATGGTGTCGTAGTATTTCACCTCAAACTCTGCGCCTGTCATGTCTCCGGGGTTCATATAACTGTCACCACCGGATTTCTTCTCGAGGAAAATCTTGACCGGGGCGAATACCGGTGTGTCATACGACTTGACGATACTGGTCGTATCAGCCTTGCTTTCAACCGAATATACTGTGTGATCCAGTTCGTATCCAACCGGAGCCGTTGTCTCCTTGACGGTATACTTCCCCGGCTTTACATCTATCGACCCTGTCTTGCCATTTTGGTCCGTCGTCAAAGTTCCCACAACGTTGCCGGCTTCATCATATACTGTATAGACTGCTCCTGCGAGTGAATATGCTCCTGCGCATTCGCCGGTAATCCTGACGTTATTGCCAACTGCCTTGATGACCTCAATTTTTCCATAAGGTCTGAGCCCCCATGCGAGCATCATTTGAGCGCCATTAGTCGGGGATGCCAGATACGTTCTAAAGTTATCAGGAATTGTCCCCGAATAGTTCTGAGCGTCACGCATCATCCTGTCGGTCAAAGGCTTGGAGAAGGCTCTCTCGTGAGCGATCCTGCCGTTAGCTCTTCTAGCTGCGCAGACAAGAGCAAAATAATAGTCAAGTTCGTTGTAATTGCTCTTCTGCCAGGTATCGATGCTTGCCAGGTATGCAATCTTGGCAAACAGTGTACCGGCATCCTTCCTCGCCAATGATACCGCCTGTCCCGTCTCGGCTGTCTTCCAGTTCTTGCCATCGGCACAAGCTGCATCATGGATAACACCGCCTATGTTGAGCTTAAATATACTTGCATGATTGTGGTGGTTGTCCTTGTACTGTTTGTGCCATGTCACCGTGCCGCTGGTATATTCATGCTCTGCATTTGCCGGCGCAGCCATCCTTTTTACATTCATAGTAATGCGAGTGCTGATTCTATCATACGAGAATGCTTCGGGAATCGAATCGAGGCTTGCGGTGTTGTGAACTGAACCTCTTCTACCCTTAGTACCGTCAAACTCACCTGTTAGAACAATATTGGATTCAGCCTTTTGTCCTCCTGCGCTATCGCCAACTACGGATCTTCCAGCTGTACCTTGGTCAGCTTCGCTTCTATAAGTCTTAATCACGAAGCTCGCATCTCCGCCGGTAAGACGTATATTTATGCGTCCTTCCTGTTTGTTGCTCCTAAAGCTTGTCGCAGAGCTTCCTGCCATATCAAGATCACCATACACATTAGCGCCCGCGGACTCACCCTCTGCTGTCATATTAAATCCTGTACCAGCTTCATTGCTGTAACTGATCTGAAACTCCTCGCCCGGACGCGCGTTCTTGATGAAGGTTCCGCCGGCGTCCAAATCGGAGCTGATCTTGCTTCCAACCTTTGTTATCGACAACCTTGACCCGGCATTCGTCAATTTGACCTGCAGTCGAGCAGTAGCGTCAGGCGGAATGATATTTACACTTCCGTCCGGAGCCGCTCCGGAATTAAGTGCAAATACTCGCGATGTGCCGAGCAATAGAACCAGACACAGCATGAATGTAATACATCTATATAATCTTCTGATATTCATTGCGCACCTCAAGTCTGAAAACCTAGTTACCTTCACTGTTGACCGGTGCCATATCTTCAAAACGCGCCCCAAGGAGCTTGGATAACTCCCTCGCTTCATCTTCATGTAAAGTAATACCTCTGCTCATATGCTCGTGCTCGGCATCCCAGTCGCGAATATCAAACTTGGGACTTCGGTCATTCCATTGGATAAGGTTGAGTTCCTTGCTCCAATTGTTTTTGTAGGTTGCGAGCACTCCGATGTGATCCAAAATCTTGTACGTTACACTTCTTTCACTATTAGTTGCCATTCTAAAACTCCTTCCATTTATACACGGTGCAGCTGCACCTCACTTATTTGTAGGCAAATTATATGACTCTATCGGTTGCTCAACAATGCAAGAAATGCACCTTTTATGACGATGCGCGCACTATTAGTGAAGAAATTATGATGCAAAAAATTCGCGAAATTACGGTTGAATTTTATTGATTAAATGGTACGGTTTTAAACCGGACTCGCTTTATAAAGAGTGCAGGGTTATGTACAGATAAACCATTTTATTATATCTGTTTGTAGCTGCACTTCTTAAAATTTTCTTACCGAAATATCAGATTCAAATCAAAAAATTAAAAGGGCCTCTGCACAGAGCGAGGTCCTCAGCGCCTTATGGCGATATTTATATTTAACACACTTATTACGTTTTGATAGTAGCATAAGTGTGCTGGAAAAGGTTTGCTCATGTCATGAAACGCACATTTTTTGTTCCGAATGACACATAGGAGTCTTTTTTTTGCGTATTGAGGTGTAGATTTTCTCTACCTGCACACCGGTATATTGTGGCGAGATTTGCACGAAAATCGCGATGGTTTTCGGAAAGTCGGGACGGTGCGAGTGACACAACTTTATTTTCATGGTAAAATTGTGGATTCCTACAGGTAGCTTTCAACCGATTTTTAACAGTGGTAATGTCGCACCTTCCGCAGCCGCGATTGAAGACTTCCTGTCTTACCTGATCTCACGCTCGCGGGCATTGCTTTGCTCTGCGCGTGCTGCTTCGACGTATGAGGCTGCTTCACCCGGAAGGCTTGCACGCTCCTCTCCGGTAAGCTCTCTTATCACCTTTGCAGGACGTCCCACAGCGAGCATCCCATCAGGAATTACCATCCCCTGCGTCACAAGCGATCCAGCTCCGATGATACATTCGCTGCCAATGTGAGCGTCATTCATGATTATTGCTCCCATTCCTATAAGTGTTGAGTTGCCAATTGTGCATCCATGGATAAGCGCCATGTGTCCGACTGTAACGTCATGGCCGATACAGGTCCCGCCGGTATTCGAGACGTGCACAACAGAGCCGTCCTGAATGTTGGTTCTCGCACCGATCGCAATCTCCTTACCGCTAGAGCGAAGAACGGAATTATACCAGATATTTACATTCTCACCGAGTTTTATATCCTCCGGATCACTTAATTGAACGCCATCTGCGATAAACACACTGTCATCATAGAGTCCCAGTTTTTTTATTTCCTTATTATCCATATTACATAGCCCTCTTTCCAATCATCTAAGATTATCGCCCGTCACCGAAGCTGCTCTCGAGTTCCCAGCTCCTCTCAAGCATCTCGAGACTTTCCTTACGCTCGTCAGTCCTAAATTTGAACAGAAAGCTCATAGTATATGAAACTTTCTGCCAAACTTCCCATAATAAATATGTTAGCTACTTTGCCGCTTTAAGAGGTCCTGTTCTGCTTTCTTATCCATTTTGAACTGCTTTCGGAACTCTTCTACGGAGCTAGGGAGTTTCTTTATGTCGGATTTATTGTAGAGCATGGAATAAGGCGTATCTCTTCTATACGATGATCTGCTATCATTTGGCACCCCCAATATATAATGTCCTTTCTTGGTTTTAAATATGATTCTTCCTTTTATACTCTTATCATTTTTATAATTTCTGCAGCCATAACTGTTAATTATAATTTTTTTACATTAGCAGTATCTTTAAATCCTACCATCCCACTTTCTGTTGGTTTAATAAGATAATTATTGTTCTTTACCTCATATTTGCCAAAGTATATCCATATACGAGGATGGCTACCATCACCGTCTTCATTATAATTCTCTTCACGACGTCTGCTATCATCGTACATTAATACATATGTATTGTCATCTTTAAACTCAAGGTAATATCTTGGATCATCTTTGTCAGGATATTCTAGATACACACCACTCATATATACAGTGTTTTTCTTTATTTCAGTAGTTCTTTTTGGTAACATAACGTCCACCATAGTGGTAATTATAAAAATCAGGATTATACAAACGACAATTGCTTTTTTATGTTCTGTTAGTCTTACCATGACTACACCTCGCTTCAAAGTTAATTACACGTTTCTCCCAATCTATATTATAATATTGTTTACTAACCTCTTTTGAGACCTCAAACTTCGTTTCTTTACCATCACTATCTTTTATTCTATTTCCATTTTTATCATGCTGATAACGAGATTCCTCTCTAAACTGAGGTTCAAAGCTAGGGGTTGACGATTCAACATCAAGAATCTTATGAACATCATCATTATGACGTGCATAATTGAAACTTGAGCAGTTGACCTTGCCATCCTGTGTAGCATCTTCGTCCAAAAGAGTGAGAAATTTCCCATCGCCATTAATGATAAACTCAGAACGAAATCTATCATTTGTTACAACTTTGAGGTTTATTCCTCCATTTGTGGTGCTGTGACCCTCTGGATAAATAAATTTTCCTTTTTCAGAATCGTAGTACGCTTTTTGATGCAGTCTTGCAGATTCTTCTGCTGTCCAGTTCCAGATTTTTTCTTTTACTATTATAGTTGATCAGCTTTTCTTCATCTGTTCGGCCCTTGTAGTTATCCACTATATACTTTGCTTGCTGATAAGATATTATGTACCTGAACAGATGAATCTGCTTGCCTAAGTTGCCTTTCATCCCGCTCGGATAAAAGGCAGTTTCTACAGTCCCTGCCAGGCTGCGCCAGAATTTATCATCAGAACTCATGGCTTTGGATATCTTTCCTGCCACTGCCCTAAGCTGATTTATCTATGATTTTACCACATACTTCTATTTATTGATATTAACAAAGGATCTTACACATTCTTTAATAAAGAAACGAATTGTGAATTGTATAAATTGATTTAGACACAAAGATATGCTAGAATGCGTGCGTAGATGTATAGGAAATTTATTTTATTATGAGGAAAACTAGAGTGAATACTTCGATTTCCACAAAAGAGTATATAGAGAATGAAATTCTTACCAGAATAAGAAATTGCGTATATGATGAGAATACTATAATTTCAGAATCGAAAATATGTGAAGAACTCAATGTAAGCAGAACACCTGTAAGAGAAGCATTAATTCATCTTTCGGCAAGTCACCTGCTCGACAAGGTCCCTCAAAAAGGGTATAAAGTTAGGGAGTTTGATATAAAAACTAAACTGGACACATACTATGTAATTGCAATACTTGATGCAAATGCAGCTATGCTTTCTCTGGATAATTTAAAAGAAGAGGATTATCTTCTTATGAACGAATATATTGATCTGATGGATATTGACATAAAATATAGAAAATTCGAAAGCTACAACTCTCATCAAGAGGCTTTCCACAATGTCTATGTAAACAAATGCGATAATTATGCACTGATCAAAATATTAGAATATGTTAAATCAAGTATTCCAACTTATCTTTATCATTCAACCGAGGGTGATAAACTGTTTTCGGTATTGAGAGAATTAAACGCACAGCATAGAGAGATATTAAGTCTGATCAAACAAAAGAAAACGATGGAATTAAGAAATTTTCTGGTGAAAAATCATTGGGATGCAGCACATACCGACATGATTTAGCGGGTGCTACGCAAATCGCAAAAGGGTGTCTAAAAACCAATTTCAAGACACCCTTTGATATCAATTAGCATTCTTTCGCTTTTCTTTTGGTATTTCTGAATATCAATGCGGAAGCAACTAATCCTACAATACAACATATCGCTAAGAATATAAATATTTTATTATATCCCAGCGTCAAGCTCCCCGCTTTCTCAGCATTGTCAATCCATCTTCCGAATAAAGCCGGCGCAAAGAAGTCCGATGAGTAACCTACGATTGATACAATTCCCACTGCCGTTCCCATTAATGCAACCGGTATTTTTGCTTCGCTGGCAACTGAAAATATTATGCCATATAACGCCAATCCGAACAGTCCCGGAAGCAAAGAATATAAGCCTATGAAACCTGAACTTACAGAAGATGGAATCAAAATAATTCCTATATATAGCAAGGTTAATATCACGTACAACAACATAAACCATTTGCTTGTAGATTTGAAGACTTTATCCGCTATAATGCCGCTAATAGGTGAAAAAATATAGAAAATATATGAACGAACAATGGATAAATAACCGGACTGCGTAGGTGAAAGTCCAACTACATCAGTTAAATACGGGGTCAAATAACTTGCAGATGAAAACAGCGCATACCCGGTAAATACGATGGCTGAAAACAACCATAACGCCGGATTTCTCAATAAGGCTCCAACCTGATTGAATCTGAATTTTTCATCTTCCGCTTCTTCGCTCCCTCTCGTATCCTTTACGAAAAAGAATATCAAGATAAATGCAACCAATGTGGAAGCTCCATACACATATACTCCCACTTTAAAATTACTTACAGCACTTGCTCCTTCCGATGTGAACTTTAGAGCAATCGTGTTAATCAGTGCGCCCGAAAGTCCGTTACCCATATAATACAGTCCGAACAGAAAGCCCTGCTCACTTTCACTGCCTAACATGCGTATCGTTTTCATCAAAGCGCACCAAAAAAGAAAGGTAGTAGTAAATGCGAATAACAACCAAATGACCAAAGCCAACGAATAAGAATTAACCCTCATGGCAAACATAAATGTCAGTACTGTTGTCGACATAAGCGAGAACAACAAACATTTCTTTGTAGAAAACTTGTCCGATACAATTCCACCGGGTATGTAAAGAAGGGTATTACCTATAGCGTACATCGTGCTCAGAATCCCTAATTGTTGATTCGTAATCATCATGGCATCGGCTTGCCATGTATAAAAAACATACCTTATAAATGGAATTAAATAAATACTTCCTCCCGCAAATCCCAGTGCCATTATACTCAAATATTTTTGTGCTCTACTATTATTCGTGTTCATAGCATCATACATAGCTACCGCTATGTCCTCCTTCTGCGACTTATATCTTTTATCTTTCAGCGAATTCCTCTACACACAACCAATGCATCTGCAATAGTTATGCCATCTTCTCTTACAAACACAGGATTAATATCAAGCTCTAACAAACTCTCTCTCTCTCTGAAGGCAAGATCTGCAATCTTAATTAAAACGTCGATCATATCGTCGATGTTGCATTTAGGAGCCCCTCTATATCCATCAAGTAATTTAAAAGACTTAAGTTTATATAGCATGTTTTCTGCCTCTTTTCTTGAAAGAGGAGCGATAGACAGAGAAACATCCTTAAACAGCTCGACAAATATGCCGCCGAGCCCACACAGAATTGTCGGTCCAAAGCTCTTATCGTTATTGACTCCTATGATCATTTCAACCCCCGGTTCTGCCATCAGGACGACTTGAACACCGTTGATCACAGCTTCCGGGCATTCCCGCTCAGCTCTGTCAAGAACAGTTCTATACGCATGCCTGACGGCTTCTCCAGTATCAAGATTCAAAATTACACCACCTATATCCGATTTATGCAAAATATCCCTGCTGTCAATTTTAACTGCAACTTTAGCTGACGGATTATTGGTCATTCGCCTTATCCTGTCAAAGATTTCAACAGATTCATCTTCACTTTTTGCTAAATCGTATAGATCAAGCTTGATTCCCCTTGCTTCAAGATATTTTTTGCTCTCGTACTCGGACAATGCAATCCTTTCCTCCGATGCCGTCCATTCTTTTTTTAAACCGTCGTCAGGGATGAATTCATAATCCTGAGGATGCCTGAGCGATAGTCTCAAAATATTTGATATTATCTTAAATGCGTACTGGGCAGGCGGTAGAACCGGAACGTGGATCCCCTTCAGCTTATTTACATACTCGATATTCCTCGACATTTCAACAAAAGGAACCATGACCATCGGCTTCGTCCACGTATTCCCTGATACTATTTTCATCGACTCGTACATATAGTAAATAGCGTTATCTGCAATCTTATCAAGGAGCGTATAACCAATCGCCACCATCGCAACCTCTGGATCTTTCATCAAAATTTCCAGTGCTTTGGAAAACTTTCCAATGTCATATGACAGAGTTGCAGTTATATCGAGGGGATTGTTGGGATCTGCATAAGGCGGAATAATCTCCTTTATATCGTCCATTGTCTTCTGTGATAAATCCGCATATTCTACACCGTAAATTTCTCCTAAGTCGGCACATATCCCGGTCTCTCCGCCGGAAAGACTGATGGAAGCCAGCTTATGTCCCTTCGGCATATCCTTTAAACACGCAATGGCCTGAGATGTAGAGGTTAATTCTTCTAAATCATCAACTCTGATTACCCCGTACTTTTCAAAAAGCGCATCAAATACATTATCGCTTCCCGACAGACTTCCGGTATGCGATGCCGCGATTTCCTGAGCTTTTCTCGATTTCCCTGTTTTTAATATGACCACAGGTTTATTTTTTACTCTTGCCTTTTTTAAAGCCTTCACAAATGTATAAGGATTCTTAACACCCTCCAAATACATAGCTATAACTCTTGTTTCCTCATCATCCACCAGGAAGTCAAGATAATCGTCCATAGTAACGAGTTTACTGTTACCGGCCGAAATAACATAAGAAAAACCGGTTCCAGGCCTGTCCATCATGCTCAATACTAATTGTCCGCTTTGAGAAATAAAACCAACGTGCCCACGTCTATCTCTTTTGTTTGAAATAAAGGCAAAGGAACTCACCTCGTCAATATAGTTTATAAAGCCAGCACAATTTGGTCCCATAAGAGAAACGTCCAGTTCATCGCATAGCTTCTTGAGGCTGTCCTCCGCCCTTTTGCCTTCAGCCGTTCCTACTTCGCTGTAGCCGCTTGCGTATACTACAGCGCCTCCCGCACCTTTTTTTGCACAGCTTTTAATAATGTCTTCCACTGTTCTCATCGGTGTGCAAATGACAGCCAAATCTATATTATTTGGAATCTCTTCCACGGAATGGTAGCACTTTATACCGAGAACATGATCTCTGTTTGGATTAACAAAGTAATACCTGTCTTTATCCATAATGTCTATTATATTTCGACAGGTATCACCTCCGAAGCCCTCTTGTTCACTTGCACCTATCACGGCTACTCTCTTAGGCCTTAACAATTTGTCGATACTCATATCACACCCCTTGTCTACCGCATTTAACGCTTTTAAACCCTAAATATCAGGCGTGTCAAAAGTATCAGGTCTGAAAAGTTCACGAGCAACCTCTCTGGCAGTCTTCCCTTCGGCCTTCGCTTTTTCATATACAATTCTGATATCTTTTCTTACCAAATCTTCTGTGTCTTTCACGATCAGCTCCGGTTTGCATTCCACAAGCCCGAATACAGAAACCTCATAAATTCTTATTCCCCCCAGATTAACTATGAAATCAACCGCGATATTTACACCTCGCGACTCCAGAATTTTTTCCGCTTCTTCAGTCACCGGAATATTCGCAGCTTCAACAATAAGCTGTGCCTTTACTTGATCTACATTGTCTTCATTGATCACATCCTCTAATGCGGCAGGCACTAAAATATCGCATTCAACATCAAGCCACTCTGAGTTTTTTCTCCAAATATAGTTATCTTCAAAATCGTTCTTATTCAGTTCTCCCTTTGGCATCCTGCCAGCTATCAGTTTTTTGACATCAAGTCCGCTTTGGCATTCAACCAATCCATTGGCATCCGCAATTCCCACTATTTTGTACCCCATCTTATCGAGAGAATTGCACATTGATGCTCCAACGCAACCAAAGCCCTGAACAACAACGCTTCCCGGCTTGTCGTTACCCATAGCCTTCCAAGCTTCATCAAGTCCTGCTGCGCAGCCGTATCCGGTTATCATATCGTACATCAGAAAACCGTCATATTTCTGACCGCACAGATAGTCATGATCCTTAATTCCCTGTTGGATTTTGGGATTATTTCTCATCTCATGTGTAGCCGGAAGTCCGATGCCCATATCATCAAAGATCTCCAGAACATCCGCATAATCAACACCCAAATCGCCACCCAACGATACTCCTGCTTTAATATAAGGAGCCATCGCTTGGATATATCTTCTGAGTACATCCTTTGCATCAGGCTTTTTGTAATCATATACAATGCCTCCTTTGCAACCGCCTGTTGTCAAAGATTCGCATGCTTTATACTTATAGCCCATTGTAGTAGCAAGTCTCTCAACTTCTTCTTTTGTCACGGTAGGATGCATTCTCGTACCACCGCCACAATAATGGTTAACAAAATTAAAAGCACACAACCATCCTTTAGCATCAGATTCGGTATCATTCCATTCAACAGTCACATAAGGTTTTAATTCTTTCATGGTTGCTCCTCCTGTCCAAACAATTAACGCTTTAATGGTTGCTTTTATTGTATACTTGCATTAAACTATAGTCAACATAAATTAAAATCTTTGATTTTAATTTTATAGCCGCTATTATTCATGATATTTCGACTTGTATCCCTTTGTTTTTAACATGTTTGCTAAAAACACCTAATATATGTATACATATATTAATTATATTTGGTTGCAAGACAGAGAAAGGAGATTTAAATGATTGAACAAAAAGTATACTATGATTCATCTCGTTGTAAAGGTTGTTTGTATTGTCTCCATAATTGTCCTACAAAAGCGATTTCCTTATCGGGACAAACAAACGAAAACGGTTACGAGATGATATCAATCAATCAAGAGAAATGTGTAAGCTGCGGCACATGTTACGTCGTTTGCCCTGATTACGCACTAACCGTTATTAAAAAAGCAATATGATATGTGGAGGGTGAATTATTTATGAGCAATACAGGCAACTCTGTTATTATGAAAGGAAACGAAGCTCTCGCTGAAGCTGCGATACGCTCCGGTTGCAGGTTCTACAGCGGATATCCTATAACACCTCAAACGGAGATACTGGAATACATGTCCTGGCGTATGTTGGAGGTTGAAGGTGAGTTTATACAGACAGAAGATGAATTATCCGGAATCAATATGATATATGGAGCGAGTGCGACAGGGGCTCGTGTTTTGACAACCTCTGCAGGTCCCGGTTTTTCGTTGCTCCAGGAAGGAATATCTTATCTGGTTGCTGCAGATCTTCCGGCAGTTATCGTAGATGTTGCCAGACTGGGTAGCGGACTCGGAGATATTTTTCAAAGCCAAAGCGACTACGAATTAGCAACAAAAGGGAATGGTCACGGTGACACAATAGTGATCACTCTTACACCTGCATCTGTTCAGGAGACAGTAGATTTCGTCCTGCTTGCATATGATCTCGCAGAAAAATATCGACATCCTGTATTAATTCTATCAGATGCTGCAATAGGTCAAATGATGGAGGGTGTGGTTCTCCCTGAAATGAGAGAACATGATATTGACAAATTTGATTGGACTGTAAAAGGCTGCAGTAATAATACAGTCGGAAAAAAGATCACTAACGTATCATATTTCTGCGAAGGAGCTTATTATGGCTACGAAAAAATCTATGCAGATAAAATCAAATTGATTTCTGAAAATGAGCAACGTTGGGAATCAGTTCAGGTTGAAGATGCCGATATCGTAGCCGTTGCGTACGGAATCAGTTCAAGGATTTGTAAAGAGGCTGTACAATCCGCACGTAAAGACGGCGTTAAGCTTGGTTTAATTAGATTAAAAACAGCCACACCGTTTCCTGCCAAAGCCTTTGAGCATCTATCCGATCACTGCAAGGGAATATTACTTGTGGAAATGAGTATATCAGCACAGTTAAAATCCGATGTAGTAGTGGCAACAAAAGGGAGACTGCCGATATACGCATATTTAAGCTCCGTTGATGTACCTGAAAGCAGCGTCACAGAGGATATTGCAAAGAAGATTTTAAACGATGATGCAGAGGAGGTGTTAGTTTATGAACCTTAAGGCACCTGACTTAATTATGCAGGGAAATACGTCATTTTGCCCGGGTTGCGGTCATGGCATTATTGGACGTCTGCTATTTGAAAACATTGTAGAGATGGGCTATGAAGAAAATTCAGTTACCGTTGTAGACGTAGCTTGTTGCTCGCTTTTAATGTACTCCACAAATGCGGATTTCGTAGGAGCCGCTCATGGAAGAGTTCTTCCTACAGCTTCCGGGGTTAAGCGTGCCAGAAAATCAAACCTGGTTACAGCATATCACGGCGATGGTGCAGCATATTCAATAGGTATGTCTCACACAGTGTGGAGTGCGATAAGGAATGAAAACATAACGGTAATTGTGGTGAACAACCAGGTGTTCGGAATGACTGGAGGACAAATGGCACCTACTACTCTTGAAGGGCAAAAAACAACATCTTCTCCATCAGGCAGGGATATCAAAAGAAGCGGTCCTCCATTTGATATTACCGAGGCTCTTAAGCCCTATAAAATAGCATATCTTGCAAGAGGAAGTGTTGATACCCCTTCAGATATACGAAAAACCAAAGCCTATATTGCCAAGGGGATTAAAAATCAGATGGATAACAAAGGCTTTTCATTAATCGAAATCCTATCTCCATGTCCTACAAACTGGAATGTTACTCCTATAGATGCAATTCATCATATGAAGAATGTTGTTAAAGGGGTTTATCCGTTGGGAGAGTTTATAAAGGATGGTGAAAAAGTATGAATATTGAGATAATTTGCTCCGGCTTCGGTGGTCAGGGCGTGTTAACTACAGGTATGCTGATGGCATATGCTTTTCACCGTAGCGGTAAAAATATCACTTGGTACCCGTCTTACGGTTCGGAGATGCGAGGGGGAACAGCCAACTGCATGGTTAAAGCGAGCGACAGTGAAATTGCGAGCCCATATGTAAAAAACATAGACATACTTGTTACTTTGAATGAACCTGCAATTACAAAGTTTGAAGGTCAAATCAAATGCGGCGGTCATCTTTTTGTTAATGCCTCGCTTGTTCCTGATGACAGGGAATATAGAGAGGATATTAACGTAACAAAGGTTGATACCGAAGCTCTTGCTGCGGAAGTTAATAATCCGAAGGGCGCTAACATAGCAATGATCGGCGCTATGTTGAAAAAGACTCATATTTTATCTTTTGATGCATATAACGATGCTATGACTAAATATTTTAGCGATAAAGGGAAGTCCGCTTTTACCGCTAAAAATACTGCAGCATTAAAAGCGGGGTATGATTTTGTCTAAAGCTGACGCTCCCATATTAACCGATATATCCGATACCGAATGCAGGGGGCACCTCTCCACTGCAAGAATATTCTGACAAAAAGTACGGCTGTCACACATTTTGTGCGACAGCCGTACTTTTTACTCTTTACTCTTTTGGCGGTCTTTCCCCTATATCGGGATTACTCGATGATCTCCGTTACTACGCCGGAGCCTACTGTTCTTCCGCCTTCTCTGATAGCGAAACGCAGTCCCTCTTCGATAGCGATTGGTGTAATTAGAGAAATCTCCATTACTACGTTATCTCCCGGCATGCACATCTCTGTTCCTTCAGGCAGCTGCAGATCTCCTGTTACGTCTGTTGTTCTCAGGTAGAACTGTGGTCTGTATCCGTTGAAGAATGGTGTGTGTCTTCCACCCTCTTCCTTCTTGAGTACGTATACCTGTCCCTTGAACTTTGTGTGCGGGTGAATTGTTCCCGGCTTCGAGAGTACCTGTCCTCTTTCGATTTCGTCTCTCTGTACACCTCTCAGCAGTGCTCCGATGTTGTCTCCCGTCTCAGCCTGATCAAGAGTCTTCTTGAACATCTCTACTCCGGTTACTACTACCTTTCTCTTCTCTTCTGTCAGTCCTACGAGCTCTACCTCGTCCCCAACCTTGAGCATTCCTCTCTCTACTCTTCCTGTTGCTACCGTTCCACGTCCCGTGATCGAGAATACGTCCTCGATCGGCATCAGGAATGCCTGGTCGTTTGCTCTCTGTGGCTCAGGAATGTATGTATCTACTGCCTCCATAAGCTCGAGAATCTTATCTCCCCACTCGCCTTCCGGATCCTCCAGTGCCTTGAGTGCCGATCCTCTCACGATCGGTGTGTCATCTCCGGGGAACTCATACTCGTCAAGAAGCTCTCTTACCTCCATCTCTACGAGATCCAG
>NZ_ALNL01000040.1:0-3973 GCF_000293155.1 Mogibacterium sp. CM50 | reverse complement strand
TGCATTTGCTTTTTCTGCGGCTTTCTCCGCTTTCCTTGCCTTGCGGTAGGGCTTTAGCCTCTGATTTCTGTAATTTTCTCTTGCCTTTCTTACGCTGAATCTTCCAAGTGTTTCTGCGGCTTTTTCGGTTTTGTGGGCTGCTTCAACGCCTGCATTGTCATGCTCCGTTTCATGGATTTTCTTATGCACAAAAGCGCCTGCTTTATTAAGGGCAGGAGAAAGAGGATTTGCAGACTTACCGGAGACTATGGGCTTTTCCTTTTCTTCAAAGTGAAGCCTCGTTTTTCCTTTGCCTGTTTTTTCATCAAACTCCCGCTCAAAGGAAAGACTCTTTTTCTTTGGTATTTTATCCCTTGCCTTATCCAGACGGTCCGCCGCCTGATCGGATTTTTTGATATACCTTTGAAGCTCCGGAACGGCTCTTTCTTCCTCGGTAAAGGTAAGCCTTGAGGATTTTCTTTTCTGGATCTTCTCCGAAGTAACATCCTCATTTATCGCATTATCCGGCTGTGAATTTTCGTTTACTCTGCTTGATACATTTTCCGTTTCTCCGGTTGTCATGTTTTCTCTTAAAAGTCCATCCCGGCTCATTTTTTGCCTGTACTTATCGCGGGGCTTTAGCGGTTCTTTCAAAGTGCATCACCTTCCTTTCCTGAAAAGACGCAAGCTTTTTTGCAGCGTCCAAGCTCAATATCCGCAATGTATTTAAGTATCGGGTAAACCTGCGCGGGAACGACGGCATTACCAAGAGCCTTTAATCGCTTTACCCTATCTTTTTTATCTTCTGTAAGCCTCGGTATGTCCGTTGGCTCCGTTATCCATAGGAAATTTCCGTCCATGCTTTCGGGAATCCCATCAGCCACTCTGCCCACTCCGGATTGAAGCGAAGATTGGGAGCTGCGTCCTTTTCCAGATAATAGATTGCCTCTGAAAGATTCGCTGACCAGTGTCCCGTTTTCTTCTTTCTGCGAAAGGAGCCTGCAGGAGATAGGACTACCTGCGGCACTTTTGGGCGCGTTCCCGTGTCGGAAGCAAGGGGCGTAGGAAACATCTGCCCCCAAGATAAAAGTTCGCTTGCGTTCATGCCACGCGCCGACGCTGCAAGCAGGAAGTACGAATGTCCAAACGGCATATCCTGCTTTTTCCAAGTCAATGATCGTTTTGTTGAGCCCCATATTGATGAAGTTAGCAACATTTTCGCCAAGCACGAAATGGGGGTGCAGCTCTTTAATAACTCTGCACATCTGCGGCCAGAGATAACGGGGGTCTGTAAAGCCCTTTTTTGCTCCGATGGCGGAAAAGGGCTGACATGGGAAGCCCCCGGATATGAGGGTAACACTGTCTTGTCCTGTTTTTTCAATAAATGCCTCCTTTGTAACTGTTGTAATATCCTGAAAACGCGGAACATCCGGCCAATGCTTTTTCAGTACGGCGGTGGGAAACTCCGCCCATTCGCATTGACAAAGGGTGGAAAATCCTGCGGCTTCCGCCGCAAGATCGATTCCTCCGATTCCGGTAAACAAGCTGAAATGCGTTAGTTTTTTCATTCTCCGCTCACTTCCTCCGGCTTTGTCGTCATAACCTTGTAAAGCTTTGTATCTTTCGGGAAATGATCTACAAATGGCAGGATCACATTTCCGTAAAAGAGAAGTCCCTCGCCGGCTTCCGTATGGGTTACATATTTCATCTGCTGAGGAGAAATATTAAGCTGCTTTGCAAGGATAGTTCTGTCGCTTACCGCCTGATTAAGCATCAGCACAAAGTCACTGTTTTCAAAGATATTTTCTACCTCGCGGCTGGATAAGAGATCCTTGACATTCTGCGTGATCCCTGTCGGGATTCCTGACCATTTTCTGAAACGCTTCCAGATTTCAACGCTGTATGCGGCGGTCTGTTCCTCACGAAGCAGAAGATGAAATTCGTCCATGTAGTAGCGGGTTGCTTTCTTTTTTGCTCTGTTTATGGTAACGCGGTTCCATATCTGATCCTGCACAATGAGCATTCCAAGCTTTTTTAACTGCTTTCCAAGGCTCTTTATATCAAAGCAGACAAGGCGGTTATTAAGCTCTACATTGGTTCGGTGGTTAAATACATTAAGAGAACCTGTTACATAAAGCTCAAGGGCTGCCGCAACTCTTTCCGCCTCCGGCTCCGGCTGTCTTAAAAGTTCCTCATACAGATTCCCTAAAATCGGCATTTTTTCGGGTATCGGTTCTGCAAGAAACTCCCTGTAAACCGTCCTTACCGCACGGTCGATGACTGTTTTTTCCACCGGTGCAAGTCCTTCTTTTCCTCCGACTACAAGTTCGCAAAGGGAAAGGATAAAATCCGATTTTAAGGCAAGAGGGTTATCATCCTCGCTGTAATTAAGGTTTATATCCATCGGATTGATATACTCTTTGCTTGTGGGAGAAATGCGGATAACCTGACCCAAAAGACTGTTTACCAAAGGGGCATATTCGGCTTCGGGATCGGATATATAGATGTCATCGTCCGTGATTAAAAAGGCGTTTGTAATTTCACGCTTTGCCGCAAAGGATTTACCGGAACCGGGCGTTCCAAGAATCAGACCGTTGGGGTTTTTCAGCTGCTTTCTGTCACATAAAATCATGTTGTTACTAAGAGCGTTAAGCCCGTAGTAAAGAGCTTCGCCGTCCTGAAAAAGCTCCTGCGTGATAAAGGGAATGAATACGGCGGTGCTTGAGGTGGTAAGCCCTCTTTGAATTTCAATTTCATTTATTCCAAGCGGGATGCTTGACATCAGGCCTTCCTCCTGCTGAAAGTCAAGGCGGGTTAAAGCACAGTTATATTTTTGTGCGATTCCTGCGGCGGCAAAAATATCGTTATCCAGCTTTCTTTTGCTGCCCGCCATGTTCACCACAAGAAAGGTAACAAGAAACATTCTTTCGTTTCTGCTCTGTAAATCCTGCAGGAGATTTTTCGCTTCGCCTCCGTAGGTGGCAAGATCTGAGGGGATAATATCCATGTCATAGCCGGAGCGTACCGCTTTTTTCTGCTCGTCAATCTTCATCTTGTCAAGGTCGGTGATTTTTCTTTTTATCGTCTTAATCGCCTCCGCCTGATCGATGCTTTTGATATGCAGGTTTACAATCATTCCCGTTTCCAAATCCAAAAGGTCGGACAGAATGCGATCGTTTAATTCCGGGGCTAAGATTTCAAGAAAGCTTACCGCACCGAGCTTACTGCCCATACGGAAAGTTCTGCCTTCTCCGAAGTAAAAAGAGGACGGTGCGATAAAGTCCTTTGTTGATAATCCCGACGGAACAAGATAGTCCCAAGAAAAGAAGAAAGGCTCTCCCTCCGGATGAAAAATACCGTGCAGGTTTTTTAACCTTTCATATCCGCTCATAGCATGAGCGCTTACTCCAAGCACTTTAAAATTGTTCAGCATATCCGTTTCAATGCGGTTAAGCCTTGCCTTTGCCGCATTCATATTTTCCGCTTCCACACTGAATGTTACGAATTTCAGCTTTACAAGACCGTTGTTTCCTTTGGAAAGCTGAGCAGAAAGCATTTTTTGATACTCGCTTCTTATGGACTGAAAGCCATCATCACGCATCGGAATTTCAATTGCGGTCTTTGCTTCTCCGCGGCTTCCCTGATTGATAAAGGAAAGCTGTACATCCACAGAGGAATCAAAATAGTTTAGAAAGTCGCACCAGTTTTCAAAGATAGCGGTTTTATCGTCCGCTCCTGCAAGCTGATAATTGATGTCGGAAAAGGAAATGCACTTGCTGTATCTGTTTTCTGTTACTCTGCATATCCCGTCCGGATGCATAGAAAGGTAGGGGATGCTCTCCTGCGCAGAAGATGCCTTTTTATCCGGCTTTGCTTTTCTGATAAGCTCCGCAATCTGCTTTTTCTCGCTTCCCCTGAGCTTTCTTTTATTTTTTACGCTGTTTTTTTCCTTTGTTTTGTCCTTTAACAATATGAAATACCTCCTTTTCAAGTT
>NZ_ALNL01000039.1:0-182277 GCF_000293155.1 Mogibacterium sp. CM50 | reverse complement strand
CAACAAATTCCTGAGCCAGATGTCCCGTGACGAAAATGGAAACTGGAGATACACACATAAAAGGTTGTTAAAGGCACAGCGCTCCATTGTAAGGCTGATAAAAGAAAACAGCATGTTCATATATCTGGATGAGCAGTTAAGTCAGGAAATAGATGAATTGCCGTCAACGAATAATCGGATCGAAGGAGGCGTCAATTCGAGGATAAGAGCATTGCTCCGGGACCATAGAGGGTTATCTGTCGAAAGAAGAATAAAAGCGGTCTTCTGGTGGTGTTATATGCACTCACCGGAGCCGCTTTCTGTGTCTGAAATATTGAGAGTGATGCCCACAGACAAGAGCATTTCAGATATATACGAAAGAATTTCGGATAGCGAAAAACGCACCTCAACTATCCCTATGTGGGGTGATGCTATCGTCTGGAGTGAACTCCATAGAGAGGACAATTATCCTTCTTACTGGGATTAGCAAAACACGTTTTTTGTCCTATAAGCCGAAAAAGAAGAGGTATGAGCTGAGCAGCTGAGCAGCCCATATCTCTTTTTCTTATGCTATTACTATCATCGGCGTTTCCGCAGTCACCGCTTTCACTCAATTCAGCTTATCCACGAGGTCTGCCAAAACGCTCGATCAGCTTATCGGCCTGCTTAATTCCGTCGCATGCTGCAGATGTAATTCCTCCTGCATAGCCGCAGCCTTCACCGGCCGGATAGATGCCGGAAATTCCAGTGCTCTCTCCACTATCCTTATCTCTAAGCACTCGCACCGGTGCCGAGCTTCTCGTTTCCACCGCCTTGATCACTGCATCCGGGTCATCATATCCATGTATTTTCTCAGCAAAGAAAGGAATAGCCTCCCTGATTGCTTCATACGCGAAGTCCGGAAGAGAAGCTATAACGGATTGAGCATTCGCATCAAGAAAATCCTTCATAGTGCAGGTGGGCGGGTTAAATTTGCCGCCGCCATTTTCGAACGCCAGCCTCTCGTATTTCTGCTGGAATTTGACACCTGACAGCACATCATCCGAATCAAAGTCGCTCACCCTTACATCACACAGGATGCCGCTGTTAGCCACTCCGCTATCTCTCCTTCTGTTGCTCATGCCGTTGACGCACAGCTCGCCATCAGCGGTCGAGCACACTACAACCTCCCCGCCCGGACACATGCAGAACGAATACACTCCTCTTCCGTTGCTGGCTTTATACGAGACCTTATATTCTGCAGGCGGCAGTCTATCCTCCTCACCATACTGAGCGCGATTTATCAATTCCTGCGAATGCTCCATTCTGACGCCTATAGATAGAGGTTTCTGTTCCATTTCCAGAGCAGATTCTTTTATAAGTTCATACGTATCTCTTGCGCTGTGCCCTGTTGCCAGAATAACAGCATTGGTGTCAATGTGCTCCTCTCGGCCATCGCTATCCATAACGGTTATACCTTTTAACTCGCCATCAGCTATTTCAAGTCCGGTCAGACGCGTTCCAAAACGGACATCTCCACCGAGGTCTAAGATCTGCTCTCTGAGACTCACAATTACAGCTCTAAGCACATCAGTCCCTATATGAGGTTTATGCTTGTAGACAATTTCGTCTCCCGCACCGGCGCCTGCAAATGTCTCTAATACGAACTTTATATTCGGATCTTTAATTCCGCTCGTCAGTTTACCATCCGAAAATGTGCCTGCACCGCCTTCCCCGAAAAGTATGTTGGAATCCCCATCAAGTACCCCGTGTTGTCTGAAATTCTCCACATCTTTTACTCGTGCGGACATAGTCTTGCCACGCTCTATAACAATCGGTCTGTATCCGTTATGTGACAGCTCAAGCGCAGCAAAGATACCGCATGGTCCAAACCCGATGACTACAGGACGCCCTGTCAAGCACTCATTACCTGATATCGGCGCGTGCCTTTCAATATGCTTGTACACGTTACACCTATGCTTCTTGGCAGTCTTTGATGATATCTGCGAGTTCGTCGTAAAATCCACTGTATATACCATGAAGATATTTAATTTATCCCTGGCATCTATCGATTCTCGAGCGACCTGCCAAGTCATAATATCTGACAGCTTTATGGACAGCTGCTTCGCAATTTTGGCAGGCAGCTCTGTCATTTCAGCTCCGACAGGCAGCTTGATCTCACTCATCCTGTATGCATATTTCCCGGCCCTCTCTCCTCCACGCCACACTCTGTTCTTAAACCTTGCATCCATCTCTCACCTTCGCAAACTATTACGTCTGTTCAATATATCTTAATGCTTTTATCTCTATAGAAAATATTATGCACAATCCATGCGCCACAGTTGCTGTACAGCATACCCCATGAGGAAAAGCTTTATATCTCTCTAGCCGCAGCTTCTCCGGCGCGCTTTCCGGACAAAAATGCGTGATTAAGGTTGTAGCCACCGCAAAAGCCGTCATAGTCCAAAGTCTCACCAACAATGTATAACTTCGGCAAGAGCTTCGACTCAAAGCTCTCATCATCTATTTCATGCATATCGACACCACCGGAAGTACACTGCGCTTCCTTCCAGCCCTTGAGCCCGGTCGGCTTGAATCTCAGGTCACTTGCACTCCTGATGATTTTGTCGCGAACATCCGCATCTGTCAATATAGAAGCATTAGACGTATAATCCAATCCTGCCTGCCTGATTATCTCCATGGCAAGCCCTTCCTTATATACTGTCATAAACACCTCTACAAGTTTATTATATGAGGAATTCTCGCACACCGCAGAATTCGCCTCGATAGCACTCCTCTGTGAATTCCTCGCGTCAACTGTTTCTCTATTCACTACGGCTCTCTTAGCTGCAGCCGTAAGCCACTCGCTCAAATTAAAGCCCTCGGTTACATCCAGTGATATATCGAAATTATCAAATCCCTCGCCTTTTCCAAATCTCATCATCCTCGAGAGATTAAATATGCAAATACCGGAAAGTCCGTACTTGGTAAATTGCACCTCGCCATTCTCTTCATATAGCTGCTCTCCATCCTTCAAAAGCTTGGCTGTTGCGCGCACTCTCACCCCGGACAAGCCTGTTAGCTCAGAGTTTCCGCACTCCACAGGGGTTAGCGATGGAAACGTCCTGGTAACGCTGTGTCCAAGTGACCTTGCCAACAAGAATCCGTCTCCTGTGGCTCCATATACCGGAGCCGACTTCCCGCCGGCGGCTATTACAAGAGCCTGCGATTCCATCCGGTAATCGTTATCGATACTGGCAATGGTAAATGCAGTTTTAAACGAAATACCTGAATTGAAGCTTGCACCATCGAGCGGTCTGTCCTGTTTATCGCAATATGGAACTACAGAAACTGCAGATACTGTAGCACCCTTATACACCTTGATTCCAAGCTGCTCAAGCCGCAGCTCCAGTAGCTCTGCAACGTCCGGCGCTGACTCCGATACAGGATACACAAAGCCCCTCTCCTTAGACTTCGTAGCTATCCCTAACGAGAAAAGAAAAGCTATTACCTCTTCGTATCCGTCTGCACATGTATTAGTTATATTGCATCGTCCGTTTCCTGTCGCTCTAAGCTTCCTTCCGAGGATTTCGTTCTTATCGAGTATAACGATCTCTGAATCCGGATGGCTGAGCTTGGCGCTTGTGGCAGCAGCCATCCCCGCCGGACCACCACCGATGATGAGTATGTCGCATACGGAAGCAGGAGCTTTGGCAGTGATATTCCGTGTATTTGCATATCTTTTTTGAGTACTGTGAGCCATATATCCACCTCTCGCTGCGATTTAAATTGAAGCTAATTATAACATTATAGGCTAATACAAACACCTACATGATTGCATTAGCCTATAAATTTCCAGTCGTTCATATTGATGATACGAAAATATACTATAGCCCTATTCCTATTGTCTATGCATACTGATCTGCCGCAGCCTTGAGCTGTGATGCCTTGTCAGTCTCTTCCCACTTGACACCGAGGCCGGTCCTGCCAAAGTGGCCGTATGCAGCCAGAGATCTGTAGATCGGTTTGAGCAGGTCGAGCTGCTTGATAATAGCAGCAGGTCTCATATCAAAGTTCGCCTTTATGAGCTTGGCGATATCCTCGTCCTTGAGAGTTGCAGTTCCATACGTGTTGACATACACGGATACAGGCTCTGCTACGCCGATTGCGTATGCCAGCTCAATCTCGCACCTGCGGGCAAGTCCGGCGGCGACGATATTTTTTGCAATATATCTAGCCATGTATGCGCCACTTCTGTCGACCTTAGTCGGATCCTTTCCTGAAAATGAACCTCCCCCGTGGCTTGCATAGCCACCGTAAGTATCGACTATAATCTTGCGACCTGTAAGACCGGAATCGCCTTTAGGCCCACCGATTACAAATCTGCCTGTCGGATTTACGAAAAACTTTGTGTCGTCATCAATCAGCTCAACAGGGATAATCGGCTTGATAACATGTTCAATCATATCCTTTCTGATCTGCTCGAGTGCAACATCAGGATCGTGCTGTGTCGAAATTACAACTGTATCAACTCTCACAACCCTGTCGTCATCGTACTCGACCGTAACCTGTGTCTTGCCGTCAGGTCTCAGATATCTCAGAGTGCCGTCCTTGCGAATATCTGCAAGTCTTTCGGCTAGTCGGTGTGCGAGCGAGATAGGCATAGGCATGAGCTCATCAGTCTCGTCGCAGGCGAATCCAAACATCATCCCCTGATCTCCCGCACCGGTCATAGCATCATCGCTTGCTTCCTCACCTTCCTTAACTTCGAGTGCTTCGTTAACACCCATTGCGATATCCGGTGATTGCTCCTCAATGCTTACGAGCACAGCACAAGTATTTCCATCAAAGCAAACCTCGCTGCAGTCGTATCCGATACTCTTGACTACATCTCTAACGATACCCTCAATATCCACTGTGCACGTAGTTGAAATCTCTCCAAATACAATTACAAAGCCTGTCTTAGTCGCTGTCTCGCATGCCACGTGAGCATTTGGGTCCTCAGCGAGGATTGCATCCAGTATGGCATCAGAAATCTGATCGCAAACCTTATCCGGATGACCTTCGGTAACTGATTCGGATGTGAATAACTTCTTCATTGAAACCTCCCTTCGGGCACGAGCATCATGCCCCCTCCAATCCATGAAATAAAAAACTCTTCAGCATGAGCCACATGCATGAAGAGACAAGTTCTAAATATGAATATGTCTCCTCATCTTTCAGGCCTTGCCTGTGGGAATTGGCACAACCGTTATACACGATGTTGCCGCGAGTTCATAGGGCCCATTCCCTCACTCGCTCTCAATAAGGAATTCACCTGTATTATATATGTATTTTGAGCAGTGTCAAGTTTCAGATGTTACGAATATTATTGTTTTTTGATTTTAATGGGTTAGATGAAGGATTCCACCGCCATATTTGGTATAATAATATATTATTGACTTACCGAGGAGAGCAACTATGCCGGTACTAAAAGTAGTAGAGGGTAAACTTTCAAATAAATACAATCACTTCATGGACTACCGCTTTGATTCTTGTGTCGCTACAAACACCCGTCTGATGGGTGTTGTAGCCCTCAAGGTGTCGTGGACTGCTAAGGATGGAAGCAAGGATAAGCTGTTTCAGCTTATCCACTTGGATTTCTCAGAATATGGAGTGGACGATTACAGAGAGATTTTCACCAAGGCCGGTAATCTGGAGGGAGGGCGAGAGGTCAAGGCGGAATGGAAGCGTATTTCCGGAGGGCTTGGCGGAAATGAAGTCAAAATTCCGTTCTTCACCATGATACAGTTGATCAATGAAGTAATCGCTACGAATGATCTGTTCTATGAAAATCATGCGCCATTCATACAGGAGTTCCGCAAGGAGACGCTCATGCGCATCAATCTCATGAAAGAGGCTTCGGTAAAGCTGCTTGGTGAAGACACCGGCTTTGACAAAACGAGCAGAGAAGGCATGGAGATGGTGTGCAAGTCTCCTCTCACATCTTTTGAACTAATCAACTACTTCCTGATGAGGCTGCTGGATAAGGATTATAGAGGAGCCGCACTGCTTGCCGATGTGACTGCCGGAGCGATGAAGCGCAGCAAATTCAATGAGATCGGACTAGCTGAGCTAGTGAGAAATAAAATATCCAAGGAAACCACTGCCGCTACGCCTAGCGGCGAAGCGACAGTGTACAAGTGTAGGTTCACAGCGCTTTCCGATGATTACATATATGGTGAAGCGCTGCTCACCCTGTCTCTGCGCAGCCTCACGCGGTCACGACGAATTCTGGAATTCGAAGTAACGACACTGATGCACATCTCCGACTACGAGGCGGCGCTCCAGCTGCAGCAACCTGAATACATAACACTATATAAGCTGACAGTACCGCAGGAAAAATTCGATATCGATGATTCCGTCTTCGGGGCAGACACCGCGATGACACCGGCCCCTAACGGAATCGTCTACGTCCTATACAACAAAGACAATTCACATGTTGATTCAGCTAATTACTATATGAATCATGATTTATATGGAGCATACCTGCTGACTCCAAAAAATGAGCTGGTTGTGATGAGTCATGATCTGATGAAAATCACCAATATGGAGATGGATATCAACAAGAGTATCAATATCAGCAAGCTGGAGCTCAAGGGCAGATACAAGCTGGAGACTCAGGTATTCCAGAGTTTCGCCGAGTCGCCTAACACGATGTTCAGCGATATGATATTCAATCCGGAGCAATAGTAAATTGAAATTTATTTGTTAACGGTTGTTCTTTTTTGCCGTCTGAAACAAGCACAAGTTATCCACATCACTCGATTGCCGATAAAATGTGCACATCGGGGATTATCCACATAAAATTCAAAAATTGTATACAATCTTCTCAACATGTCGAAGTGGATAAGTAACTTGGTAAAAATGCGTATTTTTCAACGCTAATCAGCGATTAATGGATATGTCAAGGTAAGTTATCAACAGTTTTATAAAAATAATTTTTACACTTTTGTTCGATTTTCAATCTAGGGAAAAAACGAGGAGGGACTATGAAAACAGAAAAAGTTTTCCACAATGATCGGTACCTAAAATCACTGGATGCCACTGTTTTGGATGTTATTTCTAAAAAGGACAGGATTGAAATAATTACAGACAGAACTATCTTCTTTGCCGAGGGCGGCGGACAACCCGGGGACAGGGGTACAATGTATTTGACGGAGGATGAAACCAAGCATGTGGATATCTACGACACACACGACTCCGGCGAGTCAGTTGCGCATTATACAAATTCGGAGCATGTACCTTTCAATGTCGGCGACAAGGTCACTATGGAGCTGGATTGGACTTTTAGATTTAGCAACATGCAGAGACACTATGGTGAGCACATCCTGAGCGGCGCAATCTACAAGCTGTACAGAGGAACTAATAGAGGCTTTCACATGGGGCATAATTATATAACTATTGATATTGATCTTGACGGAAAAATTATGGATACTGCCATGCTGGAAGCTGCTGAAACGCTTGCCAATGAAGCGGTATGGGCTGACATGCCTATCCGGGCTCATTATTTCGATTCAGTTGAAGAGGCAAACGCTATGCCCCTCAGAAAGGCCGTCAACGAAAAAGTGGAAGGCTCTGTGTTTATCGTCACAGTCGGCGATCCTGCCGACCCATTTGACTGCTGCGCATGCTGCGGCACCTATCCTTCCACCAGCGGACAGATTGGAATTATCAAGATATTTAAAGCAGAATCCAACAAGGGAATGACGAGGATTTACTTCGACTGTGGCAGAAACGCCCTCGTCCACTATCAGGAGTCGCACCGCATCCTGACCGATGTTGCGGAGAGATTTTCTTCGAAGCCGGAGGATTTGATACGTACCTTAGATAAAAGGGACAAGGAAGAATCTGAACTAAAGGCTGAACGTGCACATCTGGCCGAATATTTCAGGACTGCCGAGGCTACAGCTCTTGCACTATGTGCAGCTGCTCCCAACGACAAGCTCGTATATAGGGCATATTCCGATATTTCACCTAACGAACTCCAAAAGCTAGGCTTCAAAGCGCTCGACCTGATTGAAAGAGATAACAAACCTCTACTGGCTCTAGCCTGCTCCCCATCCGGCACACTCATGCTGGTATCCGACGGCAGCTACCCTTGCGGCAAGCTGGTCAAGGAAAACGTCAAGGAGTACGGTGGTAAAGGGGGAGGCAGAGCTGACAACGCCCGTGCCCAGTTCGATAACGATGACGATCTAAAAGCATTTGTCGGAGCTATCGCGCAGAAATTATAGTATTATTTAAAAACACGATTGTGTTATAATCAGCAGGAGGGAGGCTGTATTATGTCAAATAAAGTCATAGTAACTATTGGAAGAGAATTTGGAAGCGGCGGACACGAGGTCGGCAAGAGATTAGCCGCGGCTCTTGGCATCAAGTTTTACGACAACGAGTTCATCAGACTCGCAGTCCAGAAGACCGGATTCCATGAGGACTACGTTAAGAGTAACGAGGAGAAGGCTCCGGACTTTGCAGCAAGTGCACTGTTCTCCGGTATAGAACTATATCAGCCGTCTCCTTACGACAAGATTCACTCTGAGGAGTATAAGCTCATCCGCGAGATTGCTGCGGAAGACAGCTGTGTAATAGTTGGAAGAGCTGCGGATTACATCCTGCGCGATCAATCACACGTCAGCGTCTTCCTCTTCGCACCTATTGAAGACAGAATTAAGCGCAAGATGGCTCTACTCTCTGGTGAAGAAGCCAAAAAAATGACGCCTGCTCAGATGGAGAAAATTGTCAAGCAGATGGACAAGCAGCGTCGTAGATACTACGAATATTACACCGATACCAGATGGGGAGAGAGAGATTCATACGACCTGCTCATCAACACTAGCCGTGCCGGAATCGACGGTGCTGTTAAAATCATCAGATCTTATATCGAGTCAAGCCGTGGCGAAAGCATGATGCCGGACTAGATAACTGTAATGCGGTTGTTGTACATGCTGCGCATGCTTCAGGGATTATTCCAAAGTTTGTGTAAGCCAAAGCTCTGTGTGAGCACTTCCTAATCAAGTGCCGTACAGGGCTTATTATGTCGTCACATTCATGGAATGTATATGGCACGCTAAATAGAATGGAGATACTCTACTTCAGCCGGTCCCAGCTTTCTATAACCTCCTATCGCCAGTCGACCAATCACCAGTTTGCCAATTCTGATTCTCTGCAATTCCTGCACCGGTGCACCCACAGCCTTGAACATGCGGCGAACCTGATGATTCTTGCCTTCATGAATAGTGATATCCACAACCGTCGACTTCTTATTGTGCTTCCTTACCTCTACCTTCGCCGGCGAGGTCTTGAAGCCTCCGATATTCACTCCGCATTCCAATCTCGCAATCTTGCCGCACGTAAGTATCCCCGATACAACGGCTCGATACGTTTTTTCGAGCTCCTTCGACGGATGCATGAGTTTATTTGCCACATCGCCGTCATTGGTCAAGATAAGAAGCCCTGAAGTATTGTAATCAAGCCTCCCCACAGGAAAAATCCGCCTATCCTCATCCTGTATGAGGTCGAGAACTGTAGGACGCCCCCGGTCATCGGATGTTGTCGTCACATAGCCAAGCGGCTTGTTGAGCAGTATGTAGATCTTGTCTCGTTCGGGTGCAATCCTTATGCCGTCGCATGTGACTTCTTCTCCCTGCTTCACATCATATCCGGGTTCCCTCATAATGACGCCGTTAACTGCAACCCTACCGTCCAATATAAGCTGGTCAGCCTTGCGTCTACTCGTAATTCCGCAAGAAGCGATATATTTATTTATCCTCACTATCTGCGTCTCCTTCAAAATTAATCGACAACTGCTCGTGAGCCTTTCCATCCTCATCGTCGTAATCCTGCAGTTCATCGAACTCTGTGATGTCCGGCAGCTCATTGATGGATGTAAACCCGAATTTTTTGAGGAACTCTGCAGTCGTCCTATACAGGAGCGGTCTTCCCACACCTTCCGACCTGCCGGCAACTTCTACAAGCTCCTTGTTCATGAGTCCATCGATTACCCTCTCGCTCTTGATACCGCGAATAGAATCGATTTCACTCTTCGTCACCGGCTGCCTGTAAGCGATTATCGCCAGTACCTCAAGTGCCGCCTGAGATAATTTCTTGATCTTGACCGGAGTGCACAGCTTCTCGATGAAAATTTCGTTTTCGCCGTTAGTCACAAATTGAAAAGCCCCG
Source organism: Mogibacterium sp. CM50 (assembly GCF_000293155.1). Taxonomy (NCBI): domain Bacteria; kingdom Bacillati; phylum Bacillota; class Clostridia; order Peptostreptococcales; family Anaerovoracaceae; genus Mogibacterium; species Mogibacterium sp. CM50. The sequence continues at coordinate 172,098 of NZ_ALNL01000039.1, read as the reverse complement.
TCTACTTCTCTAATTCTGAGGCCACTCCCTCTCATTGCATATTCGCGTTGTAGACTGAGTAACAGCTCTTTTATTTCTTTCTTATCTGCATCAAGTACCTCTGCAGCATCCTTAACCTTGAGAGGCTCTCCCCAGACAAACATCATGGACTCCAGCGCTGATTTCATTACCTTATCGTTGTACATCTGTCTGAACCTCTTTCTTAATAACACTTATATTTCCGTAATTTCGATCCTGTTTAGCGTCAACTTCCTGCATCTTGATCATCTCCAGCAGCGACATGAACGACAGAGTCACATCATATCTATCCGCATCCTCGGGTACCAGTCTTGCAAAATCGATAGATTCTCCCACGCTAACCCTGTCCTTGATAATCATGCTCATATAGTTGATTCGCTCCTCTATCGAAGCCCTATCTCGCTTGATTCGTTGATATCGCTTTTTAACATCAGCGACTCGTTTCTTCTTTTGCAAAAATGCATTAAATGCACTTACAAACTGTTCGATATCCGTCTTGAGAAGTTCGTCCGGCGAGTCTATGTATATCGACATGTCCTCCGCCGGCTTCTCGTGAACGCATTCATTCGCTTCCATTCTCTCCTGCAGCATCTCTGCGATTTTTTTGGTTCTGACATATTCTGCCAACCTGCTTGCCAGCTCCATGCGAGGATCTTCGTCTATCACAATCTCGCCAATCTCATTGACGCGAGGAAGCAGCATCCGCGACTTAAGTCTAATCAGCACAGCTGCAAGCACAATAAATTCGCTGCTGACCTCTACATTGAGCTCCCCCATCTCCTTGAGATACGCTATATACTGCTCAGTAATCTCAGCAACCCTGATATCGTATATATCCATTTTCGCATTTTGTATCAGATATACCAACAGGTCAAATGGACCCTCAAACTTATCAATCCTTACCTTGTACAAGTACTGCCTCCACGTTTAAATTCGTCATCAAAATATATCTGCTCCAAATATAGCCCCTGTGGCGGTGCCGTAAACCCGGCGCTGCTCCGCGTGGCATCAGCCACAATCTGCTCCATATCGCTCGCCGAACGCTTGCCGGTACCAATTTCCAGCAGTGTGCCAACGATAATTCTCACCATGTTGTACAGGAATCCGTCACCGGTGACTCTTATAATCGTTCGTTCCCCTTCATCGGAAATAGCAATATCGGTAACGGTTCTAACTGTCGTCTCTCGCGGTATCCCTCCGGCTGTCTGAAAAGACGCAAAATCATGCGTTCCAACCGCAGCCTTGGCTGCTACTCTCATGGCCTCGTGGTCAAGTTCATAACCATACTGATAGACGTAATTTCGCTCAAAGATATCCCCACTTCTGTCAACAACATACTTATATGTTTTACCGTGGCACGAAAATCTCGCATGAAAATCCGACGGAACCTCTACTGCCGAGATTACCCGTATATCGCCCGGAAGACCGCTTCTGCCAAGCCCTCCGGCTCCAAATCTTCTGTTCATGATGTTAGCAAGCTTATTCGTTGGCAGCGGATTATCCCAGTTAAACGAAGCACATTGACCGAGAGCGTGTACCCCCGCATCAGTACGGCTAGTGCCATTTACCGGCACATCATACCCGGCGATGAACCTCAGCACATGCTCTACTTCACCTTGTACGGTTCTCCCATTAGGCTGCTTCTGCCAACCGTGAAAGTTAGTACCGTCATATTGAATTTTTAGCAGGATATTTTTGGTATTATCGGACATATTCTCCCCTGTCACCAACTCTCTGTTATATGCCAAGGCAGCGAACACTGCTATAGCAGCACAAAAGGTACGAAATCCCACAGCGCAAGCATGTACAGCGTCACCGCCGGCAATGCGTATACCAACATCGGTCTTCCCTCGTCAGCATTGAATCTATGCACAACACTCAGGTATATTATGTGAACAAGCGCAAACACTGCTATCAATATAAAGATCGAGATAATCCCTCTGACTCCGGTCACAAATCCTATCGAAATATAAAATTTTAGATCAGCCCCTCCTATCACAGTCCTATGATATAGGATACGCCCCAGCCCATACGAGGCCATACCGAGAGCAAGCCCAACAAGCGCACCATAGAGTGGCTCAAGCAGTCTGTCGTTGAAGCTCACAAAGCCGACCGCTGATACAGAGAGCAGCACATTGAGCTGATCTGGAACCACGCGGTACTTTGCATCGCACGTAGCCATCATAGTTACGATAAATATGACAAGCACGGCGGAAAGCATAAATTGAGCCGATTCGCGAACAGCCAAAAAAACGCCACACGCACCGAAAAAAACTGTAAACACAAGCTTCCACGGAGTGCTGGGTAGCCGCTGTCTGTCACTATCCATGTCCTGCAGCAGTCTCTCCGGCAGAGAATTATCCTCCCCGGAGAACCATCGCACAGGCAGATGGTTAAACCACACAACTCCGCCATTCCCAAGTATTAATGCGATAACGATCGCTATTACCGCTTTTATTGCCATAAACACATAGTATTGATTCATCCGCTAATTATAACACACAATATAATAATTAAGGCACCTCAAAGTGTACCCTTCAATACCTATTATCGATGATTGATGCACTTTTTGTATATGATACTATCTCTTATTTGATCGTCTCCACACATTGATTTCCTCTGCCGACTTAATCAGCTCGTCTCTAAAATCAGGGTGTGCCAGGTTAACCAGCTTCTCCGCGCGCTCCCATACCGAAGAACCGGCAAGATTCTCCACGCCGTACTCGGTCACCATAATATATGCCTGACTTCTGGGATCTGTTACTATATCCCCACCATCAAAGATAGGTCTGATGTTGGAATGCATCACGCCCTTCTTGTCGGTAAATGTCGATGGCAGCGCTATGAAGCTTTGTGCATCGGGATTCTTGAAACCTGCCGTCAGAAAATCGAGTTGCCCGCCTGTACCGCTGATGTGACGAGTGCCTGCGCTCTCAGCTGAAATTTGGCCGAAAAGATCCACAGCAATACAGCTATTGATAGATACGAAGTTTTCAATCTCACCTATCACATTGAGTCCATTTACATAGTTTATTGGGGCGCAGCACATACTGGGATTGTTATCTACCCAGTCAAACAGTTCCTGATTGCCGTGAGCAATGCTGAACACCGATTTACCACGCATGATTCCGCGCTTGTTGAGGTTAGTAATCTTTCCCGCTTTATGCATATCCAGGTACGCATTTACAAGCAGCTCTGAGTGAACTCCGAGATTTTTGAGCTCGGAGTTTGCTATCAGCTTGCCTATGGCATCCGGCATACCGCCAACGCCGATCTGTATGCAAGCTCCGTCAGTCATACGTCCGACAATAGAGGATGCAATTTTTTCCTCAACGGGACCTGCTGCGATTGACGGAAACTCTGTTAAAGCCTCGTGTTCGCCCTCAATTACCATATCCACCTCGGAGATGTGAATTGTATTTTCAAGACCGTGCACGCAAGGCAGCTTCTCGTTGACCTCAAGTATGATTACGTCTGCAACATCAAAGACAGCGCGCGCATTGGAATTATTGAGCGACACATTGAAATATCCTTGCTCATCCATAGGTGTTACACCCATCACCGCTACATTGACTGAGAGAAATCTCCTGTAGTAATCGGGAAGGTTTCTGAATACCATAGGTATAAATTTGCACAGCCCTCTGTCACACAGCTTCCTCTCGTATCCAATCATGTGCCACGAATTATATGTGAAATGCTCGCCCTCAGGATCCTGCTCTGCAATCTGAAGCGGCTTGGTAATGAGCAACGCTCTGACCTTTACATCTTCAAGTTCATCACGCCTAGCTGCCAGAGCCTCATCAAAAAGCGACGGAAAGCCCTGATAGCATCCGAAATCAACCCAGTCACCGCTTCTTACAATCTGTGCTGCATCTCGAGCGGTCCTAAGCTTGCTTTTATACTCTTCTCTATAGTTCATCAATGTCTGCCAACCTTTCATCGAGCCAAGTTAAAATATCTGCGTAAACTACATCTCTGTCCGTCTCATTCAATATCTCGTGTCTATCATCTAAATAAAGCTTGATATCAACAATGCATTTTGTGTTGCTGATATATTGCATATAAGCCTTGCGGACTCCTTCACCAAAATCACCGACAGGGTCATCTGCACCCGATACAAACAACATTGCCAGGTTCGGTGATATGGTTTTCGTCCTGTTCTTATCAATTGACTTGAGAATCCCCTTGAACATCTCGTTGTATGCGCTCACCGTAAATATGAAGCTGCACCACTCCTCGTCACAATACCAATCCACCACTTCAGTATCCTTGGTCAACCAGTCAAACGCTGTACGCGCCGGTTTAAACTTCTTGTTGTACGATGAAAATACCACGGAATTAATCAGCCTGCTCCTATGGCGATGCCCCCTAATTCCTTTGATTATCGCTGATAGCACGATACCTGACTGTAGCGCAATTGCCTTCTGCTGACCCGTGCCCATGATGATTGCACCGGCCAATCCTTCAGAATAGCTAGCTCCATACTTCTCCTTTTCCGTCAGGTACTGCCTCAGCAAGAACGAACCCATGCTGTGTCCGAGCATGTAGTAAGGCAGTCCCGGATATTCAGCCTCGGTTCTCTTTCTCAACGTGTGAATATCGGCAATCAGCGCCTCGTTGCCGTATTCTCCAAAATACCCATAATCGTCAGGCGTCATCGCCGACTCTCCGTGACCTAGTTGGTCATGACCAACTACCACGTAGCCATGATCCGTCAGATATGAAGCAAAGGCGCTATATCTCCCCACAAATTCAACCATACCGTGAATCAGCTGGACAACTGCCTTTGGCTGCTCATCAGGGCTCCATTTTCTAACGTGTATTGGTGTTCTGCCATCCGCAGATGTGAATTTTTCGTCTGTCTTTTTCATCGATTTTCCCTGTCTTGTATTAATTATGTATTTTCATCCTTTACTTATTAGCCATCTTCTGACCATGGAACTGATAATATGTAGTCTGAAGCCTTCCGTTATACAGCTTGCGTCTCCTGTCCGCCTTTCTGTCAAATATCTCTTCAACCTCACGATCCGTCGTAATCATGAACAGCGACCAGGAGGGATCATTTTCAAGAATCTCCTTGAGTCTGAAATATATACCGTGAATCGCCTCCCTATCACCAATTCGCTCTCCGTACGGCGGATTGGTGATAATGACGCCATTGGATACGGCAGCTCTGAATTTGCGCATATCCATGCGATTGAACGTGATATCCTCTTCAACGCCGGCTTCCGCCGCATTGGCCTGAGCGGAGGCGATCGCCTTACCGTTTATATCAAAGCCCATGATAATCAGTTCACTGTCATAATCCACAGCCCTATATGCAGCTTGTCTCTCCTCATCCCACAGTTCATCCGGAATGAGATCCCAGTCCATAGCTGCAAACTTGCGGGTCAGTCCCGGAGCAATATTTCTTGCCATCATCGCCGCCTCAATCAGAATCGTGCCTGAACCGCAGCACGTATCTACAAGCATTCTTGAGAAGTGCTCGGGGTTATCCTTGTCCCTGCGCATCACGCCTTCCTTCCAGAAGCTCAGCTTCACAAGTGCGGCTGCCAGCGTTTCCTTCATAGGCGCCGCCACATCAAATACCCTGTATCCTCTCTTGTGCAGACCGGCTCCTGATGTATCTAGCATAATCGTAACCTTATTCTTTAAAATTGAGAACCTGACGCGGTAGCTCGCACCGTTTTCCTCAAAATGCTTTTGTACGTAGAAATCCGAAAGCCTTGAGACTATGGCCTTCTTGATAATACTCTGACACGAGGGTACGCTGTGAAGCGTGGACTTGACAGAGGTTCCGACAACCGGAAATGCCGCATCTATAGGAAGAAAGTTCTCCCATGGTAGTCCTCTCACCTGCTGGAACAAGTCCTCAAACGTCTCGGCACTGAATTCGGCAACCTTGATATAAACCCTATCTGCCGTCCTCAGCCACATATTTGAATGTACAACTGCCTTTTCATCGCCGACGAAGGTTACTTTCCCATCCTCCGTCTTGAGCACCTGATACCCAAGCTCTTGCAGCTCCATCCTGACCACAGCTTCAAGGCCAAATGTCGCTGTTGCAATCAATTCATATTTCATAAAATATTTACTTTCCCAAAATCATAATCTCTCGTCGCACTCCGATGCTCCGAGCTGTTATACAATATTACTTTATAATTTTAGCACATTAACCTGTACATAAGCGCTGTTTTAGTCTGGAATTTTATCTTGCACGTCAAAAGCACGGCATTTCTGCCGCGCCTTCGTTAAATATCATTATCACGTAGCTTTACAGATGATATTTCAAAGAGCGAAAACCGCGAAATACCGGCACACCCGTATAGGTCAACACAGGAACCTGTCCTGTCATAGCCTGATAGGCACCTGATGCAAGTGCCGCTATCTCCCACTCTCCGGGCATAACCCACGTCTCCGCTATCCAATCTACATATTGCTTGAGGCTCCTGACTATGTACTCAGAGCGAGCAAGTCCACCTGTAATCAGAATAGCATCCACCTTGCCCTTCAGCACGCAGGCACACTCACCTACAGCCTTGGAAAACTGGTATATCATAGCATCCAGCACCAGCCTGGCATATTCATCGTTTTCTTCTTCAATGCGCCGCATTATCTCTTTGACATCGGAGGTACCCAGATGGCTGCTTAAGCCACTGTTTCTGACGATTATATCCTCAAGCTCCTCATGCGTATAGTCACCGCTAAATGCCAGATCCAGCAGCTTGGTCGCCGGTATTGTTCCGGCTCTAAGCGGTGTCATCGGGCCATCGCCGATAAGATTATCGTTGCTGTCGATCATCTGCCCTTCACGGTGAGCAGTGATAGAAACTCCTCCGCCCAAGTGACATACTACAAAATTACATTTGTTGTAATTCAAGCCTTTTTCTTCACAATACCTTCTGGCAACTTCCTTCTGATTGAGGCAGTGCACATGGCTGTCGCGATACACTCCTTTGATTCCGGTCACTCTAGCGAGATCCTGGAATTCGTCGGTATCCGGCGGATTAACGATGTATGCATTTGCACCATACTTATTTGCAAGCTGTCTCGCAATCTGAGATGCGAGCTGAGCGGGATGCTCTACACCGGATGCCGCCGTTTCGCAATCATAGATAATCTTGTCCGTAATGCAATAAACACCGCCATTGGAAGACAGAAGCCCTCCACCACGGCCGACAAAAGCATCGACTTCACTGAGCTTAACGCCATTGCATTCACAACGATTTTCTACCAGCAGCCGTCTGTAGCTCAGCTGTTCCTGAATACTGCCAAATCTGGAGAGTTCGTCCTTATTATGGTATATATTTTCGATAAATACCTTTTCGCTATTGTGGTAGAATCCGAATTTTGTCGAAGTCGATCCAGGATTTATCGCGACTATGTTGTATATCTTATCAGTCATATTCGTCCCTCCAAGGCATATGTTGTTGAGAATAGGGCTTGTCTATCACGGGCAACCGCGAATCTTGTTATGGCTCCAAAGCACATCAAGGCATATATTGCTGAGAACAGGGGCGCGAAGAACACGTCCTCACACCCCTGTACTTGCCGCTTATGCAATTTCCTTTGCTGCTTTGATTGAATCGATAAGCAGTGGAACTACCTTGAACAGATCTCCCGTAATTCCGTAGTCAGCAATCTCAAATATAGGTGCTGCTTCGTTCTTATTGATAGCTATGATACACTCTGAATCCTGCATTCCTGCTTTGTGCTGAATAGCTCCCGAAATTCCGAGAGCTATGTAAATCCTCGGATGTACAGTCTTTCCGGTCTGTCCCACCTGATGGTCTGCGCTTATCCAGCCGGCATCTACGCAAGCTCTGGAGGAGCCTACCACTCCGCCGAGAAGCTCTGCCAGCTCTGTTGCAAGAGCTATTCCGCCTTCTATATCCTTAGCGATTCCTCTTCCGACCGATACGATTACGTCTGCACCAATCAGGTCGACCATCTTCTTAGCCGCCTTAACGATATCGAGAACCTCTGTCTCAATGTCGCCAGCTGCTAACTCAAATGCAGGGTGCATGATTTCGACCTTTGCAGCTCCTGCTTCATCGTAAGGGCACTTCTGCATAACACCGGGTCTTACAGTCGCCATAGCCGGTCTAAATCTTGGGCACACGATTGTAGCCATGAGGTGTCCGCCAAATGCCGGACGAGTCATCTTGAGGTTGGTGTTAACATCGAACAACCTGGTATCAAACTTCATGTTGTCAACATCGAGCGATGAGCCTGTGCGCAGGAAATTGATATAACCATCAAGGTCTATATCAAGGTGTGTGCAATCTGCACAGAGACCTGTATGAAGTCTGGCAGCGCATCTAGGAGCCAGGTCTCTACCGATATTGGAAGCCCCAAACAACATAACCTCCGGCTTAAATTCCTGCACCGCCTCGCTTATCACCTTAGTGTAACCATCTGTTGTGTAATTCTTAAGCAGCGGGCTGTTGTACACATACACACCGTCTGCTCCGTATCCGCCCAGCGCCTTAGCAAGGCCATCTACGTCATCTCCGAGGAGGATGCCATACAGCTTGCAGCCAAGCTCATCAGCAAGCTTTCTGCCCTCGGAAACAAGTTCAAATGTTGTCGGCATCATTTTGCCCTGACGCTGTTCACAGAACACCCATACATCTTTGAAAGCGTCGATTTGCGAACTATCGTAAGCCATATTGAATTCTCCTCTCTATATGATATGCTTGCCGGTCAAAATTGACACAAGCTCGTCAGTAGTATTCTTATCAGAACCTTCCATCATCATGCCGCCACCCTTTACCGGAGGTGTAAACGACTTGTAGATGTTGGTTGGAGAACCCTTAAGTCCGATAGTAGTCTTATCGATCAGCGGATGGTTCTCAAGCGCTGCAAAGTCCATAATCTGAAGCGGCATATCCCAACACTTCTCTGTTCCGACTACGCTCATGTATCTAGGAGTATTCAGTTCCTTGATACAAGTAATCATGCAAGGAGTCGAAACCTTGACCAGCATATATCCGTCCTCCAGCATTCTCTTAATTATCAGTGAGCCTCCCTCTTTCTTGACTTCTCCGGCATAGGTTACCTGCGGCAGATGCAGCTTCTCGGCTATCTGAGGCCCAACCTGAGCTGTATCTCCATCTATAGCCTGACGGCCGGCGATGATGATATCATCAGTCTCAACACCATACGTATCAATAGCCGCAGCCAAGATCTGCGATGTAGCATATGTGTCAGATCCTCCAAATTCACGAGCGGAAACGAGAACTGTCTCGTCTACTCCCATTGCCATCAGTTCTCTGAGCATTCCTTCAGCCGGCATAGGTCCCATAGTGAAAGCGACTACCTTGTATCCGAACTCTTCCTTGAGAGTCAGCGCCTGCTCTACAGCGTTGAGATCATCCGGGTTGATGATTGTCTGCATTGAAGCGCGGTTAAGTGTTCCATCCTCGTTTACTGCAACCTTGCCGGAGGTATCAGGAACCTGCTTAACTGTTACGAAAATTTTCATTTCTTCCTTCCTCCTCTATCTAAGCAAATTGTTAGCGATTACAACTTCCTGAATCTGGCTGGTTCCTTCAAATATGCTCATTATACGAGCATCTCTGTAAAGTCTCTCAACTCTGTATTCCTTGATGTAGCCATATCCACCGTGAATCTGTACTGCCTTGTATGCACAGCGGTTTGCAGCCTCTGCAGCGAAGAACTTAGCGATAGAGCAAGCCATTCCGGCCTGTGGTGAATTCTGATCCTTGAGGCTTGCTGCGTGATATGTGAGCTGTCTTGCAGCCTCTACATCCGCCTGCATCTCTGCAATCATGAAGCTAACACCCTGGAAGTCTGCAATTCTACGACCAAACTGTTTACGCTCCTTAGCGTATTTTACAGCCTCATCCAGGCACCCCTGAGCTACTCCAACAGACATAGCCGCAACTCCGAGTCTGCCTCCATCCAGAGTCTTCATAGCGTACTGGAATCCCTTGTTGAGAGGTCCTATAAGATTTGCCTTAGGAACCCTTACATCCTCAAATACCACATCAGATGTCGGATATCCGTTAATTCCCATCTTTTTCTCCGGTGCTCCCAGCGAAACACCCTCTGCGTGCATGTCGACTATGAACATAGATATACCGCGGGAACCCTTCTGCGAGAGATCTGTCTTGGCATAGATGATAATCCAGTCTGCCATCGGTGCACCGGAGATAAAGCACTTACGTCCGTTGATGATAAAATCTTCTCCATCAGGAATTGCTGTTGTGGTTGTACCACCGGCATCTGATCCGGCTCCCGGCTCTGTAAGTCCAAATACGAGGATTTTCTCTCCGCTTGCAACCTGCGGTAGATACTCTTTCTTCTGAGACTCACTTCCTGCGAGGAGCAGCGGGCCTCCACCGAGTGAGTTTGAAGTATTTGCGTAAATAGCCAGAACTGCATCCTGGCGTGCAAACTCTTCGTCCATGAGCACATAGGTCAAGCTATCCGATCCTGCGCCGCCGTACTCTTCCGGAATCTTAACTCCCATAAATCCGTAACGGGACATCTTCTTGTGCATATCCCAGTTGAACTCACCGGTCTCATCGAGCTCATCCTGAAGCTCCTTGGTGAATTCAGTCTCAGCAAACTCACGGAACAGTTTCTGCTGCAGCGCGTGCTTTCGATCCAAAATCATTTATTTACCTCCTTAGCATGGTATCTCGTGAGACGACTTTCCTTCAGTCATGATCTCATAAATACTGTCAACTCCACATGCAGCCATAGATGCAGCAGCCTCTTCTGTGAAGAAAGCCATGTGTGGTGTGTGATACACATTTACGAAAGAACGCAGATACTTGAGCTTGAAGTAAGGCATTCCCTCTGTCCTGATAATATCCTCGTTGTGAGGAACGTGAATGATTCCTGTCTCCCCGGGGAATGCATCACAGTACAATGCGCCAATCTTACCGTTTTCAACACCTTCGATAACAGCGTCTATATCCAACAGTTCTCCTCTTGCGTTGTTGATGAGTATTACGCCATCCTTCATCTTGTCGATTGCTTCCTTGTTGATCATACCTGTTGTAGCCGGCAGGAGCGGCATGTGAATTGTGATTACATCGCACTCCTTATAAATTGTGTCTACATCAACGTAGGTAGCGTATTCCTTCACCTCATCGTCCTGAATAACATCATAAGCTAAGATTTTACAGCCAAACCCGCTCAGAATCTTGACCACAGTCTTGCCTATCTTACCCGCACCGAGCACTCCGACTGTGAGAGAACGGAGCTCCCTTCCCATCTTGCCTTTAAGTGTAAAATCGTTGTCGTTAGTGTTGTACAGCGCCTTTTTCTGATGACGCATACACATCAGTATAGCCATTACAGAGTACTCGGCAACTCCATTAGGAGCATAAGAGCCGTTACAAAGCTTAAATCCCAGCTTTCTGGCATACTCTACGTTCATGTGATTATAGCCAACGCAGCGGGATGCTAAAACCTTAACACCCATCTTATTGAGCTCGTCGAGTACTTCGTTTGAATATGTACTCTGACCCAGAGTTGTAATACCGTAGCTTCCCTCTGCCAGGTTTACCGTTGTCTCATCCAAATTAGCTCTTGTAATAACTACATCGATGCCGTATTTGTCACACAAGCCTCTGATGACAGGCTCTTCGTCCGGTCTAACTTCATATGCAGTAATTTTCATGTCAATTCTCCTCGTATAATATGTTTTACCGACACATTTTCTTATAAAACATGTCATATAACAGCTTGTTCCACTTTGCATATAAACCGTTGCAATCTCTAAAACGACCCAATTCACCCCTTATTTTTGATTAGTCCTGTAGAGCGGGATCCATATCGATTGCGGCACCACTTTCAAGCATTGCGGAAATATCCTCTGTCGAATACCCGAGTTCGCCGAGGATATCCTTTGTCTGCTCTCCGAGATAAGGTCCTCTCTCGTATGGCGGAAGTCCCATCCGATCAAATAGAACCGGCGGTCTTACAAGGGTGCGTTTATTGCCGTTGCTATAAGCCATCTCGTAGAAGCAGTCAGACGCCCAAGCCTGCCTGTCTTCCAGCAAGCTGTCCCAGCCCTGAGCGACTGCATATGGTAAATCATTAGCATCCAAAATCCGACACCAATCATCGCAATTCTTGGTCTTAAACTCCGCTGTAATCCATGCTGAAAATTCCTCGCGGTTAGGGATAAGGTTCTTCTGTGGATAGAATCTCGCGTCATCTGCCAGTTCCGGATGCCCCATTGCATTCATAAGTATTGGATAATGCCTGTCGTACTGAGGCATAGCGATCTGCAGCCATCTGCCGTCAGCAGTCTCGTAGCAGAGGACCAGCGGATTACCAAGCTTCCATCTCTCCATCGGATACTGTGTGCTGTCAGCACCATACTGACTAGCCTGAAGCATCAATGAAATATCCCAAATAGCACTGTGGAACAGCGATACCACCACATGGTCGCCCTCGCCGGTCATCTTGGCCTTGAACAGCGCCGCGAGAACTCCGGCTGCGAGGTTCATAGCGACCTGATGATCACCGAAGCCTTGAACTGTCAGCATCGGCAAGCTATTCTTGTCACGAAGCGGACCCAGGATACCGCCCCTGGCGTAGAAGGCTGTAAAATCGAAGCCCGGCAGATCCTTATCCGGTCCCTTTTCCCCATATCCGGATACATATCCATAAACCAGGCTAGGATACTTCTCATGAAGAGTCTCCCAGTCCAACCCTGCTCTCTTGAGCGGTGACTGACGCCAGTTGCAGATAAATACATCTGCAGTTGCCAGCAGCTTCTCAAGCGCTTCTCTCCCCTTTTCAGACTTAGTGTTAAGTGCAATGCAGGTCTTTCCGGCATTCTCAAGGTCGTAAGATGTGTTTTCCTTCTGATCGAGAGGACGACCCTCGTTTACTGCAGTGTAGCGAAGCGGATCGCCCTTAGGCGGTTCGACCTTGATAACCTCTGCACCGAGGTCAGCCAGGAATCTGGCTGTGCAAGGTGCTGCAATAAAGGTAGCCATCTCAACGACTCTGATTCCTTCAAGTGGTCTATTGCCCATTATTATCCTCCTTGAAATTTATCTAAGCATTAAAACGTTTTAGAACAATAACATATCGCGGAACGTCTCAAGGTTAGTCTTAACCTGTTCAAACTGATTCATCTGTCTATCGACTTCTACTAGAGCCAGTGGCAAATCAGCCTTCTCGCACGCTTCCTTTATACATACGAAGTCGAACTCCTCCGGATCACAGAACTTTGTCATTACTACTACCACTCCCTTAGCGCCTCTATTCTTCGCAACATCTACAATCCACTGAACTCTCGGTTTCTCTACGTTGTAGAGAACAGAACAGTTATCTGTATTTGCAAATTTCTCGGCTAGCGCCTGCAGCGCATCAGCTCCAAAAGGAACATCTGTCCTGTACTGTCTGGATTGTGCACAGACATCATCTGCAACTATGTGCATTCCGAACTCGTCAAAGGTTTCGCTCAGACCATCCATGTCTGTGAGTATTCCGGAAATTACGATCGGGAAGTTGCCTACGCTTTCGTCGGCGGCCTCGAGCTCGGTAATTAGTTTATTTACGAGAGCCGTGTGCTCCTCTACGAGCATATAGTTAGCACTTGCAAATATATCGCTACGCTCCTGAACCGTAATCTCGGCGTGTTTAGCGAGCAGAGCATCTATTTTACGCATCGCTGCATTATGCTCGTTGTACAGTCGGTTGGATTCAGCAAGCTTATCCGGCGAAAATTCAGCTCCCGTGCACTCCTCGAGCTCCTTGATTACTCGCTCGTATCCGGCCCTTGTGTACGCGATTCCAAATGCAGGCTTCCTGTTCTGTGGATATGTCATAGGTATGAACTTTATATCAGGAACTGCATACTTCCAGTTTTCACCCATGGTCTTGAGAGTGTCACACAGCGACGGAATTATAATCGCGCTCGCGCCCTCAAACTTACCGGTGATGCCCAGCTCCAAGATAGACTGAACTATTGAACACATGAACGCCGGGAAATACTCCTTTGCTCTGTCGAGTTCCATATCTGCACCCCATGTTCCCATTGGCACAAGCCCCATTGAATGAACTATCTCATCAGGCGTGTAATACGGAACGGTGAGAACAATCTTTTTGCCCTCTCCCAGATACCTGTCCATCTGCTTGCGAGGAGAAGCTGCTATCTCATGAAAATCCTTGATTGTATTGTATGTCATAGCTATCTGTCTCCTTTCTCAGATTTGTTGGATTCCATAATCTCCATCAGCCCTTGAACTCTCGTATCGTACTGTGCTTCTGAAAAGTTTCTGGGGTCGGCCTGATCTCCGTCAAAGCTTGCAACCGGTATATCGCACGCTTCTCCGATCTGCCTGCTCATTTCATACATAAATCCGCTCCACAGCTTGCATGAACGGTTGGTATGTACCAACAAGCCTTCAACGTGATTGTCCTTGCAGAGCTTGATTCTCTTATCTCTGGACTTCTCCAGATTGATGGCGTTAGGAACACTGCAATATGCCTTAATCATCTCTTCAAACGAATGGTAATCAAATCCAAACGCATCGGCGTATATCGTCGTAACCATGTTGATACCGCGATCCTTAAGTCCATGCGATGTTGCTCTCAGATAAGGCCAGCAAGCTATCCCTTCAAACATAATTCTGTATTTTTCCTCAGCTCTGAATGTGCTGGTACCATTAAGATGATTTTCCTTGTATTCCCTGAGGAGAGTTTCCATGGCCTCTCCGGCCTCTTCCTTGCCTCTAGCTGTAACCATTACAGCCATGTGGTTAAGCAGGTCGAATCCGTTAAACGGAGAAGGCACATACTTTGCCTGTGCCGTAGCTTCGAGCCATGCTCTGCTGGCTCTGCAGCTAAATCCTGTAACCTTTTCGAACTTTGCATCATCCCATTTCAGGCCAAATAGCTTTTCAAGCTGATGAACTGCATCCCAGAACTGCGCAGACACATAGGCTACTTCAGCATCGGAAACCTCATAGTCCGGATTGAAAGGAATATCTAGAATAATCATTGGGATGTTGAGATCTCTGGCGAGATTCTCGTACCACTTAATCATGCAGTTGCAGATATTGTTGCAGCACAGCAGCACATCCGGCATTGCAACATCCTGCTCCGGACATTCCTTGAGCTTGGCGTACGCAAGACTTACTCTCGCATATGCACAAATGTCATTAGAATACCCCTCTGCTTCCGCGACATTGCACATTCTTTCTCCTGCACCTCTGGCGGCAATTCCCGCAGCTTGATTCTCAGGGTATGCAGTCGCAATTCCCAGTGTTTCAGGAATCTCAACAGGGAAGTTGCTGGATACCCAAGCGACAGGAACACCCCGTTTCTTTGCCTCAATTGCGCCGGCAAACGCATCACCGGCAATCTTTCCTAGCTTAAATTTGGCTGAATTAGGATCAATTGGCTTCCTAGGCTTTTTGATTTCCTCTGCCATAACCTATTACCTCCTTTTCCATTTTGTTAATCATTTAGAAATATTTAGGCTGAATCTATCTGTGTAAAAAAATTAAATACGCATTTTGTTAATTCATTAACATCTTTCCCTAAAAATTTTTGCTCCCTTGAAGATGTAAATTTTTTCACCTAGTTGTCATAGCCCGCGCTTCTGTATGCATAAATCGCCGCCCCAATAGCTCCGAAATATTGTGCAAGCGGGTCGTACTTTATGTCTGTTTCAATTGCTTTGCTCATAGCTTCTCGAACTGCGCCGTTTCGCGCCACGCCGCCAGACATACACACAGGCTCTTTGAAGCCCGCACGCCTGACTAATGAGCTTACACGCGTCGCAACGCTGTTACAAATCCCGGCGATAACATTTTCTCTGCTCTCTCCGTTTGCCAACTGGCTGATAACCTCTGATTCTGCGAAAACCGTACATGTACTCGAAATAGTGGCCGGCTTCTCAGCCTTCGCAGCTAATACCTCCAATTCTGAAATATCTGCTCGTAAAATATTAGCCATCACATCCAGAAACCTACCTGTACCGGCCGCACACTTGTCATTCATCACAAAATTCGTCATCTTACCTGACTCACTCATGCATATAACCTTGGCATCCTGACCGCCGATATCTATCACAGTACGGACGTCCGGAAATACGAATCTGCTCCCAAGCGCATGACATGTCAGTTCACTGACTTCAAGATCGCAGCCCTTATATTTATTGCGTCCATAACCGGTAACTGCGGTATTAGTTATATCAGCTTCAGACAGACACGAACCGGTCATCAACTCCTGCTTGACATCCTCCGGTCCTGAAGTGCCAAGTCCGCCTACACATAGAGCCTTTGCCATTAATTTGGTTCCGTCTTCCAGGATTACACACTTGGATGTGGTAGAGCCTATGTCGAGTCCAAGAGTATACATCTGCCGGTCTCCTTCCCATGTACATATTCTCGTACAAACTCATTATAGCGCTCGTTATTTTATAGTCAATAGAGTTTGTTAAAAAATTATTATAGCAGTTTTTCAAATATGGTATTAAGAATTTTAAAAACAGTGATTCTGCTATCCTATTTTCGTTGAAATTTCAACATTTGCGCAGATAAAAGGAGAGGCATAAGCCTCTCCCCGAACTGTAGACCTTTATCTGTCTTGTTATAAACCATCATAAGAGCACCGACATAGCACCGTCACATCATCAAGACGGCAACTATCAGATACTTGTAAATCTATCCAATGAATCTAATCAACCTTAATCTTATCCCAAAGCTTGGACATTCTTTCGATACTCTTGACGTCTGTGCCGTTCTTCTTGAGCTGCTTCATATACATCTCCTTAGGCATTCCCATTTTTTTATACGCAGACAGGTACTTCTTGGAGTAGTTGTTCATATATAAGAAGAAGCCTCCCATATACGCCGCACCTGCTACCGCGAGAACTGCCGAAGCGACCCAAGTCCAAAAGAAGCCGCATACAAAGATTAGTACAATCCATACGATTCCGAGTATTCTGTTAATCTTAGTCAGCTTGTCAATATCAATCGACTTAGGAAGCTGGATATTCTGATCCTTCATCTGCTTCTTATATAGATTCTGTTGATAGCCCTTTGACTGTCTAATATATTGTGGTGGTCTCTGCTTACCTTTGCTCATCTTATCGTTCCTTTTCTAATTAATCTGGTTAAACATTTTAACATAGATTATTCACTTTTTTCAAGTGATTTGAACATCTGCTGCATCGTTGGGTTGTTCTTTGTAAGCTTCTTGATAGTCAAATCCTCTGCCTTGTTGTTAGCTAGACGAAGATTATTCTCCGACGAGGTCAGTGCCTTCTTAATTTTTTCGAGGTGATCGATTGATTTATCGATTTCAGCAATAGCCTCCTGAAATCGCCTGGATGCTATATCGTAGTTTCTTGCGAATGCGTTTTTGAAGTTCTCCATATCCTCCTCGAAATGAGTGATATCGATATTCTGAGCCTTCATCGTTTCCAGTTCCTGCCTGTACTTGAGAGCGTTATGACCCATATTGCGCAGAAGCGAAATCATCGGAATGAAGAACTGAGGTCTGATAACGTACATCTTGTCATATCTATGAGATACGTCAACAATTCCCTGATTATAGAACTCGTTATCAGCTTCCAGAAGCGACACCAAAACCGCATACTCGCAGTTCTTTTCTCTTCTATCCTTATCAAGCTCTTTAAAAAAATCTTCGTTCTTGTGCTTTGTTGCAGTCGCGTCCATCTCATTCTTCATCTCAAACATTATTGACACGACCTCAACCCCATTGCTGTCTGATTCGCGGAATATATAATCTCCCTTGCTACCGGTTCTGGCATCATTGTCCTTCTCAAAATACGCATTTTGAAAGGCCGTGGATCTCAGCTTGTTGAATTCTATCTCACAATGCTGTTCCAGCGTCTCTCCCACCATTTTGGTCGATTGACGTGCCTTGAGGTCCTTATAGTAATCTATCTGCTCGTCCTTCATCTTGAGCTTGGCTTCATATTCATCGCGAAGCACCTGAAGATTGAGCTCCGCCTCCTTCTCACTTACCTTGAAATCGCCGGATAGCTTTTGAAGCTCCTCCCGCTGCTGATTAAGTTCCTCATCCTTAAACGCAGCGAGTTTTCTGTATTCAGCCTCCTTGGTGTCAGCAAGCTTTCGATATTCATTTACTTTCGCTTGAACGGCTTCATTTACAGCCAATGCCTTATCTTTATCATTTGCAGCTATGGTGGCACGCAGTCTAACGATTTCCTGTTCCTTACCGGCCAGCGCATCATGAAGCCGATTAGCTGTCTCTGCCTTCGCCAGATTGACTGCAGCTGTCTTGTCGCTCTCATACTGCTCTTCGGCACGTTTTATCTCATTGTTAAATTCCTTGTCTCTGACCTGTTTGACAATTGCCGCGTACCCAGCCTCATCTATCCGGAACACTTCGCCGCACTTAGGGCACTTAATCTGCTGCATGACAATCCTCCTCAGAAATTCTATTTATCGTCCGAAATTACCTCGACATCCACATCGACCGCATCCTTTGTGAAGTCATCTTCGAGGTCGCCTGCACTGGCTCTCCTGTCATAGGAAGATCTGTTATCACCACTATCACCACTATCACCACTGCGATAGCGACGAGCACTCCCGGCTTCACCTGATTTATCTCTCCACCATCTAGCTACAGCTTGAAATAACACGAGAAGACCTACAACAATCCAGAATAATGGATTAAGCAGAATAGCTATCACCACCGATGCAAGCAACAAAAATATGAATATTCCTATCACGCAGCCAAGGCCGCCTCCATCACGATAATACATTTCGTCCTCCTAATTATATAAACACCTATATATACTAAGTTAGTTTCTGTTTTCCTAATCGATTACAACGTATTATAGCACAGGGTATTTGAATATTTGGTGACGCTATATTAAATAAGAATTAATATTGTCGAATTATCGCATTAAAAAAGGGGCCGAAGCCCCGCTTAATATCGTAATAGTAGCTGCACCGGGGAAGAGCTCTAGCCGAAGTATCTCTCAAGTAGACCCTTGAACGCCTTTCCGTGTCTAGCCTCGTCCCTTGCCATCTCGTGAACTGTGTCGTGGATAGCATCAAGGTTAGCTGCCTTAGCTCTCTTGGCAAGGTCGAACTTACCGGCCGTTGCACCGTTCTCAGCATCAACTCTCATCTGAAGGTTCTTCTTGGTGCTGTCTGTGATAACATCTCCGAGAAGCTCTGCAAACTTGGAAGCGTGCTCTGCCTCTTCCCAAGCTGCCTTCTCATAATATAGACCAACCTCTGGATATCCCTCTCTGTGAGCAACTCTTGCCATAGCCAGGTACATACCTACCTCGCTGCACTCTCCCTCAAAGTTAGCTTTTAGATCAGCTATAATATCTTCGTCAGCACCCTGAGCAACACCTACAACATGCTCAGCTGCCCATTCCATCTCGCCTTCCTGTTTAGTGAACTTCTCTGCAGGAACTCCACATACCGGGCACTTCTCCGGTGCCTGATCTCCCTCATGAACATAACCACATACCTGACATACAAACTTAGCCATTTCATACTCCCTTCCTCAGCTGTGCTGAAATAAAATTATAAAGTCGTCTTGTTAATCATCTATGCACGCTTGTTAGACATGCACTCCGGGCAGATGCCATAGAAATTGACTTCACACCCCTCTATCGTACCGCCAAAATTCTTCCGGCCGATCTCAACGATCCGATTATTATCCGCATCAAGGTCTAAGACTGCGCCACATCTGTTACAGAAGAAATGCGCATGAGGCTTGACATTATAATCATACCTTGTAGCTCCATCCGTAATGATTGCAGAAACCTCTCCCATATCTTCGAGCTGCTTGAGATTCCTATATACAGTCGCAATACTAAGATTAGGCATGCTGCTCTTAAGCTCTGTATACAGAGTTTCAGCGGTCGGGTGGTCTTTCCTGTCAGATAATTGGTTCTTGATCGCTTCACGCTGTTTGCTATACTTAATCATTAGTTAATAATTAGTCTCCTTTAATTTTAATAATCATTATCGTTATCATTATTATACTCGTATAAAATATCTTGTCAACAATTAAATTGAAAAAAATTAAAGTTAATCAATTAATCTGTCTGCTATATTGATATTATCAGCGTGTTATGCTACTCTAACTATAGTGAAGGAGGCGTATTCCATGAAAATTCAGAAGTCTTCAGAAGATTATTTAGAGACAATGCTGATGCTGAGTGAGCAGAGAGGTTATGTCAAGTCTATCGATATCGCAAGACACCTCGACGTAACTAAGCCCAGCGTTTCGTATGCTACTAAAAGATTAAGAGAAAACGGTTACATAACTATGGATGATGACGGGCTGATTCATCTAACCGAATCCGGCCTTGCAATCGCAACAAAGATTTACGACAGGCACAAGATGCTCTCGCGTTTCTTGCTTCTGCTCGGTATTGACAAGGATACTGCGGACGAAGACGCTTGTAAGATTGAGCATGACATAAGTCAGGCTACTTACGAAGCAATATGCAATCACGTTAACAACTTCCTTGCCGAGTGCCCGGCTATGAATCATGACCATGAACCGACAGCATAGTCTCTGCAGTTATCCGCTGCAGATTATGTAAGCGCTTTTACCACCCTCGCAGGTGGTATTTTTTGCTTTAATATTTTTTACACAGCAGATTTCACATTTGTGATTTGCCACACCTAACAGCAATACTTTATGTGTGTCCATACAATCTCAACCTTCAAAGTGTTTAAAATTATTTATATTCTTTAAATAAGGTTTACTTGCCAAAAAATATATGGCGAAATTTCCTTGTGATACTTCGTCACTTCTGCCATATGTTAGTGTGTTTTCTTCGTTGTTTTGACCCATTATTTTAGCAATCTCGTCAGCGGAATATGAGCCAAAATATGAAGCGTACGTTATTGCTTTCACACCTTATCAAGGAGGTTAACCAATGACAGAAATTGAAAGAAAGCACAAATATCCGATAGCCTTTTGGATTTGTGGATGTACGGAGATCTTTGAACGCCTCTCCTTCTATTTAGGTCGTTCTCTAATTCTGGTATTTGTTTCGACGGCAGTTGCATCCGGCGGACTCGGCCTCGCTGATACAACCGCAGCCAAGATGCAGGCAGACATTACGGCATATTCATATCTAGCAGGTTTCATCGGCGCATTTATAACAGATAGATTTGTCGGCGCGAGATATACTACACCTGTAGGAGCACTCATCATTTCATTTGGCTACTTTGCCGGCTCTATGGCGCACGACGCCAAGCTTGTGTACGTCATGATATTCTGCGTAGCGTTTGGCCTCGGGTTATTTAAAACCGGACCTCTGATCGGAAGAGTAGTAAAGCCTGAGCAGCTTAACTCCGCATACTCAATTCGCTATTCCCTTGTAAATATCGGGGCATTCTTCGGACCTCTGCTTGCCGGGATCCTATATCAGTACACCTTCAAGACCGGTGATTTGCTGGGATTCAGACCTTAGCTCACTCTTCGTTTAGTCATATCGTATGAACACCGTATAAGAAAAGCCCAAGCTCGATTGAACTTAGGCTTTATCTGCACAGGTGTCGATTTTACTGATCTATGATATGTCAATTAAATCTCTCTTGTGTATTTAGCAAGGTATTCTTTCTCGTCCTCTTCCAGGTATGGCGCGATGACCTCGTATACATGCTTGTGGTAATCGTTGAGCTGCTTACGCTCTTCTGCTGTCATGTATTCCGGATCGATAGCATCCAGGTCGAATGGAACTAGTGTGATTGGCTCAAATTTGAGGAATTTGCCGTACTCATTTACTTCATCCAGTACGCAGAGAAGTTCGTTCTCCAGACGTATTCCGTGCGAATCAGTGATGTAGATACCGGGCTCATCTGTGATGACCATGCCTTCATCGATTACGCACTGGTTACCCTTTCTGTATACCCAACGGAAGCTTGCAGGACCTTCGTGGATGTTTAGCAGATATCCTACTCCATGACCGGTTCCGTGATTGAAGTTGAGATGACGATCCCAGAAAGGCTTTCTTGCGTAAGCATCGAGGATTACGCCGTTGCAGCCGTAGAGAAACCTGGCATTTGCCAGCGACAGGTTACTGATAGCAACTAGAGTAAAGTCCTTCTTCATCTGATCTGTAACCTCCCCCAGTACATATGTCCTGGTGATGTCAGTCGACCCCTCGTAGAAGCCGGCACCGGTATCTGTGAGGTGCATTCCCTTTGGCAGCACCGGAATATCCGACTCCGGAGTTGGCGCATAGTGTACAATTGCAGCATGAGCACCATATGAAGAAATAGGCTCAAAGCTTGGACGAATAAAGTTGCCCATCTCCTTGCGGAACTCGTCAAGCTTGTCGGAAACGCTGATTTCGGTCATCTCAATCTTACCTACATTTTCCTTGAGCCACTTCATGAAGCGCAGATGCGCAATGCTATCCTTGATCTGGGCCTTTCGGATGTTCTCGAGCTCAACAGGATTCTTGACGTTCTTGAATATCATCTCAGGATTCATCACATCAATCTTCTTAACTGAATCAGGAATGTTGCAGAACATTGCGTAATTAACCTTAGAAGCATCCAGCATCAGCTTAGCATCTGCAGGAATATGCTTGATGTCCTCATAAATATCGTTATATGGATGCAGCACTACTCCGTCAGCCGTGAGGTGTGCCTTAATCTCGTCGCTCAGCTTACGTTCGTCTATGTACAGGTGATATGCCTTGTCGTCCATCAGAGCATAGGACAGAATGAGCGGGAAGAAATCAATATCATCTCCACGGATATTAAGAGTCCAGCAGATGTCATCAATCGTAGTTACTACGTGCATATCAGCTTCTGCAGCTGCCATCTTTTCACGGATATCGGAAAGCTTATCAGCCACGGTCTTACCTGCGTATTTAACGTCAAGCTCAAATGCAGGCTTCTCGGATAACGGTGGCCTGTCAGTCCAAATCTCATCAATAAGGTCAAGGATGTACTCGATGCAGCCGCCGTGTTTAAGAGCTATACCTTCATAAAGAGAACCTTCGTCCATCGATACAACTCTGCCGTCAAAGCCGAGCTTATCTCCCTTAACGAGCTTGCTGTCCAAGAATGCATCCAGAGTAGGAACTCCGGGTTCTCCCATCTTCATCAGCTCAACGGTTGTTCCCTCCAGCTGCGCACCCGCCTGCAGGAAGTATCTGCCGTCTACCCACAGCCATGCTCCGTCCAGACCGATTACTGCAGTTCCGGCAGATCCGGAGAATCCTGTAATAAACTTTCTAGCCTTAAAATGCTCACCGACATACTCACTCTGGTGGAAATCAGCAGTTGGAACTACATAGTAATTGATTCCGTTCTCCTGCATCTTGGCGCGAAGTGCAGCAAGCCTCTCCTGAATTACATTCATTTAAAGTCTCCTTTCAAATATAAGTAATATATAAATAATGGTTATAAACGTCTACACTTGATTATATCATCAGAGAGCTTCAGTTAAAATATTCTAATTTATACAGCTCTCATTTGACCGGCCGTTCCGGGTCTCTAACACCTATCTGCCGATATAGCATCCTGAGACCTTAAGACAATCCGATGATAGTACCGTCTGACTTGATATCCATGCCGTTAGCAGCAGGCACCTTAGGAAGTCCCGGCATAGTCATAATTGAACCTGTCAGAGCCACGATAAAGCCCGCTCCGGCGGATACTCGGAGCTCTCTAACTGTGATCCTGAATCCGGTGGGAGCACCCAGCAGCTTGGCATCGTCAGAAAAGGAATACTGAGTCTTGGCAACACAGATTGGGAACTTGTCGTATCCAAGCTTGTTAAGCTCATTAATCTGCTTCTGAGCTGCTGCTGTAAAGTCGACGCCATCAGCTCTGTAGATTTCCTTGGCGATTTTTTCCATCTTCTCCTCAATAGTCATGTCGAGGTCATATAGAGGCTTAAAATCTGCTGTTCCTTCCTCGCAAATCCTAATGACTTCCTCGGCAAGCTCCATACCGCCGGCAGAGCCCTTTGCGAACACCTCCGAAAGGACCACTTTCACGCCGTATTCCTCGCAGATCTTATCCAGCAGCTCCAACTCAGCCTCGGTGTCTGTAGGAAATCTGTTGATGGCTACCACCGATGGTACACCAAATTTTGCGACATTTTCTATATGTCTGATCAGGTTAGATGAACCGGCCTTGAGAGCCTCCTGATTTTCCTCCGAGAGATTATCCTTAGACACTCCGCCATTCATTTTAAGTGCACGAACTGTAGCCACTATTACGACACAATCCGGTTTTAAGCCGGCATATCTGCACTTTATGTCAAAGAATTTTTCAGCACCAAGGTCCGCCCCAAAGCCTGCCTCAGTTATTACGTAGTCACCCAGCTTGAGCGCTGTCTGCGTCGCAACTACGGAGTTGCAGCCATGAGCTATGTTAGCAAACGGTCCGCCATGGATGAATGCCGGTGTGTTATCGAGCGTCTGCACCAGATTAGGCTTGATCGCATCCTTGAGCAGCAGAGCCATTGCCCCGGTTGCCTCCAGATCACCGGCAGTTACGGCCTCGCCATCGTAGTTATAGGCAACTACCATCTTGGACAGTCTCTCCTTAAGATCCTCCAGGTCAGTTGCAAGGCATAGGATCGCCATAATTTCAGAAGCAACTGTAATATCAAATCCGTCCTCACGAGTCACGCCATCAGCCTTACCGCCAAGACCGATTACGATGTTACGAAGTGCACGGTCATTCATATCTACAACGCGCTTCCATACAATCTTCTTAGTTACGATTCCAAGCTTGTTACCCTGATGAATATGGTTATCAAGCAGTGCTGCCAGCAGATTGTGAGCTGAGGTTATAGCGTGAAAATCACCTGTGAAATGAAGGTTGATATCGTCCATTGGAACTACCTGTGAGTAACCGCCGCCTGCAGCGCCGCCCTTGATACCGAAGCAAGGACCTAGTGACGGTTCACGAAGAGTCGTGATTGTCTTCTTGCCCAGCTTGCTGAGTGCCATCGATAATCCAACATTAGTTGTCGTTTTGCCTTCTCCGGCAGGGGTTGGGTTAATAGCGGTAACGAGCACAAGCTTGCCGTTCTCTCTATTCATATTCTCCTTTATGTAGGAGTAAGATAGCTTAGCCTTGTATTTTCCATATTGCTCCAGCTCATCGCCCGGTATATCGAGAGCTTTAGCAACTTCAGTGATTGGAAGCATATGCGCTTCCTGAGCAATTTGAACATCTGTCTTCATGATATCCTCCACAAAAAACTATGTACCACAAGCATACAACATCATTATACGCATGTACGTATAAGCAAACAATATGTACATGCATCATAAAATAATTTAATAAATTCAACTTATTTAAATATTTTATTTATTACATGCGTTCCCCTGCTGCAGCCTGCTTGTTATATTTAGGTACTCAAAAAGAGCGAGCAGACAAGGTCACTCGCCCATTTCATCAATAAGTTTATTGCTGCGATGCTGAGCGGTTAACCGGGTATCTGCAAGCAAATAATATTTTTTCAACAACACCTTATTACTATAACATATGTTAGCAGAGCTGCTCTGATTCCCTGCTCAGATTAGTCTTTATCTGAGCTTGAGCTCATTGTAAGGCTCTCTGCCTTCTTCATCTCTGATCTCTCGCAGGTAGTTGTACAATGTCGCCTGTGATATAGATAGGGTTTCGCAGATAAAAGGAACAGCTTCCTTCACTGAGAAGACCCCTTGAAACTTGAACTTGCGCAGGAGCATCAGCTTGCCCTCCTTAGTGTTGATATAGCCCGGATCAAGCTGTTTGACCGATTTGATTATCGCATCCTTCATTATATTCTGGATATAGTCCTCGTCGTTGAGGGAATAAGATGTATCATTCACTGCTGTCTCATCTACATCGCGAATCTTAATTGACTCACTGAGGTAGCTTATTATCTCCTGAATCCTGGATGGATCCTGATTGATGCAAATCATAGCTGCCGGGTTGTTATCCTCATCCATGAACATAAAGTGCGAGGCACGAAGCTTCTTGCCCTGTGCCGACTTGCTGGCATATCCGATAAGGTGCCCTTCTCCATCAGCCAAATTGCTGATAACATCATATACAGTGGGATTAATCCTATAATTCCTCTCCCTTCCTGTAATCTTGCTGTTATGCATGAATACGATTTCTCGCTTCGTTAAATCGTGCAGCACGACCTCCGTGTCATCTCCTAACACCTTAGCAATTCCACTGGCAACCTGTGCCAGTATATCCAAACGTTCTTCCTGAGTCATAGCTTACCTTCACTCCTCTTTCTGCGTGAGCTCAATTCCTTCATGTCGTTCAGTGACCTTAGGTTCGTACTCCTCATCATTGAACCACGTCGTAAAACCATTGCCGTTCACCTCACTCACGTTGCTGATTGTAATAAATGCCGTACTGTCAATTGCCAGGGCGGCCTGCTTAACCCTGTTGAGATTTCTGTTGCTGACAACACAGAACACCAAATCCTGTGGTGACTGCATGTATCCGCCTGTGGCATGCATAACTGTCGTGCCATAGCCGAGCTGCAGCAACTTCTCGTTAATCTTCTCTATATCCTTGCTGAATATCATCAGCTGTACTCCACCCTGCCCCATGACGATGATTTTGTTCATGACAATGCTGTATATAAGTGCATAGAGTATTCCGAGTATGATTCCGTTAGTCTTGGTTACAGGAATCTGAATCAGAAATATGCCTACGTCGATAGCATACATAACGGGAGCAATTTTCACTCCGAGCTTCTTATTCAAAATAATCGGAGGTACATCAATCCCCCCCGTAGAACCGCCAACTCTGAGAATCAGACCCAGTCCAACTCCGTCGATTATCCCGGCACAGACAGATGCGAGCAGCGGATCATTTACAAGATGATGAAGCATCGTCGCCTTCTGGAAAATTCCCAGAAATATAGGGAAAGAAATAGTTCCTATTACAATCGAAGCTGCAAATTTTTTGCCAAGTATCCATGATCCGAGGATAAACAGGATAACGTTTATAACCAGAACGGTTCCCGACACGCTGAGTCCAAAATAATGATTGGTCATACGTCCGACTCCTGTAAGTCCTGATACAACCATATCGTATGGAAGCGCAAAACAAGCAATTGCAAAAGCGCTAAGCGCATTACCAAGGATCATCTGGATAACTTCAAAACCCAGCTTAGATGTCGCTTTCATAATACACCTCCCCGAGCGCATAAGCACCCGTCCATCATTTCTATGCTAGTCAAAACACAGTTACACTCTAAGTAAATTCGTGTGCAAAATGTACGAAAATAAACCGCACACAATAAAGTAATATACCATTAGAACCTCGAAATTGTCAACAAATCAACGTGTTTTTTGTTTTCATTTTTTGATTGAAACAATTGACTTATTGTCAACTTTATGCTTAGCCTATATGTCCTATTTTAGTCTCTTGATTATTGGAACGTCGTGTCTTTTATGGTAGTATGAAGCATATATTTGATAATTATATTCGGTTTCACAAGGAGGATCATCCATGAAAGCACATGAAAGATTGCTAAAATACGTTTCGTACCGCACTCCTAGCGACGAGAACAGCGATACATCTCCTTCCAGCCGGTGCCAGTTTGAACTTGCGCACGAGTTGGTTAACGAGCTAAAGGCTCTGGGAGTCGCTGACGCTGAATGCGACGAATATTGCTATGTATACGGGCATATTCCGGCAACTCCGGGCAAGGAAAATGCGACTGCTATCGGATTTTGCGCACACATGGATACAGTAAGTGATTACTGCGACCACGATGCTAATCCACAGATTGTAGAGAATTACGATGGTGAAGCTCTCCCGTTAGGAGACAGCGGTCTTGTTCTTGACCCGGACGTATTCCCGCATCTCAAAGAGCTTAAGGGGCGTACTCTCATCACTACAGACGGCACCACGGTACTCGGGGCAGATGACAAGGCCGGAATTGCTGAGATCATGACCGTAGTCGAGCACATCAACGAATTTGAGCACGGACCAATTTCAATCGCCTTTACGCCGGATGAGGAGATAGGAAGAGGAACTGCGCACTTCAATGTTGCGAGATTTGATGCAAAATACGGATATACACTGGATGGTTCTACTGAAGGCGAAGTTCAATATGAGACTTTTAATGCTGCAACGGCTAAGGTGTATTTCAAGGGAAAAAATGTCCATCCCGGTTCAGCCAAGGATGTGATGATTAACGCAGCACTGGTTGCCATGGAGTTTGACTCGCTCCTTCCCGCCGCCGAGCGTCCGGAAAGAACTGAGGATCACGAGGGCTTCTACCATCTTACCGCTATGAGCGGAACCGTCAGCGACGCAGCTCTCACTTATATAATCAGAGATCACGATGCATCTAAATTTTCCAGCAGACAGGACACCATAAAGACGGCAGCTAAATTCCTCAATGAAAGATACGGCGAAGGAACTGTAAAAGTCGAAATTAAAGAGCAGTACAGAAATATGGCTGAAGTGCTCGAAAGCTGCCCTGATGCCGTCGAGAACGCCAAGAAGGCTTGCCACAAGGCTGGAATCGAGCCGATTGTAATCCCTGTACGAGGCGGCACCGATGGCGCTAATCTCAGCTTCATGGGACTGCCTTGTCCTAACATTGGAACAGGCGGACATGCATTCCACGGTCCTTATGAACACATCAGCATTGAAGGTATGGAAAAGGGTGTCGAGGTGATAACCGCATTGATAAAGGAGTTTGCAAAGTAAGCACAATCTATCGGATTTACTTCTTATTATATTATAATGGTAAATTTCAGAATGCCGATAATTTACTGACTTACCGTTTGCGCTTAGTATTCAAATCGAGAAGGTTAGGCCGGTCCTAACCTTTTTTGCATGCACGTATTTTTACTACATCAGCACTGAAAACAGCCTCAACACCTGCCTAAATATATTGATGGAAATCTTGCCTTCCATATACCTGTCTGTGACGTTAAGACACTTCCCGAACACAGTTTCGAAATCCTGCTTTATATCCCGCACCGCCCGGCAGTTGTACATCACCACACCATTTTCAAAGTGATGGTACAGGCTGCGATAATCCAGATTAATTGTCCCGCATGTCGCAATTTCGTCATCCGCTACACACTGCTTGGCATGGCAGAATCCCGGCACGTATTCGTATATCTTGACACCATCTCGGGCAAGTCTCATATAATGAGATCTGGTAACGGCATAAGCCGCACGTTTGTCAGGGATCCCCGGCGTGACAATTCGCACGTCGACACCGCGAGCAGCTGCCAGTGTAAGAGCTCTGTTCATCTCATCTGAAATGATCAGATACGGAGTCGTAAACCACACATATCTGTCAGCGTTGTTGATTATGCTGAGGTATACGTTTTCCCCCACATGCTCGTGATCCAACGGCGTATCACCGTATGGCTGAATGCAGCATCCCGGCTCATTGCGGTCGAGCTTGATATCCGGCATATAACACTCATAGCTCGCATCCTTGAGACCTTGAGTCTTTGTTGCATTCCAAATCTCGAGGAACATCATCGTCAGGTTGTGCACGGCATTGCCTTCGAGCTTAACACCGGAGTCCTTCCAATCACCGTAAGGTCTGGTCAAATTGAAGTACTCGTTGGCCAGGTTGTATCCGCCTGTAAATCCGACCTTACCATCCACTATACATATCTTGCGATGATCGCGGTTGTTGAGAAATACATTGGCAATAGGAACAACAGGATTAAACACCCTGCATCTGATACCCAGAGCCTCAAGTCGCTTGATAAAACTGCTGTCTATGAACCCAATACTCCCGACATCATCGTAGATAACACGAACTTCAACCCCCTCTGACGCCCGCTCAGCCAGAATTTCCTTAACGCCTGCAAATGCAGCCGAGTCCTCTATAGCGTGATACTCAAGGAATATGAAGTGTTCCGCCTTGCGCATGGCTTCCTTCTGCGCATCAAGCGCCACCCTTGCCTCGCTGTAAAATTCGATATTGGAATCATTATAGACAGGGAAAAATGCATTGTTAGAAACGTATCGGAATATGTTGGCTATTCCAAGATCGCTCTCTGCGATTTCATCGATTATCTGTTCGTCATCATGAAGTAAAGGAAAAAGCTCGTTATCAACCTTGAGAAACCTAGCTCTCATCCTCCTCGTCGAACCGCCCAGACCTACCATCAAATATACAGTCACACCGATAATCGGGTTGAGCAGAATCATCACAACCCAAGGCAGCTTAACTGACGCGCTCGTAGATTTTGTCGATATGCCGATAACGACAACCAACGCGAGGACACGGGAAAGTGCAGCTAAAATAGTGTATTTTTCATTCAATGTAAAAATCAGCGTTGTAATGAGGAGAACCTCAGCTGCAATCGCAATTACCGCAAGCATCAGCCTCCCGATGCTGTTTTTAACCTGTTCCTTCTTTTCATATGTTGCGAATGTCCCGGAAACACTCATCTAGCTCTCCCCCTGCTAACTCTATTCATCCCAGAGTACAATCTTTCCTGCTTCTCTTGTCTTGTTCATATCTATAAGCCTTTGATTTTCAGAGCCTCTAAACCTCAGCTGGATATTTTTTAGCCCCTGCTCAAACCTGCCATCGATAAGCACATCGAGCATGCCGAGCATCTCCTCTGTTACGTCGGTATGGCAGTGAGCTCCCTCCTTCATGAGATCTTCCAGTACAAAACCCGTGAACGCCCAAATCGTCTTGTCCGGATAAGACGCCTTAACTCTCCGCAAAAAAGGCATCAGCACCTGCTGATTCCCCGGTTCAAACGGTTCTCCGCCGAGCACCGTAAGTCCGTTTATATAGCCGGGCCGCATCATCTCAATTATCTTGTCCTCGGTCTTCCTGGTGAACTCCTGTCCATAGTTGAAGTCCCATGTCTGCGGTTGGAAACACCCGGGGCATCTGTTGGTACAGCCCGACACAAACAAGCTGATTCTAACACCTACGCCATTGGCTACATCGCAATCCTTGATTTCTCCGTAATTCATATCCAAGCTCTTTCCAGTCTCTGAACTCCTGCTCCTACGATTATATCGCATTAGTTAAACTAATTTAAGTTCTATTTGTTACATTAAGGAATTTTATGTATTATCGCGAGTTACCATTTAGTGGGCAGGCTCCTGAGCTGCTGCCTCCGCAATTTGTATTCCGGCTCAAATCCGGCAACTATTCTCCAAAAGTCCTGCGAGTGGTTTGGCTCTATAAAATGTGCAAATTCGTGCACTACCACATACCTCAGTTCATCATACGGTGCCGTTACCAGCAGAAGGTTGAGCGTAATCTTGCCCAATGCAGGTCTGCATGATCCCCACCTTGATTTCATCTGCCTTATAGTCACATGCGGGAACGGTACGTGATATGTACATCTGAATTCTTCATATACCTCTCGTACGACATTCATAAATATCTGCTCGGCTTCCCCGGCATACCACCGCTTCACCACATCTATTCGAGCACTGACGTTCTCCGGGTCAGGTATTTGCAGGAACAGGTAATCGCCTTCCCTCTTGATGTGCGTTTCGGGACCCATGGATAGTCTGACTGTGAGCTTTTCCCCCAGATAATAGGCATACTCTCCATCATCGTACAGGCTTCGCTCCGCATGTGAGCTCTGAATCCGCTCTAGCGCATCCATAATAAAAGAACCCTTGCTGATTATAAATCGCTCAATCTCGGCTAAGGGCACTCTATGAGGCGCTGAGACGTATATCGAAGCATCAGGTCTAATCCGCAGATTAATATTTCTCACACTTTTGCGTTCAAGCGTATAGACCATAGCCACACCTGCCACGCGTACAGTATGAGTTTCCTCGTGCACCTTGCCTTTCAAGAATCGTCTCCTCGCCATTATTTATTATCTACCGCAGGGCACATCCTACAGGTGAAGGACTCTGTCCTTGATCTCCTGTGTTCGTCCCTGATTCCAGAACTGTGTTCCGATATATCCGCAGGTTCTTCTAGCCACAGACATCTTGTCCTGGTTGCGGTTCCCACAGTTAGGGCACTCCCATACGAGCTTACCCTCATCATCCTCAACAATCTCAATCTCACCGCTGTAGCCGCACTCCTCGCAGTAATCGCTCTTAGTGTTGAGCTCAGCGTACATGATATTCTCGTAGATGTACTTCATGACGTCGAGCACCGCAGGGATGTTGTTCTGCATATTGGGAACCTCGACATAGCTGATAGCTCCACCCGGCGACAGCTTCTGAAAATCCGATTCGAATTTGAGCTTCTTGAACGCATCAATCTCCTCCTCAACATGAACATGGTAGCTGTTGGTAATGTAGTTCTTGTCTGTAACGTGAGGAATAACTCCAAATCTTCTCTGCAGAGCCTTTGCAAACTTGTAAGTTGTAGATTCCATCGGAGTTCCGTATACAGAGTAGCTGATGTTCTCGGCAGCCTTCCACTCAGCGCACTTGTCGTTGAGCCTCTGCATAACCTTGAGTGCAAACTCTCTTCCCTCTTCAGTTGTGTGGCTCTTGCCTACCATGCGGTAACACATCTCGCAGAGCCCGGCGTACCCGAGTGAAATTGTCGAATATCCATTGTACAGCAGTTTGTCGATTGTCTCACCCTTCTTGAGTCTGGCAATTGCCCCATACTGCCAAAGGATAGGGGCAACATCCGAAGGTGTTCCGAGAAGTCTCTCGTGACGGAGCCTCAATGCACGATGACACAGCTCCAGTCTGTCATCCAGGATCTCCCAGAACTTATCCATATTGCCATATGATGAACAAGCTGCGTCGACAAGGTTAATCGTTACAACACCCTGATTAAATCTACCGTAGAACTTGTAGCTGCCATCCGGATTCTTCTGGCTCTCTTCCACTGTCAGGAACGATCTGCAGCCCATGCAGGTGTAGACGCTGCCCTTCTTGAGCTCCCTCATGACCTTAGCGGAGATGTAGTCAGGAACAAGTCTCTTAGCCGTACATTCTGCAGCAACCTCTGTCAAATACCAGTAAGGTGCATCCTCGCTGATATTGTCTTCATCAAGCACATAGATGAGCTTAGGGAATGCCGGTGTAATCCATACGCCCTTCTCGTTCTTAACTCCCTGCATCCTCTGCTTGAGGACCTCTTCGATACACATAGCTAGGTCGTCTCGTGTTCTGCCTTCGGGAGCCTCCTCGAGATACATGAACATAGTCACAAACGGAGCCTGCCCATTACATGTCATCAGAGTGATAAGTTGGTACTGAATAGTCTGGATCCCACTCTTGATCTCGTCTCTAAGTCTATCCTCAACCACTGTACTGAGAGCTTCTCCGGTTGTAGTAATACCGGCATCCTTGAACTCCTTCTCTACCTTTGCATGAATTTTCTGTCTGCTCACGTCAACAAATGGAGCGAGATGCGCTAGTGAGAAGGACTGTCCACCATACTGGTTGGAAGCAACCTGAGCGATAATCTGTGTAGTGATATTGCAAGCTGTATAGAAGCTGTGAGGCTTCTCAATAAGAGTCTCGCTGATTACCGTTCCGTTCTGCAGCATATCCTCCAGATCGATGAGATCACAGTTGTGTTCCTTCTGAGCAAAGTAATCAGAATCATGGAAGTGAATTATTCCGGCATCGTGAGCAGCGGAAATCTCCTCCGGAAGAAGAATTCTCTTCGTCAAATCCTTGCTTACCTCTCCCGCCATATAATCTCTCTGAGTGGAGTTGATGATAGGATTCTTGTTGGAATTTTCCTGCTTAGCCTCCTCATTGTTAAGCTCAATGAGGGACAGAATTTTGTCGTCTGTGGTGTTGGATTGGCGAACGAGAGATCTGGTATATCTATATGTGATATATGCCTTAGCCACCTCATACGCACCATGCTGCATGATATGCTCCTCGACCATATCCTGAATCTCTTCTACCGCCGGTGAACGTCCGAGATCCTCGCAAGAGATGATTACACTGTCAGTTATTCTCTTAATCTGCACAGGTGTGAGTCTAACAGCCTCTTCAACAGAATTATTCGCCTTAATAATAGCGTTCTCTATCTTTACCTTGTCAAAGATTACTTCCGAGCCATTTCTCTTGATAACATTCATTGCTTCTCCTTAACCGAATACCCAAACATATTGATTTATGCCAGCTATTTCTTTTAAATTTAATAATTCCACATTCGGCGGAAACACTATATCTTGTTTGCCGCCTTGACATTATATCCCATATAATGGGGATTAGTCAATCAGTTTTACACTATATTATTGGGCACAATCTCAAGTCTGAAAAGCAGATGTTTCAAGACTTCTGTGCTAGTATTTATGAAAACAGCGCTAAAAATTTTATATATTTTTTGTTTTATATATTTACATGCCGACACAAGATATTGGCGGCCATCACATGGGGATGTGCTAAAGTACTGTATTAAAGAAGACTTCAAGGCTATATACAGGATTGCATATCAGGAATAGCTGCTGAAAATCGCTTGGTGAAGTATACCTTGAGATTAATATGAGGCCGGAAATTCGGTGCCGTAAGCTGAAAAAATTAAGCCCTCTGCACACGCGGCGCACCTACGGTACCGACTTGCAGAGGACTTATTTAATCTCATCAGCTTCGTCAATATAATGCACACCCATAAACTCAACAACGAATGTGAGTAACGCGGTTATCCAATAATTCTCCGTATAGATAATATGGATCTGCCGCTGTATGTAAGCTTGGTTCCCGGTCTATAGAGGTTTATCTCGCAGACACCATGAGCTCGGTCCATAGCGTGAATGATACGACCATCGCCGGCGTAAATAGCGACATGCAGCTTCTTGCCGCCTCTACCAAAGAATATGATATCACCCGGCTTCATATCATCTGCTGAGACCTCTCTGCCGCCGCAGTTATCGTAAAGAGTGCTAACAGATCCCATCGGCCAGTTGTAACCGAAATTCCTGTATATAAGGGTTATGAACGAGGCACAGTCACTACCCTTAGTCAAACTCTGACCGCCTAATACATATGGTCTGCCTATGAACTGTCTGGCATAGGTGATTATCTCATTTCTCTTATCGTCTGCCGCCTTTGCCGCCTTCTCAGCTTCAACAGCATCGATATTAGACCTGGCATAAGTCGCTACATCAGACTGCCTCGTGCTAACTGTCTTGACAGAAATCCTAGCGAGAGGTCTGTCCGGCAACAGCTCATTGATAGAACCAGCCTTAACGACAACCGTCGTTACCATCACTATCATAAGCAAAACTTCGGTAACGACTATTGTCTTGATATTCTTGAAAGCTAGTCTGAGCTTAGACATCATACGATAATCTTCCCCTTAATTCAATATATTCATCTCTTATTAAGGGTTATTATCTCAAAAACTTCACCTATGCATGTGTAGATTGTATAGAGATTTCTATTTGTTCTGTTCCTTATAGTGCTCCTTGATGTCGTCCATAATCTGTACACATTCCAGCGTTCCCACGTATGCACCTTCCGCGTCGCGAACCGCCCTGTAGCTGACGAGAACTTCGCTTCCGCCCTTGTTCATCCACACCTCAACCTTATCCTGCGTCCCCGATTTGAACGAGGATATAATACTGCGAACCATAGGTTCAATCGTAGGCGGATGGCAGGTGTATACTTCACGATCCAGTGAGCTTATCGGCCTCTTGAACAGCTTCTTCTCTCCGTTGTCGTTATAGAACCTGTTCATATCTACGTGATCGACGAAGGTCAACTCCATCGGTATTGTGTTGAACACTGCCTCAATCTGACGCGGCGTCATGTGGCCTCCTGCAAAAATTATTTCATCGTCATTTGAAGCTGCCTCGCTCTTGCCTTTCTTAGCGGCTCTATGTGTATAGTCCTCTTTAGATGCCTTTCCCCACTCTACAGGCTTATCCTTGAGCAGGCAATAATCGTATTCCCTGAGATCGCGTCCTACCTCTTCCCACTCCTCAGCCTTGAAGAACTGAACGCATATTGGGAATAAGATATTTGCCTCCTTAAACAACATCTCATCGGCTCTCTTAACCACCGCCTTGGATCGTTCAAGCCATTCATCATCGGCAAGAGATCCATTTACGACTTGTCGCAGCTCGTCCCTTATCTCATCATCAACCGTCCACATCACATCGGATGGTCCGGTTACATCGTATCTGCTCTTTAATATAGTGTAGAGGATGTCGCCCTTCTTGGCATAATGGATAGAAACTGCACGCAGCTTATCAAGCTCTGCTGTAATGGCTTCACGGGATGCTCCGTCTCCGAAAAGCCGGTTAATCACAGCAATCTGTTCAGCAATGCCTTCGTTTTCCAGCGTTAGTACATTTAGGGGATGTCCCGGTTCCGCAATCAAATCCTGAACCTTGAACTCAGCCTCCTTGCGGTCAGCTGCTCCGTTCATGCGCCTCTTTGCTGCTTGCTGCGATGCGGACACTGCCTTCTCGGCATTTGCAATCTGTTCCTGTTTGGTTGCGCCGTGGAAGAGTGCAGAATGTACATCGCACAGCTTCTGCACCTCCTGATAAGGAACTCCACTCTTTATGAGGTGTTGCTCAGCATTTGCAATCTCCAGTGCATCGACCTCCTTAAAATTCTCTACAAAATCAGTGCGCACTGCCTCGAGATCCTCGCCTTTAGTCAGCCTCTCTACATAGCTGCGAAGAAGAAGCTCTCGCTCGCTGGCGTTTGCAGGCTTTGCAGCCGCCTCTGTCTGACTTGCTGCGCGCGATTTAACAGCAGCTTCTGTTGACTCTGCATGCTCCGACTCCGGTGCGTTGATAATCTCAAAGCCTTTGTCTTCAAACATCGCGATGACAGACGTCATATCAATGCCCTTAATTTTCGAACCCTTTGGTATAGTCATCACCCTGCCCATTGTATTTAGAGCAACCGGATTCGATATATCCCTAAATCCAAGCGTCACCATGATATCTATTACCTCCGGGAACTCTGTCGCCAAATCGTATACACTCTTCTTCATGTCTAAAATCTTTACAGCCATGCCTAATCTCCTCTCGAAATATTTTTATCTTCTACCGTTCACAGACATCCTGTCTGCGAACTACAATCTATCCGGTAATATTTTACTGTATATACATTATACATTAAACGCCTCTAATCTCCGTAACAGATGTTACAGAATTGAAAGATTTACAAAATACACAAAATAATACAAATGGCAGACACAGCATCTCGCCCGGCTGGCGCAATAATGCACCGTTACCACGCAAGATGCTGCATCTGCCGTATCGTTACGATTTTACTACAAAGGCGTTGTAGATAGCCCTGATTGCCCGTTGATAATCGGATTCCGAAACTCCGACCTGCACGCTGATACGTTCAGGGGCGTGATCGATGAACCTGACGTTGACATGTGCATTTGACAGAGCTTCAAATATCTTCATCGCTACAGAGACTTCTCCGGAGATATTTCTACCGACAACTGCAATTGCAGCAATTCCCGTGGAAATCGTTATCTCGTCAGCATCAGTAGCCTCGTGCAGCTTCTCTGTCAGCTCATCCTCGCAGTTAGCAGTGCTTTCGGACTCAACGATGATCGAAAATG
Organism: Mogibacterium sp. CM50; assembly: GCF_000293155.1. Classification (NCBI taxonomy): domain Bacteria; kingdom Bacillati; phylum Bacillota; class Clostridia; order Peptostreptococcales; family Anaerovoracaceae; genus Mogibacterium; species Mogibacterium sp. CM50. The sequence continues at coordinate 134,613 of NZ_ALNL01000039.1, read as the reverse complement.
AGTCGAGTCCGAGCTGCTCGCCCTCAACAGCTATGCTGAATTCTTCTAATATGTGCTGAATTCGTTCTCTGTACCGCGGGTCATCGTTGAGCTTTTCTCGTTCGATTAGAATCGATGTATATCCCTTTTTGCCTGTGATGCTGGAAATCTCGAGGACATTTTCATACGAATCAACATTCTTGACAATCAGAGTTCCCGGCTTATCCGGTTCAAGAGAGCTCTTGATGCTTATAGGAATTCCGCATTGACTTACCGGCCTTACAGCATCCTCGTGCAATACCTCAGCACCTCGAAGCGCAAGCTCTCTCAATTCCTTGTATACTATTACAGGTACGCTGAGCGGATGCTTAACAATCCTTGGATCCGCCATCAGCAGCCCGGGCACGTCGGTCCAGTTCTCATAGAGGTCAGCCTTGGCCGCCGCCGCAACAATTGAACCGGTGATATCTGAGCCGCCCCGCGAGAATGTCACGATCTTACCGGTCTTATCGCTGCCATAGAAGCCGGGTAATACAATTCTATCATGCGACTTGATAAGGGCCTGTAAATTCTGTCTCGTCTCATCTGTCAGAAGCTCACCCGACTCGTCAAACAATATCACGTCTGCCGCATCTACGAACTCGTAGCCTAGCTGCTCTGCCATAAGCTGCGCAGAGAGAAATTCGCCTCGGCTAATCAGATAATCTCGTCTTCTACCATTGCTCTCATACGTTTCTATTATATTGTCGAAGATTTCATCTATATTAATTTGGGAATCCAATTCAAGCGCCAATGTCTTGAATCTTGTTCTAGCCAGCTCCACCTTGTCCGCAAATCCGGACTGCCCCTCATGCGCTGAGATCAGCAGATCCGTAACCTTGACCTTCTCCCCGCCGTGAACCCCGGGAGCTGATACAACAACGTATTTGCGAGCTTTGTTTTGACGAACTATCTCAGCTGCGTTCCTGATACGCTCTGCAGTTGCCAGTGAAGATCCTCCGAATTTTGCAACCGTGAGCTCCGACCTATTGCGCAGCACCGGAGCCAGATCCTCATTGTGAATCAGCTTGATATCGTAAGGCGTCGATTGATATACAAAGTAGTTCAGCCAGTTGGAGAACAGCAGGCTGCCGGAAGACCTCCAGCGGACGATCGGCGTCTTGGTATCGTCATCGCCCGGGAAGTAATTTGCGGGCTTCTCCGGGTTGAGACCGGCATCCTTGTCCCTCACGTACTCCTTGAGTAGCGTATTCCAATCATACTCTGTGTGGCCAGTAACGAAAATCTGCCTATCGTTGTCGGACTTCACGCAGAACACTCCCGCAGCTTCGGACGTGGAAAGGATTGAGATACCGGGCGTGTTCTCGATATCCTCTGCGTTTACTGTAGTGTTTCTGGACTGAGGTACATAAAACTCGTCATCAAAACCGCGGAACAGCATGCTGCGTTTGGTCTTGAGCGTATGCTTGAACACTCCGGACAGCTTCTGCGGAAGCTTGTGCTTCCGGATGCCGTAGTGGTAGTAAAGACCTGCCTGCGCACCCCAGCAGATGTGGAAGGTGCTGTGGACGTGAGTCTTGGACCACTCCATTATCTCGCAGAGCTCGTCCCAATAATCGACCTCTTCAAACTCGAGCAGCTCGATAGGCGCGCCCGTGATAATCATTCCGTCGTAGTATTCGTTTCTGATGTCGTTAAACGTCTTGTAAAAAGCAAGCATATGCTCCTGCGATGTGACATGAGGCTTGTGGGTTGCCGTCTGCAACAGCTCCAGCTCCAGCTGTAACGGCGTATTACTGAGCATGCGGGTTATCTGCGTCTCAGTATCGACCTTGGTAGGCATCAAGTTGAGGAGCAGTATGTGCAGAGGACGCACATCCTGCGTCATAGCTCTAGTATCAGTCATTACGAACACGTTTTCATTGGTCAGCGTCTCTATCGCCGGCAAATTATTAGGTACCTTAATCGGCATTGAAATCTCCTCCTGTCCCTATTTCTTCAGCTGAGCAGCGATGCCGCACCATTCGCCCTGTTCAGCAATCTCTAAGCATTTAAATCCGTTTGCCCTTAGCTTCTCCAGCACCTTCTCCTCCTGCGAGATGAGGATGCCCGACATGATGTAGATTCCTCCATCATTGAGATGTTTACGGACGTCTGCAGTGAGGCGAATAACGAGATTGGTAAGAAGGTTGGCTACGACTATGTCAGCCTTGTAGTCCAAGCCTTCCGTCAAATCGCCCTGCTTAATCGTCACATTCCGAACATCGTTAAGCTCCAGGTTTTCGTTTGCCGCCGCTACAGCGTCTTTATCTATATCTATCCCCAGCACATCGCTAGCCCCGAGTCTGCTGGCAATGATAGACAATATGCCGGTACCGCAGCCGACATCGATGACCCTAGCGCCTTTCTCTGTATATGCCAAAAGCAGGTCAGCTGAAAGTGAAGTCGTCTCATGCAGACCGGTTCCAAACGCCATCCCGGGGTTGATGCTAATCACCTCACGGCTCTGCTTGAACTCGTCAGCATACTCGTTCATATCCATCCATGGAGGTGCAACTACAAAGTCATTGCCAATACCGGCCGGCCTTATAAACTCCTTCCACCTGTCTTTCCATTCGTCATCATCGCGGACCTCTGCTATGATATCCAAGCTGCCCAGGTCCACCCCTTCGCCGTACACACCGTTGGAAGCATTGGTGCACACAGCAGCTACTGCCCTCTTGACGGAAGTAAACACCTCTTTACTCGCATCCTCGCTGTCAGCCGGTGCATACACTACAATGCTCGGCTCCTTGCCGGATTCCTTATCGAAATCCTCCGGCGCAAGATAGTCCGTCTCGCCGAGCATGTCGCTCATGAAAGCCGCGTCAAGCGGATCATTTACCTCTGCTGTATCAACACCCTCGCATATAAGCGCAGCGAGCGTCGGTTCGATTCCGAACGCTGACACCATAATTGTTATCTCGTAATATTTCATCTCAATTTCTCGATCTCCGCTGCATAGCCGGCCAGGCTGTCCTGCGGTGTTTCAAGTATGCATGGGAGCCCTATCACATGGGGATTATTCACTACGGTCAGCATCGCCTCAAGCCCTATTTCTCCCTCGCCAATCTTCTCGTGTCTGTCCTTCGCGGCTCCCGTCGGGTTCTTGCTGTCATTGATATGCAACGCCTTCAGCCTATCCATACCTATGATTCTATCAAACTCGTCAAGCACTCCCGCAAAATCATATTTGACATTGTAGCCGGCATCGCTGACATGGCAGGTGTCCAGGCACACGCCAAGCTTATACTTGAGCTCAACTCCGTCGATAATCGCACGTAATTCTTCAAATTTTCTGCCCACTTCACTACCCTTACCGGCCATAGTCTCAAGAAGAATCACCGTTTGCTGATCCTCCCACATGACCTCGTTAAGAGTGTCCACAATCATCTGAACACCGGCCTCTACACCCTGTCCAACATGACTTCCAGGATGAAAATTATAGTAATTTCCCGGCAGATATTCCATACGCTTCAAATCATCAGCCATGCAAGTGCGTGCAAATTCTCTGACGCTTTCCTTCGCCGAGCACGGATTAAATGTATATGGAGCATGTGCCACGAGCTTTCCGAATTTATTATCCTCCATCAGCTTGATTAACGCTTGAATATCCGCCTCATCGATGGACTTTGCCTTGCCGCCGCGAGGATTTCTGGTAAAGAAAGCAAAAGTATTTGCACCAATCGATAACGCCGCCTTACCCATAGCCTCAAATCCATCTGATGAAGACAGATGACAGCCTAAATATTTCTCCATCCCTATTCCCTCTTTCCTGTTATCAGCTCTTATTATCTGCTAGAAATTCTCTAATCTCCTTAATCGCGATTTCGATATCCATTATAAACTCTCGAGACGATATTCTGAGCGCCCCGTGGCCAAGTGACATCTCCTGCACCAGTGCGTCAGATGACACAACCGTTACACTTTCACTCTTGCCAAGCTCCTTGGTGAACTCAGCTATATACGCATCGGCAGTCTCATTCTCTTTGGTATAGATGACCTCCGTCCCATTTTCCGTGTGCGAGCGCACCTCGCTGTAAGGTACACGATATGCGTCGAATACAACAGTCATCCTGCAGCCGAGATAGCCGCGATAATTGGCAAGGATATTTACAAGATGCTCGCGTGCAGCACCGATATCCGTGTGTGCAAGCTCCTTCATGTGTGGCTCGGCATTGATCAGGTTGTACCCGTCGACCACAAAATGCGTATCCGGCGAAGCAACTCTATCGAGTCTGTGAAGCGATTGCTTGCGTTCCTCCATCGCCCGGTATTCGGATTCAGAGGGCTTCGCCTTGCACTTCTTGCCCTTGTCCTTGTCGATACTTCCGTAAGTTCTTTCAAAAATCGCGAGCAGCTCCGCTTCGCTCGCCAGCTTACGTCCGGCCGACATGGTCCCGGCTCTCACATCGGAGCTTTGCCCCGAACAGTTCTCCGCATCAATATCCCTGAGCATTGCTGGAATATGCATGTGCTCCTTCACTTGGTCCCATCTGATGATACGACCTGCGCCGCGGCAGCAGAATACCGAGTCACCTGTCTCAAGCTCATCATGATCCGGATCGTAGGCAATCTGTTTGATGATTTCATCCTGATTGTGACAGGTATCATAGCCTGCGAGAACGCAGCTGATGTGCCCCCTTCCGCCGGTATACGATGTCAGCTTGCGCTGATAATCCAGAAGCACGACTGCCGGAGCTCTGCCCTTTAGAATTGACAGTTCACCATCTACCTGCGGTTCACCGAATGAACCCGCACCGTTCTTGATATCTGTCATAGCCATGCCTATATTTGCACCGGGCAGCTTAATCTCAAATTCAAACCATGGCTCAAGTATCCGGCTTTCCGCCAGCAGCAATCCATTTCTCACAGCCCTGTACGTCGCCTGTCTGAAGTCACCACCCTCGGTATGTTTGACATGGGCACGACCTGCAGCAAGAGTTATATGTATATCTGTAACAGGTGCACCGATCAGTGCACCTCTAAAGCTTCTCTCATCCAGATGTGACAGGATGAGGTTCTGCCAGCTTCTGCTAAGCTCATCCTCCGACACCATACTATCAGTAACGATTCCGCTGCCACGTTCACCGGGGCGCATAATCAAATGAACCTCAGCGTAATGCCTGAGTGGCTCAAAATGTCCGACCCCCTCAACTGCACTGCAGATCGTCTCCTTGTAGATGATACCGCCCGACTCAAAGCGGACTTCATATCCGAACCTGCTCATTATCTGAGCCTGCAATATCTCCTGCTGCACATCTCCCATCAGACGAATGTTGACGCCTCTAACAGAATTAGCACTATCTATGTGCAGCTTAGGATCCTCCTCTTCAAGCTGAAGCATATCCGCAACAAACCTGTTTTGATCTATATCATCTGCCGGGATTATCCTGTAAGTGAGAAACGGTTCAATCACGCCATCGCTCATATCTTGAGCTGCCAGCGAGCCGATGCCCGTGCCTGCCTTTGATGAGCTGATACCTGTTACAGCACAGATTTGTCCTGCCGAAGCAGATTGCACCGGTAAGTATTTCTGCCCTGAATAAATCCTTATCTGATTGATCTTTTCAGTTATCGGTTCTCCGCTATCAGTTATGACTGATACACTGTCCTTGACATGAAGCGTTCCGGTAATCACCTTCACAAAGGATAGTCTCTCGTCCCGCTGATCCCTCGCTATCTTATATACAAATGCCCCCGGTTCAGCTGCATCCTCCGAGGAATCCGTGTGGAGTTCCGAATATCCGTATGCATATCCAGCTATTGAATCGAGCAGTCTATCTACCCCGTCCTGATGCAGAGCCGAACCGAACAAGCATGGGTATATACTGCATGCTCTGATTGCGTCCTTGATGCTTTGCTCTGACAGTTCCATATTCTCAAGGTAATAATCCGCAAGCTCCGGCGCATACAGAGTTACCTCATCTATGAAGCCCTCATCTTCGGGAGATGGGCTGAAATCAACAAAGCCTTCGCCGAGGGTATCAAACAGGCGTTTTATCTGCTCACCTCTATCCGCGATTGCGAGATCCATCTTGTTGATGAACACAAAGGTCGGAATCTCTCGCGCGCGAAGCAGTCTCCACACTGTCTCCGTGTGACTCTGCGGTCCGTCTACACCGCTTACCACAAGTAACGCATAATCAATGACATCCAGAGCTCGCTCCATCTCAGCCGAAAAATCGTCGTGTCCCGGAGTGTCAAGTATGGTGATATTCACGTCCTTCCAATTTAGTCCTGCCTGCTTGGAAAAAACGGTAATGCCCCTGTTCTTCTCTATTTCGTGATTATCTAAGAACGAGTCGCCCTTGTCGACTCGTCCCAGCTTCCTTATTGCACCGGCGGAATAAAGCATAGCCTCGCTGAGCGTTGTCTTGCCCGCATCCACGTGAGCCAATATTCCAATTGTCAGCTGCTTGCTCATGCTCCCTCCCCTGTTCTAGATGATGTAGAACCACTCATCCTGCTTGCGTTCCTTCTCCTCGCCGGCCATGTGTGTCTGCTTGTCATACATCATTTCAAGCGTCTTAATTGTTACAGTCGTGTGCGGATCCACAGATCTGGTTACAAAAGCATTTCCGCCTACAACCGCCCCTTCTCCGATTACCGTCTTGCCGCCGAGAACCGAAGCTCCTGAATACAGCGTTACGTGGTCCTCGATAGTTGGATGCCTCTTGGTACCGTGCAGCTTCTGGCCTTCCTTAGTGGATAGCGCACCGATTGTAACGCCCTGATATACCTTGACGTGCTCTCCGATTATCGAAGTGGACCCGATTACAACCCCCGTCGCGTGATCCATACAGAAATACTTTCCGATAGTCGCACCGGGATGGATATCTACGCCGGTTTTTCTGTGAGCATACTCCGTCATAATTCTAGGAATCAGCGGTACGTCCAGCTCGTGTAGCTCATGAGCCAGCCTGTAAATTGCCGTTGCGTACAGCCCGGGATAAGCGAGCACTATCTCGTCCTTGCTATTTGCGGCCGGATCACCCTCAAACGTGGCGATTATATCTGTATTTAGATACGCTCTAACCTTAGGAATCTGCCTAAAAAAGCTCATCACAATCTGCTTGGCTTCATCCTGCCTAACAGCAATACAAGCATCCTCGAACTCCGGATTGTATATCAGCGCCTTCTCAATCTGCTTGCTCATCATGTACATCACATCCTCGAGAATCACCGAGATTTTCTTCTCAACACTATATGTACGATACGATTGCTCACGATAATACCCGGGAAGCAAGACCATCATCAGCTCACGGAGGATTTCTTTAATCGCTCTCTGATCCGGAATTTCAGACATCCTGATCGTATCGATATCACGATTCAGCTTATAGTCCTCTAGAAGCTGCTCAGCCAATTCGCTCATATCCTTATTAATGTCCTCAAAGCTTCTCTTGTCGACGCTCTGGCAAGGCTCTTGCATCATCAAATCTCTGTCCACTTCGTACTCCTCTCTAGATGACTTTGCATCAATACATTCTCAAATATTCGCTACAGCTCCGCGCCGCAATCCATACAGTACATGGCACCCGGCTGAACCTCCATTCCACACACCGGACAGGCTTCAACCTCGGACTTATCGACCACATCCATGATTGCCAGTTCCACTCCGTCCATGAGCTTCTCCGCTATCCTGTCGGCATAGCTTGATATCTTGAAATTCTGTCTGCTAAATCGCACGCTTTCAGCCGTCTGCCGCAATAGTGAAAGTACATCGTCGTAATCCGCACCGCTGCGAAACACCAGTACTATAGCACATGGTGACGGTCTCTTGACAACAAGGGCTATCATATGAAGCTTCTCATAATACAGCACGGTATATAGCTGCTGATTGGAATTAATCCTAGCCCCATCGATCGGCACGCCTTGCACATCAAATGCAACCATATAATCGCCAACGAAGCTAAAGGCGCTCACCTTCCGAGTCTTCCTGTTGATGACGAGGATGCACTCTCCACTACATTGTACCTTCATAGCTCCCACGATTTCCTCCATTATATGCCTATAGCTCTTCCTGCTTTTAATGATTCAGCAGCAGACTCACGCCTCATGAAGCGGCAGCCTGCTGCTCCGAGCTGCAACGCTATCCTAATATCGCAGCTACCAGCTCATCCATATCAGAGCAAATATGTTCTGCGCCTGCCTGTTCCAGAAAATCCCTGTTTCTAAAGCCCCAGTCTACGCTTATACAAGGTATTCCGGCATTTTGTGCTGTCTCTATATCCACTTCTGTGTCACCGATATAGACCGCATCATCCCGTGAGAGCCCCATCAGTTCAAGTATCCTGAGCGTCGCATCCGGATTTGGTTTGCGCCTGATTCTGTCATCCACTCCCTGCACGAATTCGAACTCTCCCGGGAAATATCTCTCAGCTAATATCACTGCCGCCTCATGCATCTTGTTAGATACGACAGCAGTGCTAATTCCGGCAATCTGAAGCCGCCTGACCGCAGTCGATATACCATCAAACGGCTTCGTCCGGATATCACAGTGCGCCGGATACCACGCTTCAAAGGAAGCAATGACATTTGCCAGTTCTGACTCGTCACCTTGATATGTTGCTTCCGCCCCTATAGCGTCAATCTCTGAAGCTGTAAGTCCTGCTTCAGCTGCGAGAGCCCTGGCCACAGCTACCCTGACACCGCTTCCAAAAAATCTACAGGTATCGGCAGCAGTATAATCACACCGATGACCGTTGACCTCAAGTGCGTGATTAATGCTGTCCTTTAAGTCAGCGATAGTATCCAAGATGGTTCCGTCCATGTCAAAAATTGCAGCCTTATACATTATTTCCCTAACTTCCCTAAGCCCTTCTCAAACGCTGCACGCACCGACTTCATCGAGACGCCGAGCTCTGCAGCCTTCTCTCTCATGCTCTCATACTCCGGATATGTGTACTCGCAGCCACCTGCTGTGCACACCTTCTTGGCCTCAATTGGTCCAAGTTCTGTATTAACAGCAACCTTTGATCTCACGAGCTCTTCACGCTGCACCGGATAGTATCTGATGCCTATGGTTGTAGTCTCCTCGAATATTATTTCAGAGAGCCCGGACCTGTCCGCGGTCCTGCATATGACCTCCAGCCTGTACGCCGGTCTGTTCTTCTTCATAAAAATGGGCGCATACGACACGTCGAGAGCCCCTGCACTCATGAGCTTCTCCATCACATACCCGAGCTCTTCACCGGTCGAATCATCGATGTTGGAATTTATGACCATTATGTCGTTTTTATGTGCTGCGCCGCCGGCTTCCATCACCTCGCCGAGGATGACTCTGAGCGTGTTAGGACCACCTGTTTCACGGCTGCCGACACCGACTCCGATTTCTGAAATATTCATCTCCGGCATCAGCCCGTATTGCTCCGCAAAGGTGGAGATAATTGCCGCACCAGTCGGAGTAACAAGCTCGGTAGGAATATCAATCTGCTTAAACCTAACCTGCTCACTTTTGTAGATTGCAGATGTTGCCGGCACAGGAACGCTCAGCACACCGTGTGCACATCTGATAGTACCGTGACCATCTGAAACGACACTGGAAATCACATGGTCAGGCTGAATGTAGTCCATCAGAATAGCGACGCTTATGATATCCACAATGGAATCGAGAGCGCCGACCTCGTGGAAATGCACTTCATCTATAGGCCTGCCATGCACCGTTGCCTCCGCAGCAGCAACCTTGTGGAACATGGAATTTGCAAGCTGCTTAGCTCCATCCGTGATACCGCTCTGTTCGATTATCAGCCTTATATCACCATACGTCCTGTGCTCGTGTTCGTGGTGATGTCCGTGATCATGAATGTGGTCATGGTGATGTTCGTGATCATGCGAATGGCGGTGATGTTCATAACGTTCTTCGTGTTCATGAATGTGAGGATGCTCATGGTCATGGTCATGATACACCTGACTGCGATCATGCGGTCTCATTCCCATCATCTCATCCGGTAGTGCATCGACAGGAGTGTTGGTGCCTGTCTTGAGCACCTCCACATAAGTGCCGTTTATCCCATATGAATCACGCTTAACAACCTTGAGATCATATCCTCGGACCCCGAGCTTATCGAGCTCTGTCCTCAGGTACTGTTCTCCATCACACACTTCTAGAAGTGCTCCGATAGTCATATTGCCGCTGATGCCATTCGCGCAATCAAAATAAAGTGTCTTCATGTATACCTCTTGATGTTATATTGAATATTATATATTTAATTTAATGCAACAAAAATGTCTACCTCTATAATAATAGAGCATTACGCCGGGCGCAATGCTCTAAATCTCGCTACATTAAAGTTTTGCTCAAATTACAGTGCCTTTCCCGCACAGCCGAGAACATCTACGAGCTTATGTCTCACCAGCTCCTTGATATTAGCCCTAGCCGGCTTTAAATACTGTCTGGGATCGAACTCCGATGGGAACTCCACCAGATGCTTTCTAACGGAACCCGTCATCGCCAACCTGAGATCCGAATCGATGTTGATTTTGCACACTGCGGAGCGTGCAGCCTCTCTGAGTTGATCCTCCGGAACGCCAAGCGCATCCTTCATAGCTCCACCATATGTGTTAACCATCCGGACGAATTCCTGAGGAACAGAGGACGCTCCATGAAGCACTATCGGGAATCCCGGCAGCTTCTTCTCGCATTCGTGAAGAACATCAAAGCGAAGCTGTGGCTTAGTACCCGGTTTGAATTTGAAAGCGCCGTGACTGGTTCCGATTGCAATTGCAAGCGAATCACAGCCGGTTCTGCGTACAAATTCCTCAACCTCTTCAGGGCGTGTATACGACGAATCCTCAGACGCAACATTTACGTCATCCTCTATGCCAGCCAGAGTGCCGAGCTCTGCTTCAACTACAACGCCGTACTGGTGAGCATAATCTACAACCTGCTTGGTAATCTCTATGTTCTCCTCAAAAGGCTTCGAAGAAGCATCAATCATAACCGAAGTAAAACCGCCGTCTATGCAAGACTTACAAGTCTCAAAATCAGGACCGTGATCGAGGTGCAGAGCAATCGGGATGTCCGGGCAATCCAGAACTGCTGCCTCAACCAGCTTCATCAGGTAGGTGTGGCTGGCATAAGCGCGCGCCCCCTTTGATACCTGCAGGATTACAGGAGCATTTTCCTCCCTGCAAGCCTCAGTGATTCCCTGAACGATTTCCATATTATTGACATTGAAAGCTCCGATAGCATAGCCTCCATCATATGCCTTCTTAAACATTTCTGTAGTAGTTACTAGAGCCATTGCTGACCTTCCTTTCTCCGGATCTCATACCTAACATCCGTAGACAATATAGTTGTTTAATATTATAACATACGAATTTAGTATTAAAAACTAGTACAGCAAACTAAAATATGATAGAATGACTTGAAAATTTTTTATTCAAGAAAGGATTCGGTATGACAGAACAGAGTATTGCTAAAAAAGGTATCCTTCTCGATACTATACTAATCATTGCTACGATTATCGCCTTTGCTGTAATTAGAATTACTAACAGAACACTTATTACAGGATCGTATTCAGGCAACTACATGGCGGCCTATAACACGCAGAGATTCACTTTCATCGCGCTTATAGTCGTATCAATCGCTGTTATGATAGGTGCGATTATCCTGCTCATCAAAAGTAGCAAAAAGTCGACAGGCTTTGTCCTTTTAATCATATCTGCCATTGTTACATTAGTGCTTGCATTCCTCGGACTTGTGCTCGGCATCATTACATGGATTCTCTGCGGTGTATCAATCACTCAGCTCAGAAAGCTTCAGGGCGAGAGCGAGTTCGAGAGCAGTGTTGAGAGCAACCTTGATTTCGGCGCGGTTGCAGACCTCAAGAAGGCTGCCGCAGCAAAGACTACGGAAACTGCTGAGACCGCAGAAGCGTCTGCTGCAACTGAAAGTACTGCAACCGCTAACGCTGAAACTGTTGTAGATGTTGATTACGAGGTTAAGACGGAAGCTCCTGATGCATCCGTTCAGAACGAAACTCCCGGCACCGAAGCATAAATAACATCAAATACACAAATACAAATGTATGGGGCAGCGCAAGCTGCCTTATTTCACAGATTAAGACACGACACCCATGAATAACATTGAAACAAAATACTATTCCAAACATGAACAGACAAGATCAATACGGCGTTATGTCTACACTTATATAGGTTTCGCCATCACGCGTACAATCCTGTATATCGTATTTGCACTTACTATAAGCGACGATTTATCACTCAACGACGCTTATTTCTACTACTCGGATATCTCCGTGCTATTTAAACTGGTTATATTTGGAATTCTCTACCTCATATTGTTTATAGCATCGATATCACTTCTTGCCGGCTGCACGCACTATATCTCAGATATGGATGAAGACTCCGACATCAAAAAGCGCTGGGGGCTATATCTGTTTCCGATGATCCTCGATGTAATTGCCGGACTGATTTTTGCAAGTGTAACCCTGCTGCAAGTCACAGCGTCCATCGTCGGTATTATAATTTGCCTGGCAGAGATAGGAATGTTTGTGTGGCTTCTCCGCACATCTGCTGCTGACAATACTCGTAAAGGAGATCATTAATATGGAAGAAATACATGGAGCGGTAAACATCAAAGCTCCTGTGGAAGTCGTTCAGGTAGCTCTTAAAGGGCTTCTCGGCTACAAGGGAATTGAGACACCCGAGAGTTATTCGTTTGACCGATACAGGATTAAACAGTTCACGAAGACGCCGGAAGGAAAGAATCTTTCCAATCTGTTGATCAATTTTAAGACGCTTGAGCTGGATCTCGCATCCACCTCAAGTGAAACTACAGAGCTAAACTACAAATTTGAGACGCGAGGCTTGAAATCGCCTATCCCGATTATGCTGCTCTCAGAGAGTGCTATCCTATTAGTGATCGGAATAATCGTGCAGCTTATGACACCGATATTTGCAATATCAGTGATTTCCTACGTATTTGCGATACTGCTCGCAGTACTGGTGTTTGCTGTGTTCGTTCCTTCCGGCGGAAAGCTCGAAAAGAATCTACACAAGATGTTCCTGCCCAGACTCGACAAGTATATAGACATTGTGAAAGATCATTTGAATGAACAACCGTAATCGTGTGCTTTAACCCGTGTATATTTATAACAAATAAGCAGCGACTCAAGACTTATAGAAACTGTTTCAAGCTTTGAGTTGCTGCTCTTTTTATTCCAAATCCCGTTTCGGCGCTGTGATTCAACTAGCGATTCCACACCTCAACTTCTCCCTTTAGCCACTCCTCGAGCTCAGCGAAGCCTTCTCCGGTCGCAGCTGATACCGTAAAAATCTTGATGTCCGGATTTCTCATCAAGGCATATTCCTTGACTTTTTCCATATCGAAGTCAAAGTAGGGAAGCACATCCACCTTGTTTATTACGAGAGCCTTGCATACTTCATACATGAGAGGATATTTGAGCGGCTTATCGTGCCCTTCGGGTACTGAAAGAATGGACATGTTGAATACTGCACCAGTATCAAATTCAGCAGGACACACCAGGTTACCGACATTCTCGAGCACCAACAGATCAAACTGCTCCGATTCAATCTCATCCAATCCCTGTTCTGTCATTCCCGCATCGAGATGGCACATATCGCCTGTGTGAATCTGAATAGACCTTGCTCCGGCCTCGGCAATTGCCTCAGCGTCAACAGTCGAATCGATATCCGCCTCCATGACACCTATGCTGAGCTCACCACTCATGTCCTTGATTAGCCTGCGCAGAGTCGTCGTCTTGCCTGCTCCGGGCGATGACATGAGGTTGATCAAGCAGGTTTTCTGATCCTTGAGCTTATTTCTGATCCTGTCAGCCTCTCTGTCGTTGTTCGCAAAAACGCTTTCCTTTACCTCAATTACTCTAACCTTGTCCATCTCACACCTCCGGTACTTCTATCTCCTTAATCAAGAACTCATTGCCACGTATCAAATACGTACGACCACTACCGCAGCACGGGCAAGCTCTGCCGAATTCGACCGTCCCATACTCCTTGCCACAAGCTTCACAGTAAGTTACAGCCGGGATAGTCTCGATGCAAAGCTCGCAGTTTTTAAGAAAATCATGCTTGACAGCCGCCCATTTCCAGCAATCTTGCAGATATGAGGGAATAACGGTTGATACTTCACCAAGCTCGACCACAACCTTAGATATGTCCTGTACATCGTTATCAGCAGCCACCGCTTTGAGCTCATCGATCATATGGAATACTACTCCTAATTCATGCATGCTGTAGTCTAACCTTTCTTGCCTGAAAATTTCACACGTATAGCCTGTTTAGCTGCATATGGTAAGATGTGTTTCATCTTTTCTTCGCTTGGAGTCATCTTGGAGCACTCCGGATGTTCGCGGTGAATAGCGATAGCATCAAATGCACATTTTGTAGTGCATACGCCGTATCCGATACACTTGTTCTCATCCACAAACGAGGCTCCGCACGATAGACAGCGAGCTGTCTCCCTCTGTACCTGCTCTCTTGTAAATGCAATCCTTTCATCCTTGAACGTCTTTGACAATGCTTGGTTATATCCTATTCTCTGCCTTGGCGTATTGTCAAAGGTCTCCTCATTCACCTTCATATTCTTCTTATCGAACTCTATAAACTCTCTGCGATTGCGTCCGAGGGTTAAACTGGAGTGTGGTTGGACAAATCTGTGAAGCGATACGGCACCTTCCTTGCCCGCAGCAATTGCATCGATGGCAAATTTCTGGCCTGTGTAAACATCACCCCCGACAAATATATCCGGTTCCGCCGTCTGATAAGTTACAGGATCCGCCTTAGCCGTTCCATTCACGTTAAACTCGACCTTTGTTCCTTCCAGCAGCTGCTTCCAGTCAACCTTCTGGCCTATGCAGTACAGTACTGTAGTACATTCCACATCTGCAGTTACTTCGTCGTCGAATATTGGGGCAAATCTTCCATCGTCATCTCTAACACTTAGGCATTTTCTAAAGGATATTCCTGCACATGCACCATCATGTTTCGACACAGAGACAGGCCCCCATCCGCCGTGGATATTCACTCCATCGCGTTCACATTCGCCTCTGTCCTCTACACCACAAGGCATATCTTCATATGCTTCCAGCGAATACATGTCTACCGATTCAGCGCCCAATCTAACAGCTGTTCTGGCAACATCACATGCAATATTGCCACCTCCGATTACAACCACCTTGCCACTGAGCTTAACGTCCTCTCCTACATTAACCTTGCGCATAAAGTCGATACCCGCCATGACACTATTTGCGTCTGAACCCGGAATCTCAAGACTTCCTCCAGACTGTAATCCTATTGCAACATAGAAGCCCTTGTACCCCTGCTCTCTGAGTTCAGAAACAGTTACATCCTTGCCCACTTCTATCCCGCATCTGAATTCGACACCGAGCTCATGCAGTACATTGATCTCTGCTTCTATTACGTCCTTCTCCAGCCTGAAGCTTGGAATTCCGTTCATGAGCATACCGCCGGTTCTGTGTTCTTTCTCGAACACCGTCGGCTTATATCCTTTGACTGCCAGATAGTACGCACAGCTGAGTCCGGCCGGACCGCCACCTATAATTGCAATTTTTTCTTCAAATTCTCCTCGAACCTTTGGGATGACCTTGCTTGGGACGAATCTCGTCTCGCTGTCCAAATCCTGCTGAGCTATGAAGCGCTTTACCTCATCAATTGCTACAGCTTGATCAACAGTACCTCTGGTACATGCGTCTTCACATCTCCTGTTGCAAATTCTGCCGCAAACTGCAGGGAAAGGATTGTCCCTCTTAATCAACTCAAGAGCTTCAGTATACTTTCCTTGAGCCGCCAGCTTCAAATAACCCTGAACAGCTATGTGTGCAGGACATGCGGTCTTACATGGTGACGTTCCTGTATCATAACAATTAATTCGATTATTGTCCTTATAATCAAGATCCCATTTTTCTCTGCCCCATTTTTCCAGAGATGGCAAAGACGACTTGGGATACTGCACGTCGGTACCATCCGCCTTACATAGCTTCTGTCCGAGCTTAACAGCTCCTGCGGGGCAATGCTCAACGCAGCGTCCGCATGCAACACACTTATCTTTCTCCACTCTTGCAACGTATGCAGAACGTGACATATTAGGGGTATTGAAGAGCAAAGATGTACGGAGTGCATAACATACATTTACGTTACAGTTACATATAGCGAAAATCTTCTGATCACCGTCTATATTTGTAATCTGGTGTACGAACCCGTTGTCTTCCGCCTTCTTAAATATAGCAAGTGCTTCTTCCTTAGTTATGTAGCGTCCGCCCTTCTTGGTCTCTACTACGTAATCAGCCATATCTCCGACAGCTATGCACCAATCATTAAAATCATCAGCACAGCCTTCATCGTAAGTGCGATTAGATTTACGACATGAACAAGGACTCGCCGCATACTTCCCTTCGTATTTTTCCAGCCAGTGCGAAATGTGCTCTACCGATACAGATTTCTCCTCCATAGATATTGCCTGCTCTACGGGGATTACGTGCATACCTATACCCGCTCCGCCCGGAGGTACAATCTTGGTAACGTTTTCAAGAGGCAGGAATGTCATCCTTTCGAACAGCCTGCCGAGCTCCGGATGCTCTGCCATATTGGTTTCATGCATTGCTGCAAATTCGCCAATTCCCGGCACAAACATAGGCACTAGATACCTCTTCTTGTGCTCCGGATTTGTTCCATCAAGATTCTCATAGTTATACTCTATTACACCTTGCTCCGACATATGATCTATAAGCTCCCTGCAATGCGACTCATCCATTCCCGACAGCCTATGAATTTCCTCAAAGGTCTTGGGTTTCCTCACGCCCAGCTTGAGCGCCAGCTCAGCTTCCTCGTCGGAAATCAGAGCGGCAAGCCCCCAGTACTCCGGATCATCCTTCGTAATCTTCTTAAACCCCAGATG
Organism: Mogibacterium sp. CM50; assembly: GCF_000293155.1. NCBI lineage: Bacteria > Bacillati > Bacillota > Clostridia > Peptostreptococcales > Anaerovoracaceae > Mogibacterium > Mogibacterium sp. CM50. Next base: position 117,677 of record NZ_ALNL01000039.1, on the reverse strand, counting down.
CTGTGGTACCCTGTCTGTCACCTGCTTCGCGAGCTTAGCTATAGGCTCGCGAAGCGGTCCGTCATCCTTTACACAGTCCGGTCTCATGTTGCCGGCAATCTTGTCATAATCTATCATACTGTTCTCCTGTCATCCTGTAATTATATGATCGAATATTCTACCTTAGGCGGCTCTCAGCATAGCCTCTTCAAAGTCGTGTGTGCCGCTGAATACCTCGTGCTTGTATGGATTAATTCCCTGTGCCTTGGCTCTCTTGATGATATAGGCTAATGCTGCCAGATTTACCAGAATAGATGCGACAGCCACAATGCCTCCGGCCCTCGGATCGACTGCAGTTGGATGAACACCACTCTTCATAAACCCATCGGCATATAGGCTTGGGATAACCGAGAAATTGCTGTAATCCTGGAACATTGGGAACACCTGCGCAAACATGCACCATGTTGCCAGTGTATTTGCACGATTCTGAATCCATCCGCCTTTGTTCCAGAATATTGCTGCAAACGTAGGTGCGAGCAGCAATGCAAAACCGCAGTACCAAGAGTGGGTAGGCAGATTAAGATATGTGTATTCGAAGTTCCATACGTCATAAGCAACGATAAATACCCATGTCATATCCGGCCATAGCATGTCATCACGCTTTTTGGATTGATAGATTCCCCACCAACCGGTCATACAGAATATGTTGATAAGTCCTGCTATTCCATTTGCGACGTTCCACCAGCCACCGTAAAGCCACACGCCCTCGGAAGACAGCCACCATCTCGACCCTGTATTTGCAAGAGCCATTGATCCTCTGATCGCACTCTCAAAGTCACTACATACGGCGATGATGATGTTGATAGCAACAATTACAAACGGGAACACCTTGAACCACTCCGTCTTACCGATGCCCTTCTTATATTTAAGCATCATGAACCCGATACAGCCTGCTGTTGCTGCATACAGCTTCGCATAGTGGAACCAGCTGGTCATGTGGACGTAAGTTGGGTTGTTAAGAGCCCAAGATGCGCCATGAGCGGCTCCTACGTAAATTGCAATAAAATAAACTGTCAGCGCTGCCGGCAGTGCAAGAAAGAAGAAATACCCGCCAAGCTTGGATCTTCTCTCGATTTCATTAGTGATAATTAATCCGGCAAAAACCAGCACCCATCCGATTACCTGATAGAACGAATGCTCGCCATAAACTTGAAATAACATACAGCGCCTCCTTATTATAGTAATTCAGCCAGTAATTGATGACTCGATATCTCAACAGATTTTAATGTTTGATATCTTTTTATCAATTATAGTTCTCATTTACATTGTGCGGCAATTCAAAATGTGCTAATATTTATTCCACAATGGCATAAGCACTTGAAGTCCAAGGAGACCGACTATGAATACGGATTACATCATAGAATTTGTAAGTTTGGCAAATAATCTCAGTTTCAGCAAGACTGCCGATGAGTTATTCATCTCTCAATCCTCATTGTCAAAACACATACGCTCTATGGAAAAAGAGCTTGGTACACCACTATTTATTCGAACCACGCGTTCGATAGAGCTCACGGATCAGGGTCGACTATTTCTGCCATACGCAAAACAAATTGCTGAATTGTGCGCTTCATATACCAATGAGCTTAAAGCATTTTCCGGAGAAGGTAGCAACTCCCTTACCTTAGGAGTTATTTCCAATCCACAATACTACAATTTTGCAAGCTACATGATTGGATTCATGGTAACTGAACCGGAAATCAACCTGAGCCTCATAGAAGCAGATGAACTCGGTCTGCTTGAAATGTATAATAAGCGGAAATTCAATCTGTTTACAGCCTTCCCACCCAGCCCTCGGACCGGTGATTACGAATTCTTGCCTATGGTGGAAACGAGATTCGTTGCGCTGCTTAACAATTCACATCCTTTGGCAAATAAGGAAAGCATCTCCCTCAAAGATCTATCGGGTGAGAAGATGCTGATACCCGGCAGGAATTCAACGCTCCAGGCAATAATCAAAGATGCCATGCTCTCTGAAGGACTCGCATTTAATCCAACATATGAGGGCAGTTCAATTGGGAGCATTGACCTCCTCAAGACCGGGAAGGGAGCATCTCTTCATTCTGTTGAGTTTGCCAACAATATGTCTGATGATGCCAACATATGTGCAATACCGATTAACCCGCCGCTGAAGTTCATATACGGTATAGCACATAGACCAATCGATGAATTATCAACCAGCGAAAAAAAATATTTGAACTATCTCGAACAATTTTCGCTTGGCAAAGGTAAGAAGCCTGTCAGCACAAGCATGTGACAGAAAAGAGCCTCGAGGGGCTCATACTCCTGTGCGAACAGCTTCTTAATTATTGTGCCTTCGTTCAATATTCTCTTTTCTTTTCCGCAACCCTCCGGTAATCTCCCTGTCCAGAACAAGCTCCTTAATATTGAGGTCTACGCGCTTGACCTGAAACGAAGTCATACTCTCAACGCTTCGCTTGACATCTCGCTGCAGATTGATGCAAGACCGCATGCAGTCAACTGTCTTGCGTATCTTGAGATCGAGCACAATAACGAAGCTTCCTGTCCTGCTATTGTTATAATAATTGGTCACCTTGATATTGCGCCCGTACTGCCGGGAAACAATTCGGATGATATCCCTGACCACATTCTCATTAATCGTATAATTTCCGTTGAAGCTGTACTGCGGCATCACGACAGTTTTCTCGTAACCGTCGGTCTCATCGTTGCTGAGCGTCAGGTTCCTGATAAATCTCTGAGGATTCATGAAATATCCTGCAAAATCGCGCTTCAAGTCTCCCATCGGTGCCGGAATCACGTGTTCCCCGTGATTATTCCGGCGGTCAGAGGCTATCCTCCTCTCACCGGCACTGGTAAAATCTTCTATATACAGCCTCTTGACAGCTCTGGGGAGCTCCAGCGTATCTGTAATGATATCTACCATGCGGTCTGAGGTGCCCAAAACGAGTATCCTCTTAATCTTTAGAGCTTTAATCTTCTTCTGCACGTCATTTCTCTGATCTTCATAGTTAAAGAGTGCTGTACGCATCGCCTTGGCTCTGGATTCACATTTCTTGGCAGAACTGCCGGCTACTATTTTATTTCTGTATATCAAAAGGCCATCATCAATGATGGCTGGTACACCGTTTTCCTTGGCAACTCTGATAGCTTGATAGCTCTTTCCTGTTCCACTTTTTCCTGTAAATGAATAAACCTTCATACCTTATAAGACCGTTGAAAACTTTATAAAAAGTTAACTTTATCAAACCTATTGTATCATGTTACAATGCAAACGTAGAAAGACAAATGACGTTTTAGACATAGGAGGATTTATTATGGCTTATAAGATTAGCGAAGATTGCATCAGCTGCGGTGCATGTGCAGATGGTTGCCCGGTAGAGGCTATTTCAGAGGGCACACCTTACGTAATCAATGCAGATGCTTGCATTGACTGCGGAGCTTGTGCAGATGTATGCCCTGTAGGCGCACCTTCACAGGAGTAATCCCTAGGGGATGAACCAAAGGTAGAATATTTCCCCCTGCGCGATGCGCAGGGGATTTTCTTTTTGCCTAGACGGTCTTTCTTCTGCATAAAATTACCGGAATTAACTACCAACACGTTTTATCCTATAATCCTTCTATAGCTCCAACGCGTTTTGTCCTATAACTCCGATCCTAATCTAACAGGCTATGCCGACGGTTTATTGATTCACCTCGCTATCGCTCGGCAAATCCACTGCTACAGCAGATACAAGAAAACGACTGTGGCACTGCCACAGCCGCAATTTTCTTAAGCGCCGAAAACTACTTGTCAGATTCTTCGAGCTCATTGCTTCTGATCATAAACGATAACGTATGCAAGCTGTCGCTCAGATGAACATTTTCAACCGCAACGTGCTCCGGTACGTCGAGATCGAGCGGAGCAAAGTTCCAGATGCCTTCTATTCCCGCATCGACAAGGACATTTGTAACCTTCTGCGCATTCTCACGATTTACACAGATAATCGCGATATCAATATTGTTCTCCTTAACGAAATCGCTCATCTCAGAAAAATCGCGAACAAGCACATCATTGATGCTTAGTCCAACAAGCTTAGGATTAACATCGAAAAGTCCTACGATATTGAATCCAATCTTGTAATAATAAGTGTAGTTCGTGATTGCCTGACCAAGATTACCAATACCAACTACGATCGTCTTATACTCACGGTCAAGTCCTAAAATCCTGTTAATCTCATTGAACAGAGAATCAACAGTATAACCATAGCCCTGCTGGCCGAAGCCACCAAATGTATTGAGATCCTGTCTAATCTGAGATGCAGTATAACCAATAAGCTCACTTAATTCATTAGAAGATATCTTCTTGACCCCCTGCTTGCGTAGTTCGTTTAAATATCTTCTATACCTTGGTAATCTGCGAATAATCGCATTCGATACCTTTGTGTTGCTGCTTTTCATAAATACTTCCACCCCAATTTGACAATTTTCATATTATTACTTATGTGAATCTACGTACTCAACCAGATCCTTTACGGTCTCAAACTTCTCAGCATCTTCGTCCGGAATATCGAGTCCATATGCTTCCTCAACACCGAGAATAATCTCTACAGCGTCGAGCGAATCTGCTTCGAGATCCTTCATCAGGTTAGTGTCCATCTGAACCATATCAGCATCTACACCAAGCTGCTCGACTACAAGATCTCTAACTGTATCAAAAGTCATAGCGTAACCTCCTTTTGAAATTCAAGGTTAATTATAAATTATACAATTGATACTTGCAAGTTTTTTATCAATCCTGTAACATCAGCCATTCGTCATACACGCCTTCTAGCTCGGCCTTGAGCGCATCTGCTCTATCTCCTGCCTCCCGCAGATAGAATACATCGGTGCCGTGCTCCGGCTTGCACATCTCTGTCTCAATTTCATCTATCTTGGCCTCGAGATCATGAATGACACCCTCCAGCTCGACAATTTTGCGGGCTCTACGGCGTTCTTCAGCCTCCTGCTCCTTGCGCAGCCTGCGTTCCTCTTCTGCACTTAGCGCGGAAGTCTGCGTGGTAGATGAAGGTTCATTTATATTAGGATCCTGCTCCTCCTGATCCAGCCGGGCACTCTTCTCCAGATAATAGTCAAACTTGCCCTTGTATTCCCTGATGCCGTCCCGTCTAAGTTCGAGAATCCTGTCCGGAATTTTGCTAAGCAGATAACGATCATGAGACACAATCAGCACGGTGCCCTTGAACTCCATGATGGCCGATTCGACGATTTCCTTGGATTCGATGTCCAGATGATTCGTCGGTTCGTCGAAAATTAAAGTGTTGGCACCGGACAGCATCAGCTTGAGCAGCGACAATCTGGCCTTTTCACCGCCCGAAAGCGAGGAAACGCTCTTAAACACATCGTCACCTCTAAACAGGAACCTGCCCAGAATATTGCGCATCTCTGTATCGGTGTACAGGTGATAAGCGTTTTTTATCTCACCTAGCACTGTCTCGGTGTCGTCGAGCAGGAGCTGCCCTTGATCGTAATATCCAAAATCGACATTATGCCCTATCTTGAGATACCCGTCATCAGCCTCCTCTTCTCCCATGATGATGCGCATAAGAGTTGTCTTGCCAACTCCGTTTTCGCCGATAAAGCAGATTTTCTCGCCGCTCTTGACATCGAATTTGACGTTCTCAAATAGCTGCTTATCACCAAAGCTCTTGGACAACGCCTCTGTCATGATTACGTCCTTGCCGCTCTGAAAGTCGGCATCGAACGAAAGCTCTAGCTCTGCCTGCTTGAGCTCCGGCCTATCGAGCACGTCTAGGTGCTTAAGTCGTTTTTCTCTTGACCGGGCACGTTTTACCAGATGCTCCGTGTTATGCTGCTTGAATCGGCGGATGATCTCCTCCTGACGGGCTATTTCCTTCTGCTGTTTCTCATACTCACGGCGCATCACCTCTTCACGTTCATCGCGCTTCACAAGGTACTCTGAGTAATTTCCACGGTAATCCACGAGGTGAGTTCTGCGCATGTCGAAGATGCGACTGACAATACGGTCCAGAAAATATCTATCGTGAGATACGGCTATAATCGTCCCCTTGTAGCTTCTGAGGAACGACTCAAGCCACGCCAGCATCTTGAGATCGAGATGATTGGTCGGCTCGTCGAGCATCAGTATATCCGGCTTCCTCAGCACCATGCACGCAAGCGCCAGACGTGTCCTCTCTCCACCCGAGAGCATGCTTATCTCCTTGTCATGAGTCTCAGGATCAAATCCCATGCTCGCCAGTACTCCTGTAAGCTCGCTCTTATAAGTATACCCTCCCGCCAAATTATACTCGTCCATCAGATGAGTGTACGTCTCCAGATTCTGATCGAACCCGGGATTGCCAGTATCGGAGATAGCCTTTTCCAGTCTGGAAATTTCCTCTTCCATCTCGTGGAAATGCGTAAAGGTCTTGGCCGCTTCTTCAAGAACTGTCCCCTCTGAGAAGAAATGATTTTTCTGCTTGAGATACCCGACGACGTAGCCGCTGCGCACAAAAACGCTGCCGCTTGTCGGTTCATTCTCACCGGAAATGATGCCGAGAAGCGTAGTTTTGCCGGCTCCATTCGGACCGACAATGCCGACTCTATCACCTTTATTGATGGAAAACGAAATATCCTCCAGGATGATGTCAGTTCCATATGACTTGCATATATCTTTTGCGGACATTACAAGCATAGCTAAAACTCCAGTCCGGGACACGCGTCCAGCGACATATCCGCGAACTCTCCTTTCTTCATCTGATAATATGCAGAGCAGGCAATCATCGCACCGTTATCAGTGCACAGTATCTGCGCCGGCTTGAGAATCTCGATCCCCTTCTCAGCGCCCTTGTGCTCCAGCAGCTCTCTCAACCTGCTGTTAGCTGCAACTCCTCCTGCTACGACAACCTTATTGCTGTCGTACTCTACCGCAGCAGCTATAGACTTATCGGCAATAACCTCCATTATGGACTCCTGAAATGATGCCGCAAGGTCCGGTACATTAATCTCGCGTCCCGCCTGTCTCTCGTTGTTGATATAGTTGAGCACCTGAGTCTTGAGACCGCTGAAGCTAAAATCATAGCTGCCATCCTCGAGGTACACTCTTTTAAACTCTATTGCACGCTTGTCACCTTCACGAGCCGCCTTATCTATCTTAGGTCCTCCCGGGTATCCCAGACCTACAACTCGAGCAACCTTATCCATAGCCTCTCCGGCTGCATCATCGCGCGTCGCGCCGAGTATCTTGCACTCGTTGTAATCATTGACCTTAATAATATTTGTATGGCCGCCGGAAACCACCAGTCCGATAAAGGGTGGCTCCAGCTCCTTGTACTCCAGATAATTTGAGGCGATATGACCATGCATGTGATTAACCCCGACAAGAGGAATGCCCTTGGCCCAAGCCATAGCCTTTGCTGTTGCCACACCTACAAGAAGTGCTCCGACAAGTCCCGGCCCGTACGCGACACCAATCAAATCCACCTCATCAATCGTGATTCCGGCCTCATCCAGAGCCTGCTCAATTACACCGTTGATATTCTCCAGATGACGCCTCGAAGCTATCTCAGGTACAACACCTCCGAATTTCGTATGAATCGCAATTTGCGACGATATGACATTTGCAAGCACCTCGCGGCCGTCCGCCACTATACCAACCGCAGTCTCGTCACAGCTAGATTCTATTCCCAGTGTAATATGCTTATTCTGATGCATAATCACCTGTCTCCCTCTTCATAATCAACGCGTCCTCGCCATTGTCGAGATAGTATCCCGGACGCACGCCGCACTCTGTAAATCCGCATTTTTTGTAAAGCCATATTGCCGGTTCGTTGCTCGCCCTAACCTCGAGGTTGATGGTGTAGACGCCGCCTGCCTCGAGCCTCCTGATCATAGACATGATAACAGCCTTTCCGATGCCGCGTCTGCGAAATTCCCCGCTCACAGCTATGCTGTTGAGATCTGCTTCATCCAAAACCGTCCATATATCCGCATATCCTGCAAATTCACCGTCATACTCCGCTGCCAGCACCATCGAGTTGTCGTTCTCCACGATATCGTAGTGCAGCGCATCCTTGCTCCAAGGTATGGCAAAGGTAGCTACATCGAGAGCATATATTGCATCCAGATCTTCAGCCTCTGCTGTTCTCACCAGAACGTGTGAAGCCTCGTTACAAACCGCATCTAACATTGGAGTTTACCTATCTTGCTGCTCAGCGTTCCTGACTCAAGGCGCATCTCTGCCTCGCTCTTTCTCATATAGTTAGGGATGAGCTTTTCGTAATTCACGACCGCACCTGCACGAAACCGCCTCAGTGCCAGCCTTGCAATCGGTGCGGCATCCTGATATCGCCAATCTACCGGCGCGAGTACAAAAGCTCCTGCATTACGAATCTCGGTTTCATACGCATCGATGCCGTCACCGACAAATACAAGCTCCGAATCAGTGACCTCCATCTGCTTAACCGCATTGAGAAATTCATCTATCATATATTGACGCTCCTCAATCACAGCCTTATAACCTTTGCCGGCTCGGACAAACAGGGCTCCATATAGCTGCCCCCTTCTAGCGTTGATGATAGGTGCAAAATACCTGACCGTCGGCTCAACATGCTCATCCGCCAGAGCTGCCATTCCCTCGAGAGAAGATACCGCAACACAAGGTAATTCGAGCACCTCAGCTATGGCTCTCGCAGTAGATACACCAATCCTTATGCCGGTAAATGATCCCGGACCTATCGAGGCTGCAACTGCGCTCAGCTTGTCAGGGATAATTGCTTCGTCCTGCAGACACTGATCAACAAGCACCATCACATCCTGTAAGTGATTCATCTCCTCATTAGAGCTTCGCGATACAGCCTTAGCAGCTCCATCAATAAGAGCAACTGACCCATATTTTCCTGTAGTCTCAATACTTAGAATATACATCTGTAAATTCTCTCCCCTTGATTTTCGCCGTACTTGATAATTATCACCTTTGCCTTGTCAGGAATGACATCGGCGACCAGGTCAGCCCATTCGACGACGCACACGCCGTTTGAATAGAAATATTCATCAGCGCCGATATCCAGCAGATCATCCCCACCGGACAATCTGTAGACATCAAAATGGAAGAGCGGCAATCTACCGCTCTTGTACTCTTTGACAATATTGAAGGTTGGACTGTCGATATTTTCCGTAACTCCCAGACCTTTGGCGATATACTTTGTCAAAGCTGTCTTGCCTGTACCGAGCGCCCCGATGAGGGCAACTATATCGCCCGGCTTCAGCTCTGAAGCCAGATTCAGTCCAAACTCTTCAGTAGCTTGCTCATTTTTAATATGTACAATCCGTTCTTGATCACTCATACGTTGTTCTAACCCTACCTGCAGCAGAGATTGTATACGGTAGCCGCAAAGATATTTGCCATCCTGCTATATGAATCGAGCGAAATCCTCTCGTCAGTCATGTGCATTCTGTCCTCTTCCCAAGGAAACAGTGCTCCGAATGCAAGAACTCTGTTGAAGTGCTTTGCATAAGTTCCTCCACCGATTACGATAGGCTCGCTATCCTTATCTCCTGAATACTCCTTGTATGCAGCCATTAGAGTCTTGACAAAATCGTCCTCAGGATCAATATAGATAGACTTCTCATCCATGACCTTGACGATGCCCTGATTAGCTCCCAGTACGCTCTCAATCCCCGCATAAACCTCCGTACTGTCAAAAGTAACCGGAATTCTGATGTTTATCTCCATCGTAGCTACTTCATCGTTAATCTCCATAGTACCCACGTTCACAATCAGCTTGCCTGATTTATCATCTGCAAGCTTGCACCCCAATCTCTCACCGTTGAGGTCAAACCCAATGTGGTCATTGTAAAAATCTATGAATTCTGTTACGTCATCACCTGCAAATTTCAGCTTTCCGAGGAATTCCATCAGAATACTGACAGCATTTAGTCCTTTTTCAGGAATTGATCCATGAGCTGCGAGTCCATGAGCCTCGACAGCTAACGATGTACCTGTCTTTTTGGCAGAGATATCATATCCGCTCTCCTCTGCATACCTCTTAACCCGCTCTGAAATCTCATCATATTTTGTTCTATCCTCGGAAGCGAGCACAGCTCTTGCCTGAGCAGGTACTGCATTTGCAGCCAAGCCGCCCTGCAGCTTGCTGATAACCAATCCTTCCTTGGGAGTATGCTTCTTGAGCTTCTGAGCTATATCAAAAGAAAGAATTCCTTTCTCTCCGTTGATAACCGGAAAGTTAGCATCCGGAGTAATTCCAAAATCAGGAAGGCTTGCAACATCTCTGTAATGCTCAACACTCTCCGTTCCATGCTCTTCATCCAGTCCGACAATTATCTTTATGTTCTTCTTAGGCGTAATTCCTGCATCCCTGATCGCCTTAATAGCGAACAGTCCGGCCATAACCGGACCCTTGTCATCAGATGTTCCACGGCCGTACATATATCCATCCTCAATAACAGGATTGAAAGGACCGTACATCCAGTCATCAGCTGCCGGAACGACATCAAGATGTCCGATAATACCAAATGTTTCGTCTCCGGGATCACCGGGGAACACTATCTCCCCTGCATAGTTATCATAGTTGTGAACTTCAAAGCCCATGCGCTTGCCAAGCTCCAGGAAATGTACGAGCGCATCCTGCACCCCTTTTCCAAATGGATACACCTCTCCGTTCGGAGTTCTTACGGCATCAGACATGGCGCTGTTGATTCTTACCGAATTGGCGAGCTCTTCAATCATTTCAGAATTTAACTTCTCTAAATTCTCAATGTAACCCATTTCTCTTGACCCTATTCCCTTTACTTGAATTACCAGCCCGCAGTTATCTTCTATCTTCAGCCTGATAATAACACGTGTATCTTTTGTATTTCCCCGCTTACAGAGTTTACTTTATCTTCTCCATTGTCTGTGCCACGGTCGTATCGTTCGTTACGTACAGCGAAATAATATTTCCCTTCTTAACAGTTGAAAGGTTTACCGACTTGACCGGATTTCCGTCCTTGTCGAATGAGAACACTCCGGTTACCCCCCGCACATCCGATAGCTTTGACAAAGCCTTCCGGATATCATCCGGCTTGGTCGAATTGGCCTTGTTGATTGCATTAATCGCAATCAAATATGAATCATAACCAAGAGCAGCGTTGCTAGTCGGTTCATTATCATCACCGTACTTGTTGGCATACTCAATCAGGAATCTCTGAGTTTCAGCAGTGATTGACTTGGTAGTAGTCTTGCCGGCACTAAATACTGAATCTGACGGAAACACCACCTTTATATTAGGATGTTTCTTCATCATCCGGGTAAAATCATAGTCATTCCATGTTGAATTCCCGACAAAGGTTATATTGCCTTCAAGTTTTTCCTTTTCGACAGTCTTAAAGAACAGGTCTGCCTTTTCTGTTCCAAACGGAATAAATACCACGTCTGCACCGGATTTTTTAATCTTCTTCACCAGCTTCTTGTATCCGGCAAAATCAATGTTTATATCCTCCTTATAAACTATCGACGATGTAGGTTCTGATTGCGCATCACCTGCTGCAGCTGTCTCAAGTTCACTGAGTTTGGAATTAAAGCCCTTTAAAAGTGCTGTGTTTGAGCTGTCGTTTCTGATTGAAATTGTCGCTATCTTGCGAGAATTGAGTACGCTATATGCATATTCAGCAAGTCCTGCACCTCTCTGCGATTCAGTTATTGAAGCCCTAAAATAATACTTGTTGTTCTCTGTAATCAGCGGATTTGCCGCAGAAGGAGTAATTGCCGGAATCTTGGCCTTCTCAATGTACGGCGAAGCTACCATAGAGTTGGCCTCTCCGGCACTTCCGATAATCACAGTCGGCTTCATCTTGATGAGGTTCTGAATTGCAGTCTTAGCTGAATTGATATCCGACTGATTGTCGACCCTGACGAGGTTAATCTTGATTCCATTTACATTACCGTATATCGAATTTGCCAGCTCGATACCTCTAATCTCTTCCTCTCCCTGCTCCTTGAACTCACCCGAGCTGGGCTCATAGATACCGATATTGATAGTGTTGGTATCTCCGACAACCTTCTTGTCTATGTAAGTCTTTTTAAAATTGTCAAAGGTCGTGCAGCCGCTCAGCACTACTGCCAGTAGCAGCAGTAGCATCATCGCTGATGCCGCCTTAAATCTCTTGTTCCTAATCAATTCTCAAAGCCTCTTTCATATCTGCCTGTGTTTCAATAGTATTAATCTTACCGCGCAGCCTTGAAGCGCCCTTGATGCCCTTTGTATACCACGCTACAAATTTTCGCATCTCCCTGACCGCCGAGTACTCGTCCTTGAGTTCAACCAGTGCATCAAGATGTCTTATCATCATATCACTTATCTCGCTGACGGTCGGATTCGCCGGAATTTCATCTCCGCGAAGTGCCGCATTAAGCTCTCTAAAAATCCAAGGATTGCCCATCGCACCTCTTGCAACCATGACAAAATCACAGCCTGTCTCCTCCATCATGCGGACGCCATCCTTGCCATTAAATACATCGCCGTTTCCTATCACGGGGACGGACACGGCTTCCTTGACCGTCCTGATTATATCCCAGTCAGCGCTTCCCGTATAGAATTGCTGACGAGTCCTGCCATGCACGGCCACCGCAGCAGCTCCGGCACTCGAAATAGCCTTTGCAACCTCACGGGCGTTGATCGAAGCAGCGTCAAAGCCCTTTCTAATCTTGACGGTTACCGGCTTATCCGAGTTCTTTACCACAGCATATACCACGTCATATACCAGTTCAGGATCCTTCATCAGCGCCGCCCCATCTCCGTTCTTAACTACCTTGGGAACGGGGCAGCCCATATTGATATCAATGATAACATTTGGATGCGAATTGAGCATACATGCAGCCTCCGCCATCACCTCCGGCTCACTGCCAAATATCTGAACGGCAGTCGGCCCTGCGTCTTCCGGAATATACAGAAGAGCTGGAGTCTTCCTATCTCTGTAGAAGAGACCCTTTGCACTCACCATCTCTGTGCAAGTCATAGCAGCGCCCTGCTCAGTGCACAGCATGCGCATGACTGCGTCGGTGACGCCCGCAAGCGGCGCCAACAAGAAAGGGTTATGCAGCTCTACACCGCCTATAACGTATCTGCTATCTGACATTATTAACGTTTCTTTCTCTGTGATTTGTTTTTCTCATAAATCAGAACCAGTCCATCAAGTGTCAGTCTCTTCTCCACGACATCAATGCAGTTAATTCCATTCTCTACCATGGTAGCCATGCCACCGGTTGCGATAACCTTGATATCATCGTAGTTCTTGCCGTAATGCGTTACAAGTTCCTTCTTCATGCCTCCAACGATATATTCTGTAAGTCCCATGTGTCCGTACACGAGACCTGACTGCATACTCTCGATGGTATTCTTGCAAATCATGTTGCCGGGAGCCTCAAGATCTACGTTGGGCAGCTTTGCAGTCTGCTCAAAAAGCGCCTTTGCGGAAATCTTGATTCCGGGCGCAATCGTGCCGCCAAGGTACTCTCCGTCCTCGGTGATAGCGCAGAACGTCGTAGCCGTCCCGAAATCGATGACAATAAGCGGTCCATCATATGCGTGATGTGCAGCAACTGCATTTACAATTCTATCAGAGCCAATCTGTCTGGGATCGTCACACTTAATCTTGAGCCCCGTCTTAACACCAGTCTCAACAACTAGCGGTGACACGTGCAGATACTTGAAGCACATATGCTGCAAGGCAAAAAGCAGCGAAGGCACGACCGAGGAAATAATCACATCGTCGATGTCGGATGGGTCAAGACCCTCATGTCTAAACATCTGCTCGACTAGAATCCCATATTCGTCTGCACTTCGCCTACTATCAGTGGCAAGTCGCCAGCTGGTAATGAGCTTCGACTTGCTAAATACGCCTATTACTATATTTGTATTCCCTACATCTACAGCCAGAAGCATTTTAGCGATCCTCCATTCTCCTTAGCGCCAGTGCCATGGTAAGACCGGGAATAATTCTATTGCCGGTCAGCTCCGCTCCGAGAATCTCGTTGATTCGCTTTAGTCTGTATTGAACTGTGTTGTTATGAATACTCATAAATTCAGCAGTTTTGTTGCTGTTCATGCCCGCATCAAGCACAAATGTCTCCAGCGTCTCCAGCAGCAATCTTCCCTTGTTGAGCGATACCTCTCTCTCGAAAGGCTCGAGCAGATCGAGATAAATCTTTTTGAGCACGTTGCTCTGCATCTGGATGTTGATACAGTTACAAACCATCGACATTTCATACTTGGTAAACACCCTCTTATACGGGAATACCGCTTCGACGTCATTCCAAGTCTCATTTATCATCTTAAAGCCTTCAATTGCACTATCCAGCTCTTCGATGCCGGTCGAGTGGAAGATTCTCACATCCTTGCGACCCTCCTTGAGATCATCGTACATCTTGAGGCAGTCGTTCTTAAGCTGCATGCCCTTGTCTTCGCCTGTGTCGGCGTAAATCATACCGTAGTATTCATTGCCTTCAATCAAAGGCAGTATTCCAAAGCCCTTTTCAGCCTTATACTTCTCGAGAATATCCTGCGAAGTGCTGTTGTTTATTCCATTTGCATAAAACACGCTGATGAACTGCTTATTTTTGAGTCCGGCCTCATCGATCAGAGTGTAGCAGAACGTCAAATCACCTCTTATAGCAGATTTGATAAACTCTGCCCTCGAGTCTCTTTCAGGCGTGTACTTCCACATACCCATTGCAAGCTCAATAATCTCAGCGAGCTTCTTAATCTCCGTCGCCGAGTAGTTATCTTCGTTGTCGACAATCATCAGAATGTGCTTCTCATTGTTGATATCAATGGTACCCCAGTAAGTGATGACATCGTTGATATTGACCTGTGTGAACATCGAAGAGTGAGATACATCTCTCTTCTTGGCTTGAACTATCGCGTTGTCTATAGTCTCCTCATGACGAGTCTCGATAGTCAGAATCGGGTTGAATTCTGTGGTCATAAGGATAGCCTGATAATCGTTATTGATGGCAGCTTCCTTGAGGGCGCTCTGGAAGTTGCTGTGCTTCTCAAAATTGAGAAGATGATAGATAGTGTTGTTAAGAATATTGTCGCTGTAATTATGTCCGTACAGAATCTTATCCAGAACCTGTTCCATCACAGCAGCATATGTAATCTCCTTATCATCCGGAACGACAACGATGAGGAGTCCGTTGTCCTCGGCTGTCTTGATAACCTTAGGATCAACGGCTCTAACACCCTCTTCGTTGAGGAAAATTACGAGTGTGGCGATTGCCTTTTTGCCGAAGCCTACCACTATACGGCACTGAGCATCGATATCATCCTTGCAATTCCAGAAATGGGTCAGAACCATCTGTTCTTTAATTCCGTTACGTTCGATTCCCTTTTCATAATCAATCTCGTCGAAAACTGAGAGCGTGCGCACCCTTCGATCCATCTTTCTCTTGCATGAAATTACGGTGCTGCCTTTAAAAGCGTCCAAATTAAGGCAATCTTCTACGGTTATCCTCATAATCTTGCTCCTCAATTACTGCTGATCAGAATCCTTGTGCTCATCAGCAGCTTCAGTATCTGTCTTCACTTCGTCATCTGTTGTAGCTTCAGTTGTACATTCTTCCTCTTCAGCGGCTTCAGGCTGCTTTTCAGAATCCTCCGTACCTTCTGCAAAAGTCGATTCCTCAAACTTCAGATCCCCGACCAGCACAGACTGTAACTCCTTGAGTCTTTCCTCCGCCTCAGCGCGTCTCTGCTCCTCTAGCTTCTCACTCTCCTTAGCCTCAGCCTCGTTCATCTCAGCGATTTCCTCCTCACGAGCCTTTACATTGTCAGCTAACTCCTCCGGAGTAACCTTCCCATCGTACAGGTCGTTGAACTGCTCACCATCCAGAGTCTCCACAAGCAGCAGAGCCTGAGCAACCCTCTCAAAGGCCTCGTCATGCTCCTTGAGAATTGCGGTTGTGTCTACGTAGCAGCTCTCCAGGATGTGCTTGATCTCGTTATCGATTTCAGACGCTGTCTCTTCGGAATAGTTCTGTCTGGTGGACAGGTCCTTTCCCAGAAAAACCTCCTCGTTAGAGCTAAAGCTTACAGGCCCCAGCTTCTTGCTGAATCCGTATTTGGTAATCATCTGTCTGGCAATTCCTGTTGCGCGCTCCAAATCGTTGCTTGCACCAGTGCTGATATCATCGAGCTTAAGCTCCTCCGCAACTCTTCCGCCAAGCAGATGCTTAATCATATTTACCATATCTCCCTTAGTCATGAAGAACTTCTCGTCCTCAGGCAATGACATGGTGAATCCACCTGCCATACCTCTAGGGATAATTGTAATCTGATGAACCGGATCCGATTTAGGAAGCGACTTCATCACGATTGCGTGTCCGGCCTCATGGTATGCTGTCAGCTTTCGCTCAGACTCTGAGATAACCCTGGACTTCTTAGCCGGTCCGGCCATAACCTTGGTTGTAGCCTCCTCTATCTCATCCATTCTGATCTTGGTTCCGTTACGTCTAGCGGTCAGCAGTGCTGCCTCGTTGACAAGGTTCTCGATATCCGCCGGTGAGAAGCCCGGTGTTCTCCTTGCCAATACCTCAAGCGTAACGTCATCCGCAAGAGGCTTGTTCTTGGTATGAACCCTGAATATTTCCTCTCTTGCCTTTACATCCGGCATACCGATAACAATCTGTCTATCAAATCTGCCCGGACGCAGCAGAGCCGGATCCAGCACATCAGGTCTATTAGTTGCGGCAAGGATAATGATGCCGGCGTTGCCGTCAAATCCATCCATCTCCACAAGCAGCTGGTTCAGAGTCTGCTCACGCTCATCGTTACCGCCACCGAGGCCGGCACCTCTCTTACGGCCTACCGCATCAATTTCATCGATAAAGATGATACAAGGTGCATTCTTCTTAGCCTGTTCAAACAAATCCCTGACACGGGATGCACCAACTCCGACGAACATCTCGACAAAGTCAGATCCTGAAATGGTGAAGAACGGCACACCGGCTTCGCCGGCCGTAGCTCGCGAAATGTAAGTCTTACCTGTACCGGGACTGCCTACGAGCAGGACTCCCTTCGGAATCCTTGCTCCTAAATTGGAATATTTGGAAGGGTTCTTGAGGAAGTCTACTATCTCCTCCAGTTCTTCCTTCTCTTCCTTGAGTCCGGCAACGTCTTCAAATTTTATATTTTTGCCGTTTTCCTTGTACAGCTTCGCTCTGTTCTTGCCAAACTGGAACGCCTTGTTGTTACCTCCCTGACTCATCATAAAGTAGAACAGGAATCCAAGTGCGACTACCATTATTATGGTTGGCAGAAGCGAGAAGAAGTTGACACTGCTCTCCGGAGGATCGCTGGCCAGCTTGAGCTTCCCCTCCTTAATCTGCGGGAATATGTAATTTGTCTCCAGCCAGTTAATCTCAATGGCGGAAGGAGCGTAAGCGTATTCCTTATCACCGTTCTTCAGCGTCGCAGTCATCTTGCGGTCTGTTATATTTAATTTCTCGTATTTACCCTTCTCTAGGTGAGTTGCAAAGGTTGAGAACTTTACTTCGGTGTTCTTGTGTGCCCCGTCATAGCCTTTATAAAAAGTGGCAACTCCGAGAACTACCACGAATATAATCAAATATATTCCGAAATTCTTAGTAAATCTCTTCAATTATCGTACCCCTCATCTTTTAAAATTATGTTTTTGAGCTAAAATTTGTTATTTTGCACAAACTGCGGTGTTATTCTATCATACGTATTAGAACAGTTCAAGAAACAAAACCCTCTTTGAGTTGTCGTCAATCTGATATTTCTGTGAATATTTTCCCCTCATCCGATAACGTTCGGATTTAAAATCATCACGCGGCAAAATCCACAGTATCTCGTCTCCGCATGCGATGAAATTGACCGTATCTCGAGCAGACTTTGGCACCTTCTCGTCGACCAGAAAATCCTGCAGTTTTTTGTTTCCCTTACCGACCGAGATGTAATCTGCAGGTCTTCGGGTTCTGAGTCTGATTGACAGCTTGGATAGAAGCTCCATTCCATCGCAGGGTTCATCAATTATGACTCCCCTAGACTCAGCGAGCTTGTCGAGATCAAACGATGCAAATCGCATCGGAATCACGGCTTCCTGTCCTATGTCCTCGCGCTTTACATTTGAAACCTTTTTCCTGTACTCCTCCGCGCTTAAAATGAAAGGCGTCGGGAGCGGCACGTCTTTCCCTTTTGTAAGAGCCTTTACGTCAGCCTGCGGCTGCCTATCCGTCAGTACGAGCTCACCATATCTTCGTTCTGCAATTACTCCACCCGGTAGACTGCAGCTCGCCGACGGGCTGTCAGATTCTACGATAGAAACAATTGCATTTACGAGATCGTAGGTAGGATGTATATCATTCTCTTCCAGAATAATGGCTGCGACGCGCCGTTTTACCGCAGCATGCATCCCAATCAAAGGTCCGATGCGGTAATGAACCTCGCACTTATCATCAGCTTCAAGCTCATGTTCATTATCATTGCACGTTCTACCTTTCCCTTCACATACAACATCGGCAATCGCAGTGTTAACCTTGACACGCGCAAAGGCGTCCTCGGCAGCTTGCATCATGTAGTCATCATCGCAAGCTGCAGTCTCACTCAGTCTGATTATCGACTTCCTTAACGACGGATTAAATTTCTTCTCCAGATCCGGTATTAGCTCAAGTCTAATTTTATTTCTGCTGTATATAGGCTTCTCATTGCTCTCGTCAATGTTGGGTTCGAGAGCTTTTTCCGATATATACTCCTCAATATCGCTTCGAGGAGTAGCAAGCAGCGGTCTCACCACCTTGTAACCATGCTCATCTAACCGCACCTTGGCAATACCGGCAAGTCCATGCACTGTTGTACCGCGAAGAATATGAAATAATACTGTCTCAACCTGATCGTCGGCGTTCTGTGCCACCGCAATCTTGATCCTATCTCTGTCCACTCCACCTGCCTCTACCGCCTTAGCAGCCTCAGCAAAAGACTCATAACGAACGTGACGGCCTGCCTCCTCCTCCGAAATTCTCTCCCTTAACGCTATTGCTCTACAATCATACACACGAAGTTCAAAGGGGACTCTCAGTTTATCGCAAATATCCTTAGCATGCTTTGCCTCTGCCTCGCAGTCTCCCGGTCTAATCCGGTGATTAACGTGTACCGCATAAAGGCTAAGGCTGTATGCGGACTTCATGGAATTCAACGCATAAAGAAGCGTCAGCGAATCGGGTCCACCCGAAAAACCGATAATTACCGAATCTCCTTTCGCTATCGTATTGCTAGCTATGATATTTCTTAGAATCTTATCCATCGTCTATGTTATCCGTACAAATTTATTATAATTTCACCTATCTGTCGCTGTCTATGTTGAAGAAACGCCTTGCGTTTGTAGACGTAATGCGCGCCGCTTCCTCATAGTCCAGGCTCTTGAGCAGCGCCATTCTCCTGACCGTGTATTCAATATATGGCGATCTGTTAGCTCTTCCGCGCTTAGGCTCCGGTGCCAGAAACGGTGCATCCGTCTCACTCATTATATACTCTAGCGGTATTCCCTTCAGCACCTCTACCGTTTTTCTCGCATTTTTGAAAGTCAGCGGTCCTCCAATTGAAAATGTCGCACCGAGCTTTACATACTCACGCGCAAGCTCGAGCGATCCCGAGTAACAGTGAAGCTGCACTCTTGCATCGGAAATCATTTCACCGTTTTCATCCGGGCGCAATGGGAACCAGCTCTTGCGCTCCTCGCTGAACGCGCCTTCTTCGAGAAGAATATCCTTTGTCAGTCCATCTGCATCCCGCGTATGAATCATCATAGGCATCCTGAGCTCATTGGCAAGCCGTATCTGTTTTCTGAACAGCTCCACCTGTTCATCCCTTGAATCCTTCCCGTAGTAAAAATCAAGTCCTATTTCACCGACAGCCTGAACCTTGGGCGCACCTGCAAGCTCTCTGATCGCTTCTACGTCGGCATCCGTGACAATCATTGCCTGATCCGGATGCAGTCCTACAGTCGCATAACACCATGGATAATCAGCCGCATCCTTTATAGCCTGCTTGGAGGATGCAACGGAATCTCCGACATCTATGATAAAGTCGACGTCGGATTCTGCGATTTCCTGCGCTCGTTCAGCCCTCTCAGCCTCGCTGAACTCTGCATAATTCAAATGAGTATGTGCATCAAACAGCATATAACTAATCCTTTTCTCTATTATCAAAAAGCCTCAAGTATGAACTTGAGACTTCATTCGTTTTTATTTCTTGCGGTTATTTGATTTTATTGCAACCTTTTCCTGCTGTGTGTTTGAAAGGATTTCGATTTCTTGCGCCACATCCAGTCTAGGGAAGAGAGGATTACCTTTGTGGACTCTTGCTCCAACCATCATGCGGAATACCTCAAGGTTAGACCACTCAGGCTCTACGTCGGAGAGTCCAAGCTGATCTCTCATCCTCTCGGAGGCAGTATGCATGTAAGGGATAATCAGAATCGAAATCATTCTAAGTGTCTCCGCGAGGTTGCTCATAACTGTATCGAGCTCTGCCTTCTTGCTCTCATCCTTGGCGAGCACCCAAGGCATCTTCTCGTCGATGTACTTGTTGGCTCTGGCGATTACAGCCCAGATTTCTTCCAGTGCGTTGTTGAAGTGAAAATCATCCATATGAGCTTCAACCTTTGCCGCACATCCCATAGCTGTATCAATTAATGCCTGATCAATCTCATCCTCTGTAGTGGCCTCCGGAACAATTCCATCGCAGTATTTCTCAATCATGGAGACTGTTCTGGATAAAAGGTTACCCAGGTCATTGGCGAGGTCGAAATTGATGCGGTTAAGCATGATCTCGTTGGTATACACACCGTCCTGTCCGAAAGTATACTCTCTGAGAAGGAAGTACTTGAGCGCATCAATTCCATATCTGTCGATGAGAATCTCAGGATCAACGATGTTGCCCTTTGACTTGGACATCTTGCCTCCGTCGATCAGAATCCAGCCGTGCCCCAGAACCTTCTGCGGAACCGGCTCATTCATGGACATAAGCATCGCCGGCCAGATAATGGAGTGGAATCTAACGATTTCCTTTCCTACGAGGTTAATACCCGGCCAGTACTTCTTGTACATCTCTTCGTCTTCGCCAGGGAACCCGAGAGCGGTAATATAGTTTGACAGCGCATCCAGCCACACGTAGATAACGTGCTTCTCATCAATTGGCACCTTAATGCCCCAGTCCAATGACTCTCTGGAAATGCATAAATCCTCAAGCCCATGCTCGACGAACGCAATCATCTCCTTCGCACGAGACTCCGGCTGCAGGAACTCTCCATTGCCGAGCAGCTCGGTAAGCTTGTCAGAATACTTGGATAGCTTGAAGAAATAAGCATCCTCACTCATCTTCTTGACCGGTCTGCCGCAGTCCGGACATTTACCGTCAACCAGCTGGCTCTCAGTCCAAAAGGATTCGCAAGGTGTACAATACCATCCCTCATATTTTCCCTTATAGATATCTCCGCTGTTGTACATCTTCATAAAGATATCCTGCACGCGCTTCTTGTGACGTTCCTCAGTAGTCCTGATGAAGTCATCGTAGCTGATTTCCATCGTCGCCCACAGCCTCTTGATGGTATCGACTATCGGATCGATATATTCGATAGGTGTAACACCTGCCTCCTGTGCGCACTTAGCAATCTTCTGTCCGTGCTCATCAGTACCGGTCAGAAATCTGACGTCATAGCCGGTCAGTCTCTTGAATCTGGCCATCGCATCAGCCATAACCGTGCAGTAGGTATGCCCTATGTGCAGCTTAGCGCTTGGGTAATATATAGGTGTAGTAATAAAAAATGTTTCCTTTTTTTCAGCCATCATTATCCCTTTCAAGCTATATATCTATGCCAAATATCAGAGCTTAGTATACGCCGTAATCCTCGTCGTCCTCGCCCCAGTCTACATCTGACCAGTCATCCTCAACGAAAATCTCATCAAAAATCTTTTTTGTTGCAACAACAAGTGTAGCTCCGACAATAAGTCCAAATCCCGCAATCTTCATGCTTGTCTTGAGCATCTTATGTCTTCTCGCTACCTTCCCCTCTTCAATCAGTAAAGTCTTCTCTGCATCTGTCATATGTTTTCTTCTAGCCATTATATCCTCCTTGCCTTCAAGGCAACAAAACACGAATATATTACTCTCGATTATATCCAAATAGCGTGATATTATCAACCTCTAGCCATTATCTTTCCCTCCACCTCCACATTGTACTCATTGTGAACAAGCAGGGGGCATGAGATTACCGGAGCAGCTCCAGGTATGAGAAAAGCCTCGCCCATTGCTTGGCGAGACTTTGTCTACAGTCTGAGGCGGCTGATTTCAGCTGCCTTTTCTCATACATGTTGGATTATTAATAGTTGCTGCTGACAAGCGATCGCCGATTACTTCCTGTGATCGGCACCTATATCCAGACCCGTCTGGAATGCCTTGTCGTTTAGAGGGATCACCTTAGGCTTGTGCTCAAACTTGTGGTGAATTCCGTCGTAAATAACCTGCTCCGGTACTGCGTTTGAATAGCCAATGTAAGCTCCAAGCATTATGATATTGAGAACTCTTGGGTTACCCATCTCGAGAGCCATCTCTGTAACAGGAACCGATACAACTGTGATGTCATCTCTTTCGATTGGATCCTTAACGATCGAGCTGTTGATAAACAGCGTGCCGCCCTTCTTAAGAGTTGGAAGGAACTTGTGTAGTGAAGGTCCGTTCATTACCACAAGGTCATCAACACTGTTAGATACCGGTGCACCAATATCTTCATCAGAAATTACAACGTAGCAGTTAGCTGTACCACCTCTCATAGCTGCGCCATAAGAAGGGAAGAAGGTTACGTTGAGATCTGTTGACTGGCAAGTAGCTTCTGATAAAAGCTTGCCCATGGTCATTACACCCTGTCCGCCGAATCCGGCAATCATCAAATTTCTTTCCATTCTAAACCTCCCTACTTAGCTTCTGCGCCCTTGTCTCTTACGAGACCTAGAGGGTACTCATTGAACATGTCATTCTCGAGGAACTTGAGCGAATCAAGTGTGCTCATTCCCCAGTTAGTTGGGCAAGATGTTACGATCTCTACGAGAGAGAAGCCTTTACCTTCTATCTGATACTGGAACGCCTTCTTGATCGCCTTGCGAGCCTTGACTACATTCTGAGGAGTGTTGCAAGATACTCTCTCAAGATAGTAAGGAGCTGTCAGCTGGTTGAGGATCTCAACGATGTGCATTGGATACCCGTGAAGCTCAGGCTTTCTACCCTCCGGAGCTGTTGTAGCATTCATTCCGATAAGTGTAGTAGGTGCCATCTGACCACCTGTCATACCGTAAATTCCGTTGTTGACGAAGATTACGGTGAAGTTCTCACCCCTGTTAGCAGCGGACATTGTCTCTGCCAGACCGATAGAAGCGAGGTCTCCATCTCCCTGGTATGTGTAAACGAGTGAATCAGGGGATGATCTCTTGATTCCCGTTGCAACTGCGCAAGCTCTGCCGTGAGCGGAAATTGTAGCATCGTGAGCAACGTAGAACTGGCCGAGTCCACAGCAGCCTACACCCTCAACTCTTACCAGCTTGTCCAGCTTACCGAGCTCCTCCGCAGCCTCACCGATTAGCTTGTGCACTGTACCGTGCATACATCCCGGACAAAATCCGGATACTGTATCAGGAAGAATTCCTTTAGTTCTTGAATAAACCTTTGCCATCTATAGTACCTCCTTAATCAGTTCACGAGCAGCTTCCATTACCTGATCATTAGTCAGAAGCTGACCACCGGATCTTAGGCACTCCTTGATAACTGTTCTGCCCTTAACGGCGTGATCCACATCCCATCTCATCTGAGCAGGAATGGACATCTCAACATCGAGAATTCCCTTAACTCTGTTGAAGTCCAGGTTCTCGAACACCTCATATGGGAATGGAGAAATCTTAATTGGTCTAATCATCCCAATCTTAACTCCTTCTTTTCTGAGTTCTCTTACGATAACCTTGCCGATACGAGCGGAGATTCCGTATGCTGCGATAATAATCTCAGCATCCTCTGTCTCAAGCTCTTCATATTCAACGTCCTTATCCCAAGTTCTGTAGAGCTTATCAGCCTCGATGTTAACAGCCTCTTGTCCTGTTCCTACTGAGCCGGGTCTGCAGAATGCGTTCTCACCAACGGGGTGACCTACGATAGCTCTGTAGTCGAATGCGTCTCTGAGCTCAGCGATTTCCTCTTCAGACTTCATTGGAGGAAGAACTACCGGCTCCATGATTGTTCCCATAACGCCGTCTGTGAGTACGAGAACCGGGTTCTGATCTCTTTCAGCATAGTCAAATGCCTTATATACCATATCTACGCACTCCTGAACTGTGGAAGGCGCAAGAACAATCATCCTAAATCCACCGTTTCCGGAAGCCTTGGTTGCCTGTAGATAATCCTGCTGTGCCGGCTGGATAGCTCCGATTCCGGGGCCGCCTCTCTGTACGTTTACATAAACTGCCGGCAATCTGGCAGATGCGCAAAAGGAAATTCCCTCCGAATACAAGCTGATACC
Organism: Mogibacterium sp. CM50; assembly: GCF_000293155.1. NCBI lineage: Bacteria > Bacillati > Bacillota > Clostridia > Peptostreptococcales > Anaerovoracaceae > Mogibacterium > Mogibacterium sp. CM50. The sequence goes on along the minus strand of NZ_ALNL01000039.1, from coordinate 93,089 downwards.
GCAGCTGGATGAAGAGCTCATAGCTCTGATACCTGTCGAAACAGCACCGTAAAGCATGTTTACGGAAGCTACTTCGGACTCACCCTGTACAAATGTTCCGCCTACCTCAGGCAATCTTCTTGCCATATACTCAGGAATTTCGTTCTGTGGTGTAATCGGATAACCAGCAAAGAAACGACATCCTGCCCTAACAGCTGCTTCCGCAATAGCTTCACAGCCCTTCATAAATACACGTTCTGCCATATCGTTCCTCCTTTACTAATCTCTCCAAACCTCAATACAAGCCTCCGGGCATATCTGCGCGCACATAGCGCAGCCGATGCAATTTTCCGGTGTAGCTGCAACTGAATAAGGATATCCCTTAGAGTTAACATTTTCACCGATAACGAGGACTTTCTTCGGACATGAAATCACACAGTACTGGCACGACTTGCACGCCTCGGCATTGATTTCGACTCTACCTTTAGCCATCAACATTACCTCCTTAAATAAAATGTTTTAGCGATCAACCCATGAATAAGTCAGGAACAACTCGATCGGGAACAAATATCTGTCGGTCCTGGCACTAGCCTCCTCAAAGATATCCTCCCTAACTACGAGACTGCCAACGGTTACAAACTCTCCCAGCATCTCATCGAGCTTCTCAAGCCCTTCCATGAAGTCTTCAACACTCGTCCGGTAACCCAGATTAGGATTACCTAAAATGTAGATGCGATTCAACCTGGCCGCAGTGACAATTTCGCTCATGGTCTCATTAATCGACTGCAGACTCTTGGTCCACGGTCTAAACGGATTAATGATGTACACAGGAACCGTATTGTCATCCTTTAACAGATGTGAGTACACGCCGACAACTCTCGACGCATTGTGTCCGCCGCCGATATCAAGAATCGTATACACGTCCTTGTCCATAAGCGATTCGGCAACACCTCCAACAACCGTTGGCGCATCAAGAAATTGCAGCTGATAATTTATCTCTACACCCTTATGGGCGAATGCATCCTTCATATCTCTGGAGCGGTATAGGGGCTTGCTCTGATCCATGTCGAACACCTGAACCCTGCTGCCGGTCTTCTCTGCCAGCTTGGCAGCTACGTTCAAGACTATCTCGCTCTTGCCACTTCCGGCTTCCCCTATAAATAAGAAATTTTTCTTCTCATCGAGAAGATCCCCGAAATTCTTGTCCATCTCGTAGAAAATACTCATCCAACTACCTCATCTACAAACTATTTCATATAATTGGCCCCATGTCCGCATTTTCCGGCAGATCGGAGGGCATACAATACGCTACCTATCTCAACAGATTTTCACATTCAGAAGCTGTGTCCTGCAGTCTTGGGATTACAGAGTAAAGACTTCTGACCATCCTCTCCTTGTATCCGCTGACGCTGATCGCACATATAGCAGTTCCGTCTGTCGATAAAACCGGTGCGGCTACACATACGAGACCTTCTGTAACCTCTTCCATATCGTAAGCCAGCTTCTCCTCCTTGACCTCTTCAAGAAGCATCTTGTACTCTTCCTTATCAACAATGCTCTTGTCTGTCAGACGAACATAATCTATCTCGTCTACCAGCTTGTCAGACTCCCCTGAAAAAGCTGTGAGTACCTTGCCAGCTGCGGTCAGGTTGAGGCTCATCATCTCCTCCGAGCTGACCACTACGGCAATCCCCTGATATGGATTCTTACGAATAGCTATGTATGACTTTAGCCCTTGACGCACGGAAACAGTTACCGCCAGACCGCATTTTCTGCACAGCCTCGCTACCGGCTCGTCAAGCATGTTCACGATCTGCTTCTGTATATTAGTATTGCGGCTCAAGGTGAACACTCTATCGGTCAGATAATAACCACCATCAATTTTATCCTTATAGATGTACTTCATCTCCTCAAGCGAATTGAGAATTCTGCTTATTGCAGCGTTGGAAAGTCCCGTCTGCTGCGCTATAGAAGTCAACGTCAGGCGACTCTGAGATTGATATAAATCCAGCACTTTCAACGCCTTCTCAAGTGAACTGTTGCGCTCTGCCATAGGATCTTCCTTTCACGACCTTTTCACAATTCAAAATATACTATCTGGGTTCGAGTTAGTCAACATAAATCGGCAAAATTTTTCCGTATTTCGAGCATTTAATTCGTTATGCGGAAAACATCGGTTGATAGACTTTTTAGTTCCGAGATTGATATTGACAGTGCAAATTTCTTATTAGACAATAGAACCACTATGAAAATCTTGAGTATAAGCACACAGAAGCCGCACTCGACCGGTAGCGGCGTATATCTGACCGAGCTCGTCAAATCTTTTGATCACTCCGGACACGAACAGGCCGTAGTTGCCGGTGTGTATCACGAGGATGTTTTGGAATTTCCCGAATCCGTCCGCGCATATCCCGTATATTACTCGCACGACGAATCGCATGGCGATATTCCATATAAGATACTTGGTATGTCCGATGTCATGCCATACCCTTCCACCCTGTACAGCTCGGTCTCGGAGGATATGGCGGAAGAGCTTTACGCAGCTTTTGGAAATGCGATCGGAAAGGCTATCCGCGATCTCGATCCGGATATCATCCTCTGCCATCATCTATTTCTGCTCACCGCTATGATGCCGGATATAATAACAGATTTTGCCGACGAAAGCTTTCATGGAAAAATCTATGGCATCTCGCACGGTTCCGACATTAGGCAGTTTCAGAGCTGCGATTTTCTACAGGACTGCGTTAAGTTCGGAATCAAGCGGATTGACGGAATTTTTGCTCTGCATGACGAGCAAAAGGCGCAGATTACAAACCTGTATGGAATTGATACTAACAAGATCAAGGTCATCGGCAGCGGATACAATGATGAAATATTCAACAGAAGTTCGGACAGCCTTGCTGCTGATGGGATTAAGGCTGACACTCTTAATTCGCACAATGATGCCGCAGATAAGCCTGCAACGGATAAATCCGAAATCGATAAGCTGTGTTCGGATATTCCTGAATCATACGGCTTTGAATCAGATAAGCCGTATAGAATTATCTATGCCGGCAAGCTCAGTACGGCTAAGGGAATTCTTCCTCTTATAGATGCCTTGTCTGAGCTGTATTACGATCAGGAAATTCCCGCTTTTGAGCTTCTGCTTGCCGGCGGTTGTCAAGAGGAAGGAATCTCCCGGAGGCTATCGGGGAAGCCGGTTCTGAAAGCGGGCAAGCTCGGGCCGCGCCCGTGGAATGCTGAAACCGCACCGAATCCGGGCGTGACCGCCGGTGCCGGTCAGGTCTTCAACCCCGGCACCGAAGCGCTGCCGTTTCCGGCGCGCTATCTCGGAATGCTGTCCCAGCAAGAGCTCGCCACAGCATTCCGAGATAGCGACATATTTGTCCTGCCTTCATATTACGAAGGACTTCCTCTTGTTCTCATAGAAGCTATGGCGTCCGGGGCGATCCCTGTCTGCACAAGCCTTCCCGGCATCAAAAGCTGGCTGTCCGACAAGGTTCTATATGATAATACCATCCTCATAGAGCCGCCTATGATGAAAAAACCCGGAATACCTTATGATACTGAAATTCCGAATTTTAAGCGAAGACTCAAGTTCGGGATCAAGGAAGCGTTAAAGCTTGCAGCAAACAGAAGAAGCAATCCTCATTACGTATACCCCGATACACACATGGCATCTTGGGATGGTGTGACTGATGCTATAATCAGCTACTGCTCATTAAACACCGATCGGGACAGATGAGCAGCGCTCACATATATCACATATACATTAAGTTAATATGTGTAAGTTTCCTTTTGCTCTCCACATAAGATATATGGGCGATGGTATAATTTAGCTGTCTTTAATCAGCCGGATGATCGAATACAAACATTTAGAAAGGCACGTATCCTCGTGACCTGATTTTTTGAAACGAACTGGCATCCTTACAGGTGCTTTTAGAATAAAAGAGGTATAGAAATGAACGAAATACAGGCAAGGGAGCTTATAGTAAAATACTCCTCCGACTTTACAGATAGATACACTAAGGGCTATGGATCAATTATTATACGTGTTGATAACGACACCTATTTAATGTCAAAGCCGGGACTGGTTCTTGATACAATCAAAAATTCCGATATTCGGCTATATGATATAAAGACCGGTGATGCAGGCAAGCTCTTGAGTTCAAGAAGGGATATAAACGTCATGATATTTGCCTGCACGGAGCCTTCTGCGCTCTACTCCTCAACTGCAAAGCTCATGAAGCCTGCGCTATATGATTTGGCAGGGCTTGTCGGTCAGGATGTCAGAGTCGCCGAGGATACAACATCAAAGCAACTGCTGGCTGCACTCAAAAACAGATCCGGTTGCTTAGTTCGAGGAAAAGGTATTTTCAGTGTCAGTGACAACATGAAGGATGCTGTTTCAATAGTGAAGATCATAGAGAAGAGCATAGAAGCCGAAATGTATGGAAGCAAAATCGGAGGCATCAAGCATTTGACTGATGAAGAGGCTATCAGGACGAACAGATTACATAACAGTATGTATTCAAACGTCAACTCAGGCGGTCAGGTTGATTTTGTAAATATTTCCCAAGACGAATTCAAGATAAGAAATGACATGATTGATTGCAGTCACAAGCTCAAGTATCTTGGTCTATTCCACGGTTCATGGGGCAATATGTCCGTTCGACTCAATAGTCAGGAGATGCTTGTAACTCCATCTGCCATGGAATACGCCAACATTCGTACCGAGGACATAGTCAAGGTGGATATAAATACGCTTGAATACGAACATATTCAAAGAGTTCCTTCCAGTGAATTTGATTTGCATGCTGCCATTTACAGAGCCCATCCTGAATGGAACGCGATTATCCGGACTCACTCGCACGGTTTAAGCGTGTTCGCCGCAGCACAAGCCGGTTTCAGAATTTCCGATCCCGGTCTTCATGCGATTCTGGGTGATGTAAGCGCAAGCAAGCACGTTGAGCCGCATACACCTGAATTTATTAACAGCGTTCTCACAGCACTTGAAAACAACAGCATCTGCGTCATCGCAAACAGGGGTCCTATTTTCTGTGCTGAAAATCTCGATGACGCTTCCGTAATGGCTGACGCAATTGAGGAGACAGCATGTAATATGCTCGGCTATGGCGAATCGTTGATCAAATCGGATCTCCCTGAAGACAATTAATGATTTGTGAATAAATTTTGGCTATTCGTAATAAAATATAGGTGCTGCTCTTACACATAAAATCGAGGAAACCGACATTCGATCGGTTTCCTCAATTTTTTAAGCTCAGTTCATTTTACGTCTTTTGACCAGCCCGAGAATTACAGAAGCACTGCATAGGAGGAACAAATATCCTCCGCCGACATTACCGTCTCCTGTTTTTGGTGATGTTTTGTTCGTTGATTTATTGTGCGGTAACCCCCCATTTTGATTGACGATTTCTCTATTTGTAATCTCGAACTCCCCGCCCTTATAGAGCTTATAGCTTACAGCATATTTAGTACCATTAAGGGTAATCTCTTTATCCTTGACTTTAACGCCCTTATTGTCAGTTTCGATAATCCTATAGCTTGCACCGTTTTCATTCTCAACCTCGACTACCTTAGGACTGCCGGTAACTATCTTGTAAGGTATGTAGCTGCCGTTGCCATCCTTCTGATTAATTACTTCAGTCTTACCGTTCAGTATTTTTTCAACAAGGAAATAAGCCTCCCGTTGTTTCTTTCCTTCCCACTTCTTAGTTACGTGAAGCTTTTTCATAGGAGTAAATTTCCACTTACCATACACAATCTCATCTTTTGTCACTTTGACAGATTCGACTATGCTTGTGTCGAGATTATCCTTGTCTGTAGACCAGCCGGTAAACTCCCATACGCCGTTCTCCCCGTTTTTGGGTGCAACGATTCTTTTTGGTGCCTTGTTCAGGTTAACGACCTCTTCATGTCCCAACCCTGTTACTTTATTCGGAACAGTGAATCCTGCAGGCGAATCACCTATCACTCTGTACTCCAAGCTATATGTGTTGACATTTATAAGCATCGGTACAGTTATATCCAACTTTGAAAGGTCTTCCTGGAAACGAACACTGAACCTTTGATCAGTTCCTTCCTTTGAAGGTGTCCCTTTTATATCTACGACCGTCCGCTTCGCAGTTTCATCATGCTTTGCAGCTTCCGCAGAAAGCCCATCGGGAAGTGTTCCTATAACACCAATCCTGTCGTAATGCAGCTGCACTGTGGTTTTTTGCCCGAAAGAACCTGGATAGTATGTGTATGGAAAATCCGGAAAAATCAGCGATTCACTATAGGGCTTGCCCTTTACAGCGTCCGAAAGACGGTTGCTCTTCAGCTTGACTCCTACCACAGAGGATGTGCTCCCATACATATTTGAGGAGCTTGCAACATGTCCGAAGGATGTATCGGATATGTATGTCACACCGTTACCTTTGTTCACAGCAGTACAATCTGTAAATTCGCTGTTCGAAACGTTTGACGTACCAAATGTAGTCAATCCCGAATTGCTCGAATCAAACTTGCAGTTCACAAAATTGATATTTGCACCTGCTTCAACCTCTACCGGTCCGTCAAAGGTCTTGCCGTTGACTGTTTCTTTTCCGCTATAGATAGTTTTAGTCAGTTTGGCATCATACAGCTTGGCAATCATAGCTGCGTCCATCTTACCGTTTTGACCTTCGTACAGAACCTCTCCGTTAGCCTTAAACGTGTAGACATATCCGATGCCGGATTTATATTCTTTACTCGTTTCAACCAAGTAATAATGAACACCGTCGGCAGAATACCATATCGATACCTTCTTCGTTCCGGCTTCTCCCGTAATCTTCTCATATACCGCACCCCACTTATCGCCGTCGGTAAATCCGTACGCTGCGCTTCCGGACTGTACGGAAACATCGTAAGGCTTATATACATCCTGCGTCCTGCTTTCGGCAGAGACAGGATGTATTCCGCAAAATACAATGCTGAAAACCAGCAATAATACAAATACGGCTCCTTTTCTCCTTATATAGCTCATTATTTTCCCTTTCATATAGAGAGCCTGCTGTGCTTTCAGATAATCTATCACTGATTTATCTGAAATCGGCACATACTATCTCAATAGAATACGACTTACATATTCACCAGATCAGTTAGTTCGTATTAACTAACTCATCTGGTAGTCTAACATATGAATTTTAAGAATTCAATATTGTAATAACACAAATAGCACAATTTTTTACTATTACTCGCTAACTATCGGTAGTCACTATTAAAGCTTACTAATCTCCGCTACGGTAGTCAGAAAGATGCCGTCAGGTTTTCTATCACTATTCGGCATGTGGTGTTTGAACTCGTTGACCCGTACATTTACGTGTTGATGCAATATAAGACGCATTGAACATTAAAAACTCCTGACACTCCTTCAAATTCAGTCTGCTATGCTTATTAGAAGTTGTCCGTCCACATGTACAGAGCGGATATCAAATAAAATCCTCATAATTGCAATAGATAAAAAGACGAGGTTAAGGTATACTAACTATATAAATATAATTTTTTGGTGGAGATAAGGAACTATGATTAGTATAAGATACAGGTTAACTGAATTTATGTTCAGACATTTTGTAAAGCCGATGATGAAAAACGCTGCAACGGAACCGGAAAAGTTTTTTGAAAAGCAGTTGAAAAGACAGCAGTCTGTGCTACCGCTTAAAAAGCTTCATAGGAAATATAATTTTGAAGAGAGAGAAGCAAACGGTACTGTATACTACGCAATCAGTCCGGAGGGTAGTCTCGCAAACGGCGTTGTTCTGTACTTTTTTGGCGGCGGATATTTTATGCCGGGAAATGCAGGTGATTTTGAGTTCGCTCAGGAGATGGCAAATGAAACGAATGCTGATGTATGGCTGGTGTGGTATCCTTTATTTCCAAAAGCTTCGGCCTTGGAAATTGTAGAAGCGGGAGTTAACGTATACATAGAGGCTTTAAGAGCCTTTAAGCCGACAGATATCACCTTTTTCGGTCTCTCGAGCGGAGCTTCCCTGGCTCAGAATATATGTATTCATATCGTCGATAAAAACCTCAATCTCCCTATGCCGGATAAGCTTATACTGCATTCTCCCGCCTTTCGAATTCCCCCCACAGAGAAGCAGAAGGAAAGGATGGCACAGCTCGACAAACTGGATTGTGTAGTACCTGTCGATTACATCTCTGAAAATAAGGCTATGGATATTGTAAATTTTACAGGAGCGGAATATATGAAATCCAATGTAGATTTCTCTTGGAAAGGGCTCCCTGATATATATGTAATCTTCGGCTCACATGAGGTGCTGCTGGCAGAGCTTGACGAAGCAAAGCAAAAGGCTGCGTCTGAAAATGTTGTGATGAGAGCTTATATCGGCGAGGGAATGATGCACACATGGGCAGCAGCAGGCTTTCTGCCTGAATCAAGGCATGTCAGAAGCAAAATTTACAGCATTATAAGACAGGATTCAGAGCTGAAATGGGAAAACGCCTAACACGGTGCAAAAGCTTCAACGAGAGGCCGGTATGCCGATATCATTTCATCCGTTACAAGCTTGGAATTGACAGCAATACTGCCTAATCCAAGTCCCGGGTAAATCAACGCATTGTTAGCCTGTCCTATCTCATATGTCACTCCTCCATAATGAACAGGATCTGCGGGAATTCCTCTAATTCAAGTTTTCTTTGAATACGTTGATCTGTTTGAAATGTACTTATTTGTAACGTTATTGACATACTGCTGAATGATGGATATAATTCAAACAAACAGTTAGATAAGACTAACTAACTGTTATCCTCTTTTTACTATATCAGCAAGGAGTATTTGTCAAATGAAAATAAATGTGCGTGATCACTTGTTGTTTCACAGGAAAGCAAAAAAACTCTCTCTTTTTTCTATACTAATTCTTTGTGCCGTCATCATACTGCCACTGACAGGAGTTTCAGCGGTGACAGGCAGTGAAATTGCCGCCGACGGAACCTATAGCAGCAACGCGGCAAAGGTAAAGCGTTTTAATTACAATCCTTTAATCACCATCACCGTTAAGGACGGAAAAATTGCAGCTTTCAATGTCAATGCCGACATGACAAATAAACGAAATCAGAGATATATGAAGCGAGCCGGAGATCACTTCGAAAAAGCCCTGCTCGGCAAACCTGCTTCTCAGGATTCGGTTGCGGCTGTCGATTCAGTCAGTCACGCTACTCTGTCCTCCAATGCAGCCCGGGATTCCGGCAAGGCTGCGCTCGCTGCCGCTCCGAAAGCACAAGGCGGAGGCAGTGATCCTAATCCTCCGGCACAAAATGATAACTTTGTCATCACTTCCGGAAATCATCTGCAAAGTATATATATGAACAATAAAGCGGCGATGGAATCGGCTTCAAGCTGGGAATTTAAAATCGAAACCATCTTCATCGGTTCTTCAAACGCCGGTGACCCGAATTTCTCCATACCTAAGGCTTTGCAAAGAATGAGCGGGGACGCATCTCGTCCGGGCGGCACCGAAATTACACCATATCGGTATAAATCCGGCAATCATGGCCTCATTTTCCGGAGCGGGACGAAAACCACCGTTGAAAACTTCACTTTCGGCAAGGACAATACATTCGGTTCTGTGGATCTTCATGTGAAGAACGGAGCAAAGGTTCACTTTAAAAACTGCATTTTAAAAAATCAACTGAGTGTGGAGGACGGAGCAGAGGTTGTTCTCGAAAATTGCACTGTAATGGGCTCAATTGACTATAAAACCGCTAACATTGTATTCAAAAACGTTACCTTAACCGATCCATCCGGCGGAATTGGCCTGAACATACCATCAAATATTCTGCGGCAGGCGACAGCCGGCAGGTACTATAATCACAACTTCAGTCTTCCTGTTACGCTGAATAAGGGCAGTCAGACTGCAGCACTGGATACCTTCAGAGTTGAAACAAGCATTGAAGGCTTGAATATCGGTAAAAATAAAACCGAAAACAATCATGCCACCATCACGGTGACCGGAACTCCGTCAAAGGCGGAATATAATGCACGTATACTCGTAACATTTAAGTACAATAATGCACAGGATACAGGGTTTGGATTTGCAATCCCTTACTATCTGTCTGTCAGGCAGGCTCCGATCCGTACAATCACTTATGATCTGAACGGCGGAAAGCTTGAGGGCAATATGGGGATTATAAGGCTCAGAGCGGCCGAGGGTTCGATAATCAGATTGCCTAAGGCACCTGTTCGTGATGGCTACACATTCGATTATTGGAAGGGATCAAGGTATAATCCAGGGGATTCTTATCGAGTCACGGGAGATCATACCTTCACTGCACAATGGAAGGAGAAACATACGACGAGGAATCAGGAGAACGATCAAACAAAAACAAAACCCGATAATTCTCAGAAAACGGCAAAGAAAATCCATGCACCGGGAACCGGCGATACAACACTCACCATGTTCTGGAGCGCTCTTCTATCAGTAGCGATTGCGACTGCTCTCTCGGTGATCCGGAGAAAAATAAAGAATGCTATAAAATAAAATCGCTGATTGTAAAACCAAACATCGGATCAATATAGGACAATATTTATCCGGTGAGAATGAGGAGGTCGTCACAATCAGACAGCTGCTATACATCAATATAGGACAATATTTATCCGATGAGAGCCTCTTCAAGCTCCGCCTATCGAGTCTCAGTCAGACGGATATCCGCGGCTCGGTTAAGTAATGATTGTCTAATATGTGCGCTTGAAATCGGTGAGTGAATAAATGCTTCACTCACCGATTTCTTTCTGAAGTCGCACGTATATTCTATTTCTATAGCCGGTTTATCATCGGCATTAACAGCAGCTCATTACAGGGTATTTCAAAGTTCATGTACACATTGATGGCGTATCGTATACTTTAACATATCAGTAGTCAAACAGTGTGCAGCAACGACTGCGTCGACCTCATCCCGGCCGAAAAATTCTTATTATATTACAATCACCTTCCGCTGTGATCAAACCCTTTCCCCGGCTTATCACTCTCTTCCCTGTCTTGAAGGACAACACGTGCACCATTTAATATTTCAATCTGTTTTTTCATCTCGTTGATGCAAAGAATCGCCAGCGGCATTCCGAAATCCTGGCGAAGGACAAGACGCTGTACATCGATATCCTGCATATTTTCGGGCATCGGATACGCGGGAATCATCCATCCATGCATACGCATACGATCCTCCAGATCATATAGCGTCCACTGAACATTTGCATTATCTTTCAGCCTCCAGCAGACAATTGGTATTTGCTTTGCCTCCTCAAGCATATCAAACATTCCAAGCTTTCTGATCTCTGCAGCCATATATCGAGCCACATCAATCGTACGCTGATGAATCTCCTTATATCCATAAAACCCGTTACGCATAAGCATGTAATACTGTCCGACAATCTGGGATGCACTGCGCGAAAAATTAATAGCCATCGTCGCCTCTTCTCCGCCAAGATAGCTCACCCAGAAGATCAGTTCTTCGGGCAATGCTTTTTTACCACGCCATATCACCCATCCTACACCCGGGTAAACCAAGCCGTATTTATGTCCGGATGTGCTTATGGACCATACATTTTTTAATCTGAAGTCCCATTCCAATTCCGGTTCGACGAATGGTGCAACCATACCTCCGGACGCTCCGTCTACATGAATTCGAATAGGTAGAGCAGCATGATCAGCATTGTACAATTCCACCAGTCTATCCAATGTATGAACGTCATCGTACTTTCCGGTATATGTTATGCCCAGTATTGCCACTATTCCTATCGTATAATCATCGACATACTCCATAACAGTATCCATGTTAAGTGATAAATGCTCCATATCAAGCGGTACCGTTCTCATTTCGATATCCCAGTATCGGCAAAATTTCTCCCAGCATACCTGGTATCCCGACGAGATCACGAGATTCGGTCTCCTCCCATATCGGTCAAGTCCTGACTGATCAGCCAGCTTTTTCCACCTGAACAGCATTGCCAGTCCGCCGAGCATGCAGGCCTCAGATGAACCTACGGTAGATGTGCCCATAGGTTCTTCTTTCGAATCAGCATGCCATAAATCTCCGATTATATCCACACAGCGATTTTCAAGGTCTGCTGTCATCGGGTATTCATCTTTATCAATTGCATTTTTCTCAAAATTCTCTGCCATTAACTGTGCTGCGGCCGGCTCCATATATGTCTGACAGAAGGTTGCGAGGTTTTGCGTGGCATTCCCCTCGACCTTTAAGTATTCCCGTATCATTTCCAGTGCCACTTGAGGTTCAACCGGATCTTTGTTTATCCTTTTATTCGGCATTGAAGCACCGCTGGCTGCGGTTCCGAAAATCGGTGTAAGATACTGTGTTTCGGCATTAAGTGCGGCTAATGCGTCGTTTACTCTGACCGCGCTCTTCCTGTTTGTTGTTGATGATTTCCTGTCCATACTCAGCTCCTTTACGTAATAAAATTTTAACTATTACAGCCGGGAGCAAGCTTTGCTCCCAGTTCATTAAGTCCGTCTGGCACTTAAAACTATCACTATTTAACTTTTCTTCGTATTTGCTTTCACATCTTTGTCGGATTTTGAATCCCATCTGTGCCGGTTCGCATAAACAACCAGAGGAATCGTTACGGAAACAGCAAAGCATATCACAAGGATGATCTGATAGATTCTGTTATCTGCAGACGTCAGTTTGGATGACGGAAAAAACGAAATTATAAGAGTGGCGATTGTCATCAACATACCGACTGCCGCAACGGTAAGCTTGAACGCCTGTCCTCCCGGCACATGAAATTCACGCTTCAAGTTTTGCTTCTTTAATACCAGAACAAAATAACCTAAGAAAAACAGTATATATCCTACTAAATAAATCACCACAGTAAGGCCGATTGCCGTCAGATATCCGACCGAAGAATCCGATCCGCCGGCAAGCGCTATGGATCCGCATAGAACAGCATCCCATATCGTTACGATGATTGCCTGGATAACAACGATTTTTACAGAAACCCCTCGTCTATTCGTTTTTGCAAGTGACGGCGGTATAATTCCATCATCAGCCGCTTCCAGAAGTGCTCTTGACGGCCCGACGATCCATGAAGAAATTTCAGCTAATACCCCCAGTGCCAACAATACTGCCACTACCCAAACAAGCCAGCTGAACCGGGAACCGAGATGTGTAATAAAGATGGCTTTAAAAGCCTCTATAACACCGTAAGACAAGTTCCCCTCCAAGATCCTTGAAGGAAGTGTTGTTGCTATAGCCAGCCCACCCAGCGCGTCAAGTACGATGGTCATTACCGTCAGTGCAATCATGACACTCGGATATGTTTTTGTCGGATTTTTCAATTCATTAACATGAGATGCGGAAGCCTCCACCCCCATATAAGCGAGAATGAACGATGCGAAGATCACAAGCGTATCAACATTCGAAAAATCCGGTATCAATGTTTTTGAGTTCATTGTAATCTCGGGAACTCCACCGGTTCTGAAATATACGATCAACCCGATAAGCAGGATGATCACCGGAATTACGATTCCTCCGATAAAACCGATCTTTGAAATGCGCTCAGTATATTTTGTTCCTCCAAGCTGTGTAAACGTAAGTCCCCAAACTATGATTGCCACACCGAAGAACATTACAAGCGGATTATTATACAAAGCGTCAACCTTAAATACATATGCAAGCGCCGCCAGTATAAAAAATGCCATGGTTACGAATCCGACTGTTACCTGAAACCACTGAAAGAACAAGGCCGAAAATCCCCAGCGTGAGCCAAGTGTATTTCCCACCCATGAATAAATACCGCCGGATTCCCAGCCTTCCACCGTTGCCATTTCTGCGGAGCATAGAGCTACCGGTAAAAACCAGAGAACGCCTCCAACAATTAGAAAAAACACCAGTTGAAACCCTGATGTTGCAAATGACGGGTATTCGTATACCGTCATTACCATCGATGCCGTGATCGCAAAGAAGCCAAAAAAGCCAATCTTATGCGTGGATTTATTTTCTCCCTTTGGAGAATTTGTCGCTTTAGTCGTCATAAATGCAGCTCCCTTCGTTATTTGTATAGTAATCAATAAGTATATCAATTCGTACCCTTCAGATATAGAAACTCCGGTTCAACGGTTAATTATTGTATCCTCCCGATCTTCTAAAATTCTCTGAAAGACATTTTCTCCATCATCAGGATAAAATCCTGCATTGTCTGAAACATAAAATCATCATCCCGCCAGATCATGCAAATATCCAAACTCATCGCCGGTTCCAGAGGAACGGTCTTTACAGGCATCCAGTTTTCTACGATTTCACGAACCACGAAGCCTGTACCTTCTCCGGCCTGAACCAGACGAAGAATTGTCGACAGCTGTGATGTCTGCATTAGAATATCAGGCTTTCTTCGCGCCTTTTCAAACCGTTCAAGTAACAGCTCTTTATGCAAAAAATCATCCTTAAACAATACCAGCTTCTGTTTCGACAGATGTTCAACATCAAAGGCTTTTATCTCAGAAATAGAATCCTCGGCTACTATTGCACATATCTCTACGGAACCGATTCTTTTCCGGTGATACACAGATTCCAGCTCTCCATTTACAGGCAGAATCGCAACATCCAGATCCCCATCAGAAAGCTTCCTGAAGACCTCTTCTCTTCCGTTCGTATCCACCTGCAAATGAACGTCCGGATGTTCTTTACCAAACTGCGACAAGATGTTCGGGAGGATAATAATACTGACCATAGGGGGGATCCCTATCCTCAGGCATCTGCTTCCACCACTTTCATCTTTCATTATCATGTCGATGCGGTCAATGCTCTTCATCAGTCCCTTTGACAGCTCGCACAGTCTTCGTCCTGCATTCGTTTGCTCCATACCGCCTCTGGTCCTCCGAAACAGTATCAACCCATACTCTTCCTCCAACAGCTTGATTGTCGCCGATATGGTTGAAGGCGAAATATGGATCCTTTTTGAGGCTTCTGCAATAGTTCCATATTCACAGACTGCCTGAAAATATTTTATCTGTGTCAAATTCATTTTTTACACCTTTTTTATCTGTACGATACGCATTTGTCAAGCTTCTGACGTTGGTTCTGCAAGCTAATATACTGATTTATACTAATGCGCTGCTTCTAATCTTAAATATAAATATATGTAAGATTAGTCTACTTGATAGCGTAAATTTTGTCGATTAGCTTTTTCCTTATCTGCATTCGCAAAATGCGAATACATCGGCATTGCGTAATTCCGAAATAGTCACTATTTGTAATATGTCTAAAAAATTTCACATTTTATGACAGCTATCCAACCATAAAACTCACCACAGAAAAAAAGCCGACAGCATATGCCGCCGACTTCATACTTTAATTCTATTCGTTATTTGTGTTTGCGTCTGTACACCACAATCACAGCAATTGCAACCACTGCTGCCAAGAGTAATGCGACCATCACTTTAACATTACTCTCATCACCTGTCTTAGGCCTTTTAACCTTAGTTATAGGCTTCGGCTTATTGCCGCCGGGATTATCGCCCGGCTCAACAGTCGGTTTCTTCTCCACCTCTACGGTATAGCGAATCGCATCCGGCTCCGAAGCAGGCTGCGTGAAATCCCTGCCGGCATCGGTCTGCACAGCCGTCCACTTAAAATCGTAAATCTGTGAATTTCCGGCTTCGGTAGTTGCTTTTCCAGAGAAGACTCCTTTAACAACACCTTCAACAGTATACCTCGCACCCGCAACAGCATCCTTCTTTACAGAGACGCCTGTGAGATCAAGATCCAGCCTGTCAGGAACCGCTGTCACATCATTATACAGATCGATGAATCGATTATAATCCTTCTTCAAGGTCATAGTAACTATAACCTTATTCCCCACCTTCTCGACTTTCTTTACTGTAAACAGTCCGTTATCGGAAAGTGTTGCCGCCGGATTGTCTGCAAGATTAAGATCGTTAGGTACGGTCAATTCTGCAGTAAACGTGCTCTTGATATCTTTAGTAATGATGGTGTTTGCATTACCGCCATAGCTATCCTTGAGATCACTAATCTGCTTCTTGATCGGACTGATATTTAGTCTTCCTGTGTATGTCAAAGCTTCGCCGGCCTTAACACCATGTATTGCCGTATGCTCTGTATCCTCACCTATGAGAAGATCTCCGTCAAGCTTATCATCCTTCTGAATAAGTATAGGATTCATCAGCTGAGAGGTGTGCTGAATAGTCTTATTTGCAGGCTCGTTCTTGAGAAGGAAGTCTCTGCCCGCTTCACTCTGCTCAGCATTCCAAGCAAAATTATAAGGCTTCACTGTCCCGCTTGCACTGACAGCTGTTCCTGTAAATGAACCTTCAGCCGTTCCCTTGACTGTCATAAGGGTACCGTTTGGCATGCCGTCCTTAACCACAATTCCCGGTATATCCACATCCAGCTCAGCCGGCACAGATTTGACATCGTTATAAAGATCGATAAATTTATCATAGCTCTTCTTGAGCTTCATAGTTACAACGATCTTGCGTCCATTCTTCTTAACCTCAGTGATTTTGAATAGATCATTATCCGTAAGTTTAGCCACAGGATTGTTCGGTATATCAAGTCCCTCCGGCATAGTCAGAGTGGCAGTAAAGGTACTCTTCACATCTTCGGTTGCAATCGTATTTGCATCTCCCTGATATCCGTTTTTCAATTCTTCTATGTGATGCTTGATAGGCTCCACATTAAGTCTGCCGGTATACGTTACGGAATCTCCCGACTCTACTCTATACAGCTTGTCATTCTCAGTATCCTTGGCGCTTCCGTTTTTACTGGTCAGTATATCCCCTGTCAGTGTCATCAGCTTAGGCTTGGATGCAATAAATGTATATTGAATTGTCTTGTCTGCAGCGGTAAGCTGATCATCCTTACCGAAAGGCGCCTGTACACCCTTCCATGTGAAGTTGAACAGCTTGCTTGTGCCTGCCGCGGATGTCGCAACTGCGGAGAAATCCCCGTTTACTACACCCTTGACAGCGAGCTTTTGTCCGTCTGCCGCCTTGTTCCCATCCAGGCTCAGTCCCTTGACTGTCAGCGATATGGTATTACCGTTCGCCAATGGTGAGTCAACTCCGACGGAATCGATTGCCGCCTGAAGCCTCTTATAATCGGTTATACCTGCTTTGAGACGGAATTGCACTTTGATCGTGTTACCGTTTACCGAAGTATCACCCAGTTCAAATGCATCTCCGAGCCCCTTAGCCTCAATCTCAGGATTGTCGGGAAGCTTTATACCCTCAGGCACTGTCAAGGTAGCCGTGAATGTCGACTGCGGATCAGTCAGCTTGAGAGATTCAGGATGAGCGGCTGCATCAGGGAACATGCCCTCTATAGCCTTCATCTTGCCGCGAATCGAAGAAATATCCACCGCACCTGTAAGATTAAGCTTGTCACCCTCGTGAACGACTTCGGGCTTTGCACTTCTATCGGCAGAATTTCCCCAAATATCCGCAGGAAGCTCCTCATCTGCTTTAATCTCCTGCACGGACGGATCCTTCTTCCACTTGAGGTAATACGTGGTATCATCCGTAATCTCCGGATTATCGCCGCTCACAGGGAAAATCCATACTGAATGATCATCAAAACGCAGATCCTTTCCCTTGCCGCTGCGCTCCGCATTCCAGTTTGTATTATCCGCAATCAGATATCCCGGTTTCTTAGCGTTGGTATCCGGCTTGAGCTTATTATAGTCAAATCCGTTGAGCAGCTCACGAAGCTTCTGACCATACTCCGCCTTCTTCTTCAGCACCGCGACCTCTCCGCCATTGGCATCCTTCACAATATCAAAGACATCCGGATTAGTCTTATATACGGAATTATCTGCAAAGCTGCCGCCGTTTGCTGAAAACGATACTTTGTACTGATCATTGTCATATTGCGCATACAAATCGATATTTTTGGTATTGGCATCAAAGCTTAATTTGTCGCCTTTCTGATACTTTTGACCCTGACCGTTTGCACTCTTCGTCCAGTACTTAAATGACTTGCCGTTAACCTTAAAGTTCGGCTCCGCCTTAACAACATCTTCATATCCCAATGCTGCAGCTTCGTTGACCGCGTTATCAACACTCACAAGATACTTAACGGACTTTCCGTTGTGATATACGATGCTCTTTGCAT
Organism: Mogibacterium sp. CM50; assembly: GCF_000293155.1. Classification (NCBI taxonomy): domain Bacteria; kingdom Bacillati; phylum Bacillota; class Clostridia; order Peptostreptococcales; family Anaerovoracaceae; genus Mogibacterium; species Mogibacterium sp. CM50. Next base: position 74,966 of record NZ_ALNL01000039.1, on the reverse strand, counting down.
CCCACTTGGCATATACGTCACGGTTCTCAGAAACCTTGTCGTTCCAATCAAATGAATGCTCCTTACCGGCAGCATCCTTGTAGAACCAACCGAGGAATTTAATACCCTTAGAGTCCTTAGGTGTTCCTGGATCGGTGTTTCCTGTAACATCGTCCGGCTTGTATCCGCGAATTGTCTCTACGGTCTTTGGAGCCGTAGTGTTATCATCAAATTTTGCATTACTGTTATTAAGCGAGAATGTAACCTTGGCAGCCGGTGTCCACACGTGCTTCTTGCCGTCGCGCGAAGCCTTCGCCACCTTATACTCATATGTCTTACCATCCTTATTGATAGGATTCAGTACATTTACCGAGGTATCGGCAAGAGTAAAGAGCGAGAGCCACTCATTCCCGTTAGCAGTACCGTTAGTAGGTGTTGTAACATCATAGTTATAGGTCTTGTCATAAGCCACCAGGAACGATCCGCCGGTAACCACATATGTACTGCCGGTGCCGCGATTGGCACCGCCGTTATCTGCAGTCTTATCTTTAGCGTCAGTATTTACTACAGAGCTGCCTGTAAATGTCAGATAGCACGGACCGTTAGACTGACCTGTTCCATATGAAGGTGTATATCTCATATTTGTCGTCTCAAGAGTCGAATCGTTAAACACAACCTCACCCGGCTTGTAATTGATATTCAATCCGCCATCAGAGCTGTTCTTGATTACAACCTTTGAGTCATTAACGGTAAGCTTTGCCGATACGGTAATTCGCGAACCGTCACCGGTCATCGTCGATCCGTTCTTCAGCTCGGATTCACCTCCGAGTAATGAAAAGCACTGCCTATAGTTGCTGGATCCCTTTGCCTTATATACGTAGAAATCCGAATGATCCAGATGAACTCCGCCATTACCTCCGGCCGGGTCAAAATAGTACCACACACCTCTGGTCGTCAAAGAAGAGTCCGTCATATAAAGACCTGCGTACTGCTCGCTCAATTCATTCTTAGCCTGAACAGTAACATTGCACCTGATAAACCTTGAGTCTGTCGTATAAGAAAAACCCTTGCCGGTGCTTTCCATAGCGGATACTTTGAGCTTGTCTCTTGCAGTCCCCTCGAGCTTTGCGTATTTATCAAGCGAAAACCCTATTTCGTTTCCATCAAGATTATATATGCCGTCATTTACAGATGAACCGGCCTGAACTGTCAGTGCAGTCTTAAACTTGCTCATCCTAAGGGTGTTGCCGCCCGCCTGAAGCTTTGCTTTGTTTGAAAGTGTTATTCCGTTAGCACTGCCGTCTCCCGTTATCGTAGTATTCCCTGCAATATCAAGTGTAACAGGCTTATTGACTGTGGAATTCTTAACAGCGGCGGCACCGTTGTCAAAGGTTCCGCTTATGTGAATAACGTCACCTTCAGAAGCGGCATTCACAGCGGCGTTAATTGTCGGATATGTTGTAGTCTCGTTTGTTCCTATCCAAATCTTTCCGACGGAATCTGCATTTACAGTCGACAACGACTGAGGCAGCAACGTGCCTGTGACGATAATCATCGCTAAGAAGATTGTCAGCAGCTGCCTCCCGTACTTCTTTGTCATATGTTCATTCCTCCTTATAAAGTTATACTGCTATAAGTCGTTGAGCTGACACGAAATTTCTCGCACCACGTCAAGTCCCGATGCTATAATCGATAAAAAATCAGTAACCGGAGCTCGGAGAATGACAACACTCATTAAACAACTCATAATGCACAATTATACTTTTATAGAATAACATAAATGAAAGCTTTTTCAAGTCAATTCATATCGACACACGATAATTCATCACAAAAGTACGAAATATTCGTCATTCTGCATATAAATCTTAATACATACAATTGATGATATTATACCTATCGGCGGAATTACAGGTCAGGATGTAGAAATGACAATCATCATGTCAATGTATTATAGGACTATTTTATAGTGTGAATTACCGGTTATAAAAAATAAAAGCCTATCAAGTGTATCGGGTGCACAAAATAGGCTCTTTTTGTTTGCAAACAACAGCTCCACCTTGGCATAACAGATATCAGAGCTGTTTCAGGATAGTATATTGTTATGTGATTGTTATGTGCCGGAATTCATTTAATGCAACTTTGCAGAACTGCCGTTGTTTTACGTATCTATTATAGTCTTCCTCCGAATACAGGGGAAAATCCGTGTTCGCCATAACTTTCAATCTTCTCTACATTCTTGAGGAGTTCCATATCCTCATCGGAAATAACAAAATCCACATCCGCATTTGTTTTCATATGCTCAGGATTTGCAGTTTTAGGAAGCACAACCATGCCCAGCTGAATATCGTAACGAATGCACAGCTGTGGAATGCTTACACCGTATTTATCAGCCATCTCTGCAATCTTTTCATTCTTCATAGCTTCTCCATGGGCTACCGGAGAATAGGCCTCCATTATGATACCCTTCGACTGGCAATATTCAATAAGGTCCAGGGGAGTGTTGGAGATATGGCAAAGCACCTGATTTACCATGGGTTTGATCTCACAGCCTTCCCAAAGATTGTCAATGTCTTCTCTTATGAAGTTTGAGACTCCGATAGCTCTAATCCTGCCGGCCTTATAGGCATCCTCCAGGGCTCTCCATGCTTCTCTGTTTCCTTCGATATAGCGATTATCAGACTGGTTGACCTCAGTCCACGGCTGAGGAGAATGGATAATCATCATATCGATATAGTCAAGCCCCATCGTTGCGAGAGTTTTGTTTATTCCGGCGGCAGCCTCTTCATATGTCTTGTGTTCAGCAGCTACCTTGGAGTTGATAAAAATTTCTTTTCTATCTACCCCACTCGCACGCACTCCTTCGCCAACACCTTTTTCATTTCCATATGCCTGCGCTGTATCAATGTGGCGGTAACCAAGCTTTATAGCTGCCCTGACAGCATCTGCCGCCTTGTCATCATCAATCAACCATGTTCCGAGCGCCAATCTTGGCACCTCAACTTCATTCACTAATTTTACTGTTTCGTTATACATATTCCCTCCTATTTTCTAATAAAGCTGTTATCCTTATCGGGCATACCGCTTTCGTCATTTACATATCGTTCCGCGCGCATATGAAGGTCATATTTTTCGCGCAGAGCTGATATCTGTTCCATCATCTCAGATCCGTGATGAGCATCCAAGGTCGTCTGATCTCTCCAGCTATCGATGAGCAGGACGGTTTCAGGATCGTCCAACGATAGAAAATACTCATATCTCAGGTTCCCGTCCTCATTTCTGATTGCATCTGCAACCCCGGAGCTTTCCATTTCTTCCACGAACATTCGTGCCCTTCCACCCACTCCACTATAGTACAAATTCATAGTGATTTCCATCTTTACACCTCCGTTTACTATAATAACGTTGCCGCATTTGTCTTATATATCTGCTCTCGGATTCTGTCATAATCGTGATTTTTATCCAAGTGAGCTTTCTTTGTAATTATTACACCTGCGGGAGAATGAGGATAGTCAGTACCGTACACGATATGACTGTCATCTGCTGCCATTCTGAGCATCGCCAGCTGCTCCGGTTCCGGATCACCGGCAATATCAAAATACAATTTTTCAAATTCCGACTTAACATCAACTGTTTCCATCATCCCCATTGAAGAAAGGATACCGGAAACACCGATAAACCGTGATAGCATATAAGGCAAGAATGCACCACAGTGCGGTACAAGCCACCTGATGTTCGGAAACCGCGTCATGGTACGGTTTGCAATCATATTTAACACAGCTCTTGTGGTGTCTGCCGGATATTCATAGATTGCCGCTACTTTTCCCGTAATAACGTTTTCCGGTCTCAATCTCGCTCTGCACGGATGTATGATTACAAGCGAGCCTCGCCGGTTCCATTCATCCATCAGCGGATCAAACAGCTTGTCTCCGAGATAAACACCGCCCATATTCGTAGCCGTCTTCATACCGACAGCACCAAGCTCATCCATCGCGTAGGAGGTTTCCTCTATTGCCCCGCTTACATCAGGCAGCGGTGCAATGCCGACAAAGCAAAATTTATCTGCATTGTTTCTGACTAAATCAGCAATATCTTCATTGATCTTTCTTGCCGCCATCCTGGCCTTATCATTATCACCGTTATAAATATGCGGCACAGGCGCAGAGAGAACGGCATAATCGATACCCGCTTTCTCCATAAAATCAATATGTTCTTCCACACTCCACGCCGGAAGCGGGAAACCGTCCTCCTCGACAGGGTCAATACCCAGCTCCGAAATTGCCGTCCGAAAAACATCTGTCACTGGATGCGTGTGAAAATCAGTGCATCGGATATCATCAAAATTCTTCATTATGTACCGCACCATCCTTATACTTATAAATCAACATTCCGAAATTACCGGACACTGCAACCAGTATTCCGATCAAAAATCCGTAGATGCTGTTCCTGAACATATACGCAGCTGCCGCACCTGTCACCAGAGATCCGACAGACAGGGCGACATCCACAACGGTAAGCGAAAAACGGTCGTGGTAATAGACACTATTCGCAAAGACTGAAGCAAAAAACAGTATCAATGCCGCTGTCATGAGCACCATCGTAAACATTCTACCCGCCTCTCGGTTATCCAAAAATTTGAACCCGACCGTAATAAGATTGACAGAGATTACAATAAAGTAATGACTAAACATCAGCCGTAATGCTCTGTCCGTCCTATGATGATTGCAAAGATAATGGATCTGCGTCACATAACAGCCAAACAGCACAAGAATCACGGCAAAAACGAGAATCGGGCGCAGAGAAAAAATTTTTGCATCAAAGAAATCCGTCATCCCTACTACTCCCTCGCCAAAGGTGATTATGGTAATAAGTTCAAAGCGTTCCACCAGGTGAGGAAAGCTGATGATACTGATATTGAATTTACCACGGATGAAAAAAGGCAGGAAAGCACCAACAAGTACTGCAATCGTGTCCAACCAAATGACCGCCCGATCCGCACTAAAGCAAGATGCCAGGAACGCAGCAAAATATAGCAGACAATCTAAAGCGAGAATGATCAGCGAGTTTTTCGCCGCTCCAATATCCTGTCGCTTCAACCTTGTTTGGATATAATACAGCGCCGCCACACACAGCAGCATCACCAGCATAGCTAAGTTAAAGGTAAGTGACATTTCGTTCCACTGTGCCGAAATTGTATTGGTCATATAGACTGTGGCAGTCATATTGACCGCTGTCAAGGCATATTCATACCACTTCCATCTACCGTAACGGTTTACATAGTTCGTCAGGTAAAGCCACGCCTACAGAATTACAAAGCAGATAATAATATACCGAAGGAATCCGGCCATCGGAATGATACCTCTCACCGGCTCTTCGATTAAAAGTGTCAATCTTGAAATAGCATAGACATAGATTAGATCGTAAAACAGTTCAATCAGTTCAACTCTCTTTTCCTTTACATTCATACAGGCGTTCTCCTCATAATCACTTACAGTATATCCTCAAGCCAGCCTTTGATTTCTGTTTCGTTCGGATGATTCAACAGCTTTCCTTACAACCACTTCACCTCGCCACCGACATTTTTATGAAGCTCCGTGTCGCTTCTTCCCACACCGCTGCCGCCTGATGTGCAGAACGGAGCGATGACCTTTCCGCCAAAGTCATAGCTTTCAAGAAAAGTCTCAATGATACGTGGAGCCACACCCCACCATATCGGAAAGCCTATGATTACAGCATCGTAGGAAGTCATATCCGCAACTTTAGCTGCAATTCTCGGCCTTGAGTTCGGATCCTTTATTTCCAGTGAACTGCGGCTCTGTCTGTTGGTCCAATTCAGATCGTCCGCTGTGTATATCTCCTCGGGTACAATCTCAAAGAAATCCGCTCCTGTAATGCCGGCAAGCTCCTCACCGATACGCTTTGTCACACCGCTCGCTGAAAAGCATGCCACTAAAATTTTCTTTTCTATTTATTGACCTCCTTCTACATAAATATCAAATTCGTTAAATCTGTCATGGATTTGAGGATTTAACGAACAATCACTTGTTACAATTAATCCTCTCCCAGAAGTCTGATCAGGCAAGCATAAGTAATCTCATAAATTGTATTATCTACATAATCGACACCCGCTTTCCTCATCGCCACTTTCTGCTTCTCCGTAGCCGATGTATACGGGTAGATGCCGAACATGAACGGGAAAAACACATAGATAAAATCCTGTATGTCATCAGAACTCATATCGGGGCAGAACTTGTGCAGGATACATCTCACAGTCCGCAGCGATTCTCCATATGCCTTTTTAAAAGATGTGAGCAATTCGGGGCGGCTGTTCGCTTCCATGTCATAGTTATTCATAGACAATAATTTCAACAGCTGAACTCTATCACTTAACGAATCCGCTATCTTTGCGGAAAGCTCGTTTCCGGTCAGACTGTCATTCTCGTTCAAAATTCGGATAAGCACTTCATTCCAACGAAGGTACTCCCGTGCAAACAGAGCGAGAAAAATCTCTTCCTTAGTCTCGAAATAATTGTAAATAGTAGGTCTCGAGAAGGATGTTACATTCCCGATCTCCTTCAACGTGATTTCCCGAAAACTTATCGTCTGATATAAGCGCTCACAGGCATTAATGATTTCTTCTCTTCGTGCCGCTATCAGCGTCTGCGTTTCTCTTGCCATATCCTCTCCTTGTACTCAGCTGCGCATATATTTACTGACGTCATGTCAGTTGTCATTATACGCAATGATTGACATCATGTCAACACATTGATCACCATACCGGTAAAGGGATAAACGCCAATAGCAAACCTCAGCAATGTGTATCTGCCGTGCTGTAAATGAATCCGCCCCAATCATTCACAGCATGCAGAGACAGAGGATAAGCGTCGCATTTTATGATACGGCACATAAAAAACAACCGGTAGCACAGCTGCCGGTTGTCGATCTTTTTAAATTTCTATCGTCCGCAAGGAGTACATTTGTTCAACAACAACCTTCATCGGCGGCTCAAACTCAAGACTGTTTTCTTCTCCACAGACTGAATGCAATGACTGCGATTGAACCCAGTAATGCCGCTCCGTAAAGCAAAATATTACTGCTGTCTCCTGTCTTCGGCACATGCGTTGCCGTTATTTTTACAGTATTTGAATTATTCGGTTTCGGTGTCTTTGGCGTCTCCCATGCATCTTCAGTATTGGTAACAATAAATCCGGCCTCTGCATCACCTGTTATAGATGTTGTATATCCCGGAAGCCTTTCCTCCTTAACGGTATACACGATCTCTCTGCCATCATTATATTTTTTAAGATTGACAAAGGTATGCTGCCAGCTGTTGCTCTTATTAAGGGTAACTGCACCTGCTTTTTCACCATCCGCATATAAATAAATCTTCGCGGAATCACCTTCCTTACCGATCCATTTCTTTGTGACTGCAACACTCGTATTTTCCGGTGTATTAGGAATGGTCTTTAAAGCCGTCTTGGTAGCTGAATCGAAATCCTCTGCATCAACGACAATATCAGCAGACTTGATGAAACCGTGCGGAGCTTTTACCTCGCGAATAATATATTTGTCTTTGAGCATATCTTTCAAGCTGCACTGCCCTTTTTCATCACTTGTAATCCTACCGACTACCTGTCCCGAGCGCACACGTATAACATCAAAGATCGCCCCTTTCAAAGGGTTTCCCTGTGTATCTGTTTTCTTGATTACCAACGAAAAAACATAACCTTCCCCTGAGCCGCCCGCTTCATAAATCTGATAGCTTGAGCTGTGATTATATGTCTTTCCGTCATTAGTAAATGTAGCCCTGTTAACGAATTTTTCACCGGCAATCGGCTGATATGCCAATTTTACACGATAACGGAACCACAACCCCGTCCCCGCAGGTAAATTACCGATATTTATAGTGAAACCGGAACCGTTATACGTGATTTTATCAGCATACTGGCTTGTCACCGTTACAGGGTCGGTCATCTTCACATCATCACCGGAAGGCGTCATCTCCCACTTTCCTTGAAACACCTCCACGGTACCCGGGATATAGGTTACACCGGGATTTAAAAGCGTATCTGTTATCTTAGCATTGATCAGCTCTTTATTTTCCTGATTAATCTTTATCTGATAGATGCCGACTGTGCTGTCCTGACTCCACATCCAGCCCGATTTGATAACAGGCTGTAACGATGCTTCACCCAGCTTGTAGTTAACAGCTCCGGCAGGAACCGTTTCACCGTTTACGGTCAGATTAACGGGGATTTGTTGTGCAGACGTGTAAACAGAGTTGTCAATCTGAACATTGAAAAAGAACTTGCCTCTGATATCGGATTTCCCTTCCACGTAGCTTGTGTAGGTTAAAATGACTTTGCCCGGCTTACCGTCTACCACTCTGCCGGTTGCAATAACGTTGCTTCCATCCTTGATCTCAAATGCGTTCGGCGATGCCGGTACTACGCCTACAGGAAGTGTAATCGTAGTTGTATCGCCTTCATGCACTGAATTATTCGGTAAGATATAATCAGCATTTATCCGAAATGCATGCCAAGCAGCTATGGTGCCGGTTATCGGATTCCCACTCGTATCAGTAATAGAAGCACCGGTAATCACATTGCTTAATTCATCTGCATAAATCAATGAAGCTCCACATTGAAACAGGCTCCCGAAGCCTATTAACAATGACATCAGTATCCCAAACCATCTCTTTTTCTTCATAACTTGAGTTTCCTTTCCGGATTATTATCGGTTTAAGATAGGAATTGTCACAAAAATCAGACTTACTGTTCCGTATTCTGATACGTGCCATTTTATTAAAAATTCTTAGAAAACGCGATATTTCTTTCATGAATACTCCTACACTTACACTTGTGTAGTCTAACATTACTGTCACAAATAGTCTACCTTTTTTAACAAATTACCGTGCTGTTCTGCAATTTTTTCTTAATGATAACAGAAAACAACGTACTGCTAACTCGTCGACTTGAAACAATGTAGATTTTTCACAGCTTTCCTTCTTCTGCTGCTTGACAAAGCTACCGACATTAATGTCCACAAGCACTGACTGAATGCTGTAGGATGCTAAATGTAATATACATGAAAGCCACGGCAGTTACTCCTTATAACCGGTCTGTTTCAACCATCGCCCAAAGGATGTATGGTTTGTTCTTAAAAGTCTCGCACCTTCTCGCAGGCTGATTTTTCCCTCTCTCCATTCTTCTGCCACAAAAGTAAAATCTTCCGGGATTTCTTTTTTCGGTCTGCCAAAGGTAACACCCCGTTTTTTCGCTTCTCGAATACCTTCCTTCTGTCTTTGATGAATATTTTCCCGTTCCACTTCAGCCACATATGAAAGTATCTGCAGTACCAAATCCGATATAAACCGCCCGGTAAGTCCATTTGACTTGCGTCTGGTATCCAGCAAAGGGAAATCTATCACAATAATATGTGCTTCCTTCACCTTCGTAATAATCTGCCACTGCCTAATGATTTCATCATAATTCCGACCCAACCGATCTATGGATTTGACATATACCTCATCCTCCGCCTTAAGTTTCTTCAGCATTCTGCGATAATTTTTTCGTTCAAAGTCCTTTCCTGACTCCCTGTCGATGAAAATGTATTTCTTTTCTATACCGTAATCAGAGATAGCAGACATCTGACGTGCAATGTTCTGATCTCTGCTGGAAACTCGCACATATCCATAGCGCATCGCATAAAAACCTCCTCACAATATTCTTTCACAATTATTACCATAATCATCTTTTACATACATGTCTGATGCTTTCTAAAATTAATACTTGATTTGATTATTATGCAAAGGGTTCACTCGCGCCCGTAGCTTTCTTCTCTCGCAATAAATGTTCTCTCGGCAGTTGCTCTTAATATCTACCTCCGTTTTACATTTCAGGGAATATATCTTATCTGCATAATCGTAAGCATGATTATATATTGTCAACGTGCATGTAAATTGCTATAATCCCATGTGGCGACAATGAACTACAGCAATAATCTCGTCGCAGCCTTGATGCGCGATAGAGTATTTGTAAGACCTGAAGTTTCATCTGGCGCCGGTTGTCATTTCTTCGGGATAAACCCGAGCTCATCGCTGTATCCGCTCGTGGAACGGCAGAAGGAGGTTATTATGAGAGAGAAGTTATCTAACTCTAAGTTTCTTGCGCAGCTTGCGCTTCTGGTGGCTATTGAAATAGTCATGAAGCTGACAGGATTAGGGAGCGTACCTGTAGGACCGCTGTACATGTCATTCCTGACGCTTCCCGTTGCAATTGGTGCCGTTCTTATGGGTCCGATTGCAGGAGCCGTCCTTGGCGGAGTATTTGGAATAGTCAGCTTTATGGATGCAATCTCGGGAGCGTCCGTTATGACCGGAGCATTCTTTCAGTTTGCACCTGTCAAGACGTTTATACTCTGTGTTGTGATGAGGATATTGATGGGTCTGTGCGTTGGTCTTATTTTCATGGCAGTTAATAAGGCTGTTAAAGGCAAAACAATAGCATATTCAATCGGATCGATCAGCGCACCTCTACTCAACACACTATTCTTCATGGGATTTATTGTTCTTGCGTTCTACAACACAAGCTACATTCAGAATCTGGTTCATACTCTGGGGGTAAGTAATCCCTTGAACTTTGTAGTTGCACTTGTAGGATTCCAAGGGCTGGTCGAGGCTGTCGTGTGTTGTGCACTAGGCACAATAATCACCAAGGCATTGACACGATATATGGGAGTAAATCCATCAAATAAAGCATAGATTTCGTCGCGATACTTATAGAATAGTATATTTAGAACGCTATATATTCAACCAAATACAGTAGAATCGACCACTTATAGCTTGTACACGTGGTTTATCTTATACACGCAAAACCGACCTCCAAGGTTAGCTTTAATCCTTGAGAGGTCGGTTTTCGCATTTACTACAGATTAATAATATTAGTTCTCTTTTCTTCTTCTCCGATATCCTATGCCGCCAAGTACTGCTCCTGATACGCCAAGAAACACAGCATATAATAACCAGTCTGCATTATCTCCTGTCCTCGGCAATCTGTTTTGCTTTGTCGGCTTTACAGGTTTTGCCGGTTTATTCGGAACTGGATTATCAGCAGCCTTATTTACCTTAAATGTGTATGAGATTAAATTAGGCTTATCCTTTGGTGCCGCTGCATCTCTTCCTGCATTAGACTGTTTAGCAGCAAAGAAATAAGCTGCTCTTACATCATCTGAACCTGCACCAGCCTTATTCTTTGCAACTTCCATAGAATCTGTTACAAGTTCATCCTGTACTCCCACAACACTTCCAGTGATAGTTACATTTTCATTTACAGCAGCCTTGCTATTGACCGAAAGCCCTTCAACACTCACTTTTACAGTACTAATTGTTTTTAGGTAAGCATAATAGTCTCTAGCAGATAAATATCCGTTCTCATTTAACGAAGGATGTATCCGAATTATGAGTTTATCGCCCACTCTTTCTGCTTTCTTAAATTTCAGAGAATTTAAACCTTCAACTCTAAACTTCAAATCATTAACATTAGGAACTGTAATACCTCTAGGTATATTGAGGACAAATACTAATTCTGAATCAGTAGCTATATAGCCTTCTGTTCCATGAGTTTTCCATGCCATTCCCTTTGAGTGTCCATTAATATCCCACCACAACCTGCTATTTTGCCATTTGCTAAGATTGTCTAATTTCACGGAAAAATCAAGATTAAGTTTATCGCCAATAGCATGTGATCCTACAGATGCATTCTCAGTATTATTGTTAACAGAAATGTCACCATATACGTTCAATTGATCCCTGTCTCTAATAAAATCAGATTTAAAACTGAAATTAAATGGATTGTGGTATTTATCATCTTGATAGTTCGGATCACCATTAGCACCCTCATTATCCTGTAATTCCGGTTTTGATATATAATCAAACATATCCATTCCTGCAACATATGTTAAGGAAGGAATACTCTGAGCTATAGTTTTAAGCAGCTACATCACCCTTCTTACGCGCTATCAATCTACATATATATACAAACGGGGTATCACAGAGACTGGTCACGATATAGATGACGTAAGTCGAGAAGATAAGTGCTATTACTGTCCCGGTGTCATATACTCCCGCAAATGCAAATACTGTATATAATGCAGAATTCACTAGCTGAGACAATAACGTTGAACCGTTATTTCTGAGCCACAGGAATTTCTCCTTATCTCCGAATCTCTTGTTCGTGAAATCCCACCACTTATGATACAGCCATACGTCGAAATACTGCACAATTACATATACTGCCAGACTTGCAAACATCAGCCTTGGTGTATGTGAGAATATTTCTCTGATTGCAGGTGATGCAAAGTCACTTGCACCGGGTGAATACAGAAGCCACGACGAACTTATAACCACAAAGGCAACGGATGTCGCAACACCGAGGTGCACAGCTTTATGTGCGTCTTTTTTGCCATATATCTCACTCGCAATATCAGTGACCAGGAAGGTTGTCGCAAATAAGACGTTCCCCAGCGTCATCTCCATACCGAACGCCTTTACGAGGATAAGAACTTCAATGTTTGCAGTTATAGTCGCAAGCACTGTCCACAGGTAGAGTCCGTCCCTGCCCAGATATTTGTACATCAGCACGACAGCGCTGTATTCTACAATCAAAGTGATGACCAACAGTAATTCATTACTCATAGTGTGTTTTGTCCGGATTCAGAGTGTATGAGTCCGAACGCTCCTTTCTTAATCTACAATTTCCGGAAATCATCTTACTCGGTTTCAGTTCTAATCGCATTCCGCGTATCACGCTCAGCTCTGAAGCTACGTCGCTCTAAATGTTATATCAAATACCGATTCCACTGTATTTTGCATTAACAGACAAATAAAATGCCGGCGTAAAACAAAACGCCGGCTTACTTTCGTATTCCCAGTACCCGTAGTTTTGATAAAGCAGGATGGTTTCGAACTGCTGTATGAAATTGTTTCCGTGCACAGCCTATACGCGAAGGAATGAAAACGACCCCTCCTCGCTTGCGAAGGTGATAACAGTGAGCAGCACGAGGACTATCGCCCATATGATTACAGCCGCAGGCAGTATGCCCTTGAGCGGCTTATTTGCACGAGCCCTATAGCATATATAGCCAAACAGCACGAAAATCACAAGCATCGCTGCCCAGGATATCGCGCCGGCATGCGGCACCAGATATGTATCTGCAAATGTATCAATAGCTGCAGGAAGTCTCATCACAATCCCCTTTCGCAAATTTCGTTATATCCGTATATATTCTAGACTAATGCCTCCGTATTAGGCAATACCTTCTTGAGTGTTCTTAAATATACAAAGGTCATCATCACCGCAGTCAAGCCCCAGCTAACCGGATAGACCAGCATCAGATTGAACCATGTAGAATCAATTTCAAAGAACGTGTATACCCACACTATTCTGAAGCCGCACACCCCGATTAGAGTCACTATCGCAGGGCCCAGTGAGTGTCCATAGCCTCTCATACCACCTGACAACGTCTCAATCGTGGCGTTGAGAACCTCCGCAAGCATCAGTATCGTAAGTCTTACATATCCGTATTGAATAACAGATGCATCGTTGTTGAATATGGCTAGTACGCCTTTTCCGGATATTATCATGAATGCGCCAAATATTATCATCGACAGCCAGTTCAATATTAAAGTCTGTTTTATGATGTCCTTGCAGCGCTTGTAGTTTCCCGCTCCATGGTTCTGACCGATAAATGTAACAGCTGCCTGTCCGAATGCGTTTGAAATATAATACGCCATAATTTCGATATTGAACGAAGCCGTAGCACCGGCCATTGCATCAGAACCTAACCCATTGATAGCCGACTGGATGAGCAGATTGGATATAGAAAATACCATACCTTGTACACCGGAAGGAATACCTATTTTAAGGATTGTAGAGGTGATGCGACGATCCAGCTTGAGCTTGCTGAGATGAATGCGCACTGCACCGTCATGGTTTCTGAGGAAGCACAGGAGCAGCCCTGAGCTAATTACGTTAGCGATTACCGTTGCAATTGCAACTCCCTCGACATCCATGCCCACTACCAGCACGAAGAAAAGGTTGAGAGCCACGTTAACTACTCCCGAGGTAGCCAGACATATGAGTGGCGTCTTGGTGTCACCCTGACTTCTAAAAATCGCCGATTCAAAATTGTACAGCATGATAAACGGCATACCGCCGAAATAGATCCTCAAATATCTGATCGAAAGCGGCGCAATGTTGCTTGGCACCTCCAGCATCTTGACTATTGGCCCCGCGATAAGATTACCGACTACAGCAATAATCAGCCCGCTTATAACAGCAAGTATAATTGCCGTATGCGCAGCCCTGCTGACACCGGCCTTATCGTTTGAGCCGGTAAATCTGGACAGCATTACGTTGGCTCCGACCGAAATTCCTACAAACAAATTGATAATCAGTCCGACGACCGGTGCATTGCTGCCGACAGCCGCCATGGAGTTTTTGCCGACAAACGTACCGAGTACCGCTACGTCAGCCGCACTGAATAGCTGCTGTAGCACGCTGGTCAATGCCAGAGGCAAAGCAAAAATTAAAACCTTCTTCCATATACTACCATGGAGAAGGTCGCTCATATCATTAGATTTCATTCCCTTAACACCCTGCATTACACACTGTTACTTGTCAGACGCTTCGGACATGCAGTCTCCGCACAGCCCGTAGAAAACCGTGCGGAACGGATCCACCTTAAAACCATGCTCCTCCTCGAGGTGCTTCTCTATATCCATTATCTTGTCGCAGTATACGTGAATAAGCTTGCCGCAGCCCTCGCACTTGCAATGATATGCGTTAGCTGTCTCACCGGACTCGTTACCTCCTACATATTCGAAACAGGCCGCCCCGGTTGTACCGACTGCGTATTTGCTGACGATACCCTCGCCAATCATGCGCTGCAGATGTCTGTAAAGCGTAGTGACACCAATCGCCTGATCCTTTCCGGCAAAATGCATATACAGATCGTTAACCGTAAAATGCTGTCCCGGAATCGAAGAGATGTACTCCACCAGTTCATCGTACTGCTTAGTTCTATATCTTTTCTTAGCTTCCACAATCTCACCCCTATAGATTCCCAGAAAAATCGGTTTTCAACTCCCATGAATTGAAAACCGATTTAATTTTATTCCTTTTCATTTGCTAAGTCAAACGGTGCATGAAAATATCGTTATTGCTTGTACCGAAGTACCCGCATCGAGTTGAGGATACAGATTATGCTGACACCTACATCTCCAAATACCGCCATCCACATCGAGGCAAGTCCAATCGCTGATAAAATCAGTATGATGATCTTGACACCGATTGCAAATGCGATGTTGGATTTTACGATTTTCATAGTCCTGCGTGCAATTCTCAGAATTAATGAAAGCTTGCGGAGATCATCATCCATAAGCACGATATCCGCTGCTTCGATTGCTGCATCAGATCCGAGCGAGCCCATGGCAATCCCCACATCGGCTCTCATGAGAACCGGTGCGTCGTTGATACCGTCACCCACATATCCGAGCTTGCCGTCGCCCTCACACCTATTGCCGATCAGTTTCTCTAACTCAGAGATTTTATCTGCAGGGAGCAGCTCGTACTTAACCTCATCCAACCCGAGCTCCTTCGCCACAGTCTCTGCAGCAGCTTGCCTGTCTCCGCTCAGCATAACAGTCTTGCGGATGCCCTCGCGCTTGACAGCAGCTATACTTTCTTTCGCGTTCTCCTTGACAGTATCCGAAATTACTATGTATCCCTTATATACTCCGTCATATGATACGAATGTCAGCGTCCCGGCTTCAGCAGTATATCCATCGCTGATATTCGAAATGCTATTTTCCGCCATAAGCTTGTGACTTCCGACCAACAGACGCTTCCCATCCAGATCAGCTGTCGTTCCTTTGCCTGAGATATTCTGCAAATCGTTCAATCTGCTCGTATCCAGACTATCGCTTTCCACGGCTTCAAGTATGGACTTGCCAATTGGATGAGTTGCATACAGCTCACCATATGCCGCCAGCTCCAGCAGCTCTGCTTTGCTGACGCCCTCTGCAGGCACGACCTTTGATACCTTGAATTCTCCCTCGGTGAGCGTTCCCGTCTTATCAAACACCATAGTATCAAGGCTTGCGGCTGCCTCGAGGAAATTACTTCCCTTGACGAGCACTCCCAGCTTAGATGCAGCTCCTATGCCTCCAAAGAAACCCAACGGAACAGATATGACAAGTGCACATGGGCAAGATACTATCAGGAAGTTGCAGGCTCTTTCGATACCGTCTGCCCAGGATAAGTTGAATGCCGGCGGCAGTATGAGGGCCAGCAGTGCGGCGCCGATGGTTACAATCGGTGTGTATACTCTCGCAAACCTCGTAACGAAGTTCTCGAGCACCGCCTTCCTCGTGCTTGCATTTTCAACAAGCTCAAGAATCTTGGCAACTGTGGAATCATCATACTCCCTGGTAACCTTAACCTTGAGCGTTCCTTCACCGTTCACACAGCCGGATATGATATCATCGCCTTCTGACACCCTTCTGGGAACTGACTCTCCTGTGAGTGCAGACGTATCAAGGAAGGAGCTTCCATCTATAACCACTCCATCAAGCGGCACCTTATCTCCGGGTCTGATAACGATTATGCTGCCAATCTCAACATCATCGGGAGAAACCTCTTCAGCACTGTCTCCATTCAATATAAACGCGGATTCCGGCGCTATCTCCATCATCTCTGTTATAGACGCCCTGGATTGTCCGACTGCGTAATCCTGAAAAGCTTCACCTATCTGATAGAACAACATCACGGCGAGAGCTTCGGAATACTGAGCGTCGCCGAAAGCACCCAGTCCAAATGCGGCGAAGGTCGCAATCATCATCAGAAAATTTTCATCAAAGACCTGACCATTGCTAATGTTCTTTGCGGCTCTGACTATTACATCGCAGCCGACAATCAGATATGGAATGAAATAGATTATGAACAGCACGTAACCGTTCAGTCCCCTGAGCTTGCCGGTAATGTTCAGCGCCATAAGCACAGCAAAGCATATTAGAGCGACCACTATTCGTTTGTTTCTATTACGCTGTTTTTTGTTCATCTCCGGTCTACCTCGTTACAAGTGTTCCGCTCCAGTATATTTCGTTACAAGCGTCCCAATATAAGTTCGCGCATAATATTCTAAGCAAATCGCTGCACATATATCCAAGAAAATAGATTATTCCCAAGAGCTTGATCAGTTTATTGCTTACAGCTCAACCTCAAACTCCGACTCAATTTTCTTGCCTGTCTTGATAGCTGTAGTCAGAATTTCGTCAAATTTATCATCAGCTGCAACAAGAGTGAACTTCTGAGCCAGAAAGTTAACCTTGGCATCCTCAACCCCATCCAGCTTCTTGATTGCATCTTCAACCTTTGCTGCACAGTTCGCACAATCAATCTCGCACTTGAATTTTTTCTTCATGATTTACTCCTTTTTATACTGATACCTTGCATTGGTTTATAAATTTCGTCGGTGTAATCTACACCGCTGCCTGACAGATCCACATCAAAGTACGCTATTCGCCATGATATAAGACCCATGCCGTTATATATAAGCCGTCTATTTAGAGCTATAGCTCTTCGATATGCTCTCTGCCGACAGCGATTATAGTCCTGACATGCTCATCGGCCAGCTCATAGATCACCATCTTGCCGGCTCTCGAGAACTTGACCAGCTTGGCCTGCTTCAGAAGCTTGAGCTGATGGGATATAGCAGACTGTGTCATGCCCAAAGCCTCGGCAAGGTCACACACGCACAGCTTTTCTTCGAAAAGTGCGAACAGAATCTTCATTCTGGTGGAATCGCCAAATACCTTGAATAATTCAGATAAATCAAAGATTTCGTCTTCGTCGGGCATTGCTCCCACTACCCGCTCTACTGTGCTGCCGTGTACTTCGCTAATCTCGCAGTGAGGTGTATCATTAATAGCCATGCGCTCTCCTTTTCAACACGAAAATGAATTTCACATTCGTTCATATGAGCAATTATTCATATGTCTATTTAGAATATACTCCTAATATGTATTCGCGTCAATATGCTTTTATTAAAATATAATGTGATTTTTCTCGTGCTCAGACCGGCACATGTTTTATATGATATAATTTGTAAGCTAAATACAGATCAGGAGACTAGACATGTGCAAGAAAGTTCTCGTCGCTATGAGCGGCGGTGTAGACAGCAGTGTAGCTGCCCTTCTCGTACGAAATGCCGGTTACGAAACGACCGGCGTAACAATGCGGCTATATGATAACCATACGATTGGTATCAGTTCCGGAACGTGCTGCAGCCTTGACAGCATAAACGATGCATGCAGCGTGGCAAATAAATTAGATATTCTCTTTACGGTATATGACTTCAGGGCTGAGTTTGAAAGAGAGGTCATCGATAAATTTATCGATGCCTATGAGCACGGTCTGACACCTAACCCATGCATCGAATGCAACAGAACATTAAAATTCGACGAGCTGTACAGAGCCGGTCAAGAATTGAATCAAGATTATATCGCCACCGGCCACTACGCGATAATTGAACATGGGGATGACGGCAGATACAAGCTCAAGAAAGCTGCGGATCTGTCCAAGGATCAAAGCTACGTGCTGTACACGCTAACACAGGAACAGCTTGCACACACGATGTTCCCTCTCGGGCTTCTACACAAGGCGGAAACCCGCAAAATCGCTGAAGATCATGGCTTCATAAACGCAAAACGCAGGGAGAGTCAGGACATCTGCTTCATTCCTGACGGAAACTATGCCGCGTTTATCGAAAGGTATACCGGCAAAAGACACGAGCCTGGCAACTTCGTAGATATGGATGGCAATGTGCTCGGCGTACACAAGGGCATCATCCACTATACGGTTGGGCAGAGAAAAGGTCTCGGTCTCGCCCTCAAGCAACCAATGTATGTGCAGTATATTGATGTAGAAAACAATGAGGTAGTGCTCGGATCAAACGAGGATCTATTTACAAGAGAGCTGGTCGCCAGGGATTTCAACTGGGTATCAATCGCATGCCCGGACGCGAAGTTTAGAGCCAAGGCCAGAATTCGCTACAAGCACAAGGAGGCTCCTGCAACAATCATCCCTATTAACGAAACCGAAGTCAGAATCATATTCGATGAACCGCAGCGTGCTATCACCGGAGGTCAATCAGTCGTCATCTACGACGGAGATTACGTGCTCGGCGGCGGAATAATCTGTCTATAGTCTATAATCGTAAGGCACATTATCCGACATCCGCAAACAGCTTCTGCATCAATCTATGCAGAAATTTAACCGAAAAACACCCCGGGTCACAGCACCCCCGGGTCATAGGATGGGCAAGCAGAATTACTTTTCACACAGAGCATCCAGGCTTATGCCCATAACAGCTTCAAGTTCATCGATAATGCCCTGAGTATGCATCTTGGCTTTGAGTATCCTCGCTGTCCGCTCAGGATTCTTGCCCGGCTTATCTATCAGGTACTGCATGCGTTCATCTAACCCCACATAGCGGTCTTCCTTTACCACCCTGTCTGCCAGACACAGGATGTCTATTTCCTCAAAGTCTCCGGCATGATTGAACGGCTCGTACGTCATGTGACGTCTGACCAGCTCCGCCTCACGGGGCAGATTAAGTCCGAGCAGGATTTCCGCACCGCGCTTGTCATGCTCCTTCTCAGCTCTCAGCACATCGTGCACCAGCGCCGCTCCATAGAGTTCATCAATATTAATGTCATAGCCCTTGGAGTTGAGTCTCTCCGCGATTATGCGAGCAACCCTCGCAACCTCGTTGCAATGACGTCTCACGCGCTCCGGCGTATTGTATTTATCAAATAATTCTAACTGTTTCTCTCTGTCTATGTACATGTTTATCCTACTTATATATAAACTCTTTATTCTTACGGATATATTCTAATTTATAATAAACGATCTTTTTCTTTTTTGTAAAACAAGTCTCACGTCATTGACTAATATACAGCAACCTGTATTAACTTTACCAGACTTGAAAACATTTTTTGTTTTAATCTATAAACAGAATTGAATTATTGCATTTTGCGCTTCGATAATAAATAATAGAAATGTCGGGAATATATAAATTGAATGACCACAGGAGGTATTAAAGCAATGGCAATGTATAATTGGAACAAGTTTGGTTTCCATATCCCTGAAATAATGGTACCTAAGGACGGTACAGACTACGAAAAGTGGGCTGTGGTAGCCTGTGACCAGTATACTTCTGAACCTGAGTATTGGAAGCAGGTAGAAGAAATTGTTGGAGATGCACCATCGGCACTTCGCCTCATGCTGCCTGAAATCTATCTGGATAAGGAAGGTGAAGCAGATAGAATCAAAGCTATCCGCGAGAATATGGACAAATACATGTCCGACGGCACGCTCGAGACCCTCGCATCCGGCTGCATGCTAGTCAAGAGAACCGCCGAAGGACGTACTCGTCTCGGTCTCGTAATAGCTACAGACCTCGAAGCTTATGACTTTAACAAGGGTTCCACATCGCTCACCAGAGCCACCGAGGGAACTGTTGTTGAAAGAATTCCACCTAGACTTAGAATCAGAGAAGGTGCTCCTATTGAGCTCCCACACATTCTGATTCTTATCGACGACCCGGACAAGAGTGTAATAGAGCCACTTGTCAACGCACCTATGAAGCAGATCTACGATACAGACCTAATGCTCGATGGCGGACATATCACCGGTTGCTTCATCGAGGAAAAAGAGCTTGCCGGTGCACAGGCAGCGCTTTCCGCTCTATACGACAAGGCAGAGGCGAAGTATGGTGCCGGTAATGTAATCTTCCAGGCTATGGGGGACGGCAACCACTCGCTCGCTACAGCTAAGACTAACTGGGAAAATATCAAGAAAACTCTATCCCCGGAGGAAATTGAAACTCACCCTGCGAGATATGCACTATGCGAAATTGAGAACATCCACGACGAGGGTATCGTATTTGAGCCAATTCACCGTGTCATCTTTGCCAAGAACGGACAGTCCGGTGAGGAGCTTGTACAGGAGGCAGTTGAGCTGCTCAACGAGCAGAACGAGAAGGCCTACCTCGCCCCGGAGGGAACAGCTGCTCCGGCTGGCGGATTTGCAATTCCATGCCTGGCGGGTGGAGTAAGAGGAACCATCATCGTAGAAGGACCTTCCGCTCAGCTGGAGGTAGGTGTTCTTCAGAATGCTCTGGACGTGTTGGTTAAAGAGAGAAAATCCGTGGACATCGACTACATCCACGGCACCAAGGCGCTTGAGTCGCTTTCTGCCGAGACCGGCAATGCCGGCTTCGCACTTCCGGCTATGGACAAGTTCATGCTCTTCCCTGCAGTCGCAGCAGATGGCGCACTGCCTAGAAAGACGTTCTCGATGGGCGAAGCTAACGAGAAGCGCTACTACATCGAGAGCAGATATATCGGCAAGTAGCAAGGGAGGACGCATATCAAGCCGGCCACAGGTTACTGCAGCGCAGGCTTCAAGTTCAAATAATCATGCGGGTAACGATACTGTTCCGGTAAGTCGGGACAGTTCGCTGCCCGTATTTAAATTTTTCTTAAAGTGCACGGTATCAAATTGACATGACATAATCGGTAATTTATCCTATTGTAGACGTACATTAAATTTAAGGAGATAAAGGAGATAAATATGTTGATAAACAGACCGGAGCTTAGAGCTAAGGGCAGAAAACGATTCATGGCAAACTACTGGAATTCGGTGCTCGTGAGCCTGATATATGTATTATTTGTAGCCGGTGGCTTAACCGTAATACGCAAATTCGGACATACCTCTGATTCACATAACACCATTCATTCCTCATCGTCATATAGCATGGCAGACAGCTATACGCTGTATCAATTAAGCATAATTATTCTGGGCGTATTTCTGATAACTTTCACGATTGGACTTGCTGTCAGAATATTTGTCTTAAACCCGCTCAATGTGAGCATATACTCGTTTTTCCTTCACAACTCTACGGGTGAAGCTAAGGGAACGCATCTCGGTGACGGATTCAAAAGCAATTACCTCAATGTTACTAAAACCATGTTCTTCAGTAACCTTTGGATATTCCTATGGACACTCGTTCTGATTGTTCCGGGAATAATCAAATCCTATGCGTACCGAATGGTTCCATACATCTTGGCAGAGAATCCGGATATCAATACCAACGAAGCGCTTGCACGTTCCGAAGAAATGATGATGGGCAATAAATGGAAGTCTTTTGTATTTGATCTCTCGTTTATAGGTTGGCATCTGCTCAGCGTAATCACCGGAGGAATCGTAGGAATATTTTGGACCTTCCCGTACATGCTGGCCAGCGGCGCGGAACTATACAGGCTGCTCGCAGGCAAGTCCGGAGATGACTATAGGGTTGGAGCTGACAGCGTTGGAGGATATGACAGTACCGAAAGTGTTCGCTGATGTTACGAGCATGCCTGCCCGAACTGTTTCACACTAAAAGCTGATTTTAATATAACAACGGTACTGAAAACGCTGCACTCTTTGCGGGGAGTGCAGCGTTTTGTATTCGCTATATATTATACTTATCAACAGCGTGTCCGGGCACGAACTCCATCGTGATGTTTGTTCCCGGCTCATCAGCAAGCCTGCCAGACAATTTGCCGGAAGGCTTCCTCGTGCCGTTCACACTAATCTGAACAGTCCGCAGCTACTGAAGCAACACACATCCGAAATCTCATCCTCAGATCCGCTGCCAAATATCAGCTGCATGGATTTGACATAATCATCGACTCTCCCGGATCCGGCAATTGCAATGGAGATCCCCTTCGTTCCGTCTCCCATAATTGCCGAAGCGCCGCCATCATATAGGAGCTCGTCGCTTACTGCAAGCGCGATTGCAAGGTCCTCAAAGGTCGGAGCATTTGCTACACCATACGACTGCAGATACTTAAAACGCGAGTTTCCTGCCAGCTTGAAAGTATTCAAGAATTTATCGACATCATCGGTGATAATGTAGCTGCCGGCCTCAAGGGTTCGCACAACTTCCCCCATATAGCAAAATGATCTCAACAGGGCTCTGTCACCCAGCTTGTCACGTATGGCTGCCGAATGCTCTATAACCACATCATTTGGCACATCTCTCAGGACCCCGGTTCCAATCACGCCGGCTGCCTGTCTCAGCTCCCTAGCTACATCTCCCAACGCATCTATATCTGTACGTTCGTTAAGAATAGCCTTCGGATAAAGCTGTGTAAGCACAATCCTGTAATCGCGCGGCAACGCTTCGCCCGCAACCTTGCTCGAAATCGGGATACCCGGCCTCTTGAAATCCGCAAAGCTTATTCCTCCCATCTCTGCAGCCAGCTGACGAGCGATCCCGCTCGGAATATCATAATGAGAGTTTGATGCACCCTGCCCTATCTCTGCGAGCTCATACTTGCTCAGCTCCCCTGAGTTGAAGAGTTCATATATCGCTCTCGTCAGGAGCACCTCGAGGGTAGGTACATATATCTCGTCTATATCAAATGGCGCTCTACCGAGTATGTACGCATTGAATCCCCCAATCTCATATCCGCGCTGTTTCAGTTCTGACAGGATTCCGCGAACCAGACCTTTCTCGCTGCGCATTTCGTTCTCATTGCGTTTAAGACCCCAAGGATCCAGCTCTATAAGACCCTTTGCTTCTGAATAAAGGTGAACCATCTTGTCTTCCGACTCGCATATCACCAAGATGAGTTCGCTATCTATCGCTGCGCTGAGAACAGCACCATTCTGAGGTTCGGTAAATTCTCCCAGCAGCGGCACTGCAAACGGAGCGCCGTATACAGATACTTCCATCTGCCCGAAGTCTCCCTCGAAGCCGTGCAGTGCAGCCTCAAGACTCTCCCTCATGCGAGAGTCGCTGCCAGGGCCGGTCACAGCCTCGATGCACGAATCATATACTCCGTCCTGTAATTCAAAAAGCAATTTGTTGGTTGTCTTCATAATGCCTGTTAAATCTCAATATCCAGCTTAAGCTGCTTCTCGACTTCTTCCTCATTCCCGTTTACCGAATCGACTGCAATAGAATCGAGAACACCCATGTATTTAGCCTTATATTTTGCAAACAGCCTGTTGTACAGCGGATCATCCGAATGATGAATATCCCTCAGATACTGGTGCTCGTTGCCGTTAATCGACTCGTCCTCGATACCAAGTATGTTGACTCCAAGGTCAGAGCACTGGTCCGATATACGCTCGAGATTCTGAATAATATTCTGGAAGCTGATACCGCGGACAACTTCACACAGATTATGCTTCATCCTCCACATGTGTCTGCGTCTAACCTTATCTACCAGCTCGTCGATAACCTCTTCAAGAGGTTCTATTCTCTGAGCCATGCTGTGGCTCTTTTCCTTATATGCGTCTGCTGTCATCTCCAGGATATCATTGACAGCAGTCATGAGCACTCTGAGCTCAGCCATAGCGACGTTGGAAAACTGCACGTCCTCACTCTTCATGTTGATGATTGACTGCATGATATTGATTGCCAGGTCGCCGATCCTTTCGATGCTTACCAGCCCCTTCATCAAGAAGCTCTGGTACCTGTCATCATAGTCGAGCGTAATATGCGGCGAAATTTCTACCACGTACTTGTCCGCCACGTCAGTCATCATGTCAATCATGTCCTCGCGCTGATTCATACGCTCGTTACGCTTAGGATCATACTCGTACATCTGCTGAATACAAGCCGTATAGTTGTGCAGAGATACCTCAAACATATTGCTCGTCATCGAGTGAGTCTCACCGAGGGCAATTCTAGGGTTGGTGATAAGCCTGAGGTCAAGCTGCTTGATACTCTCCTTGATCATCGTATCCTCAGGATCCTCCGGCTGATCCGGTACCAGACGCTCTGCGACTTTTGCAAACAGGCCTGCGCATGGGAGCAGTATCAGCGCCGGGATCAGTTTGAATAATCCGTGCACATTAGCAACTCCTCCGGCTCTAAGCGTCATGAACCACAGATTGTCATCGATGATACCGGTTCCTCTGAAAACGCCAACCACGATGAACAGCAGAATTGACGCTGTCACGTTGTACAGGATATGCACGAGTGCGGTTCTAATCTGCTCCGGCTTTGCGCCGATGCGACACACCAGATATGTTGTGAGGCAGTCACCTATATCGACACCGATTATTACTGCAAATACTCCACAGAATTTGATGCCGATGGTACTCGCGATGGACTGCAGTATTCCGACTACCGCCGATGAACTCTGGATTATGCCTGTAACAAATACTCCTGATAGGAACCCTAGCAGCGGGTTGCCTTCAAACGATACAAGCAGCCTGCTCAGCATATCCCCCATATGCGAAACAGCTGCACTCATGTTCATAAGCCCTACAAACAGCGTACCGAAGCCCATGAGTATGGTTCCGGCCGTGGTCGCTGATCTGGATCCGATAAACATAATCAGGATAATGCCTGCGATCAGTGCCATCGGAGCGAGGTTGTCAGACTTGAAGAAGTACAGGATGCTTGATGACCCTGCCTTGACGTCCATCAGTCTGATAATCTGTGCCGTAATAGTTGTTCCTACGTTGGCTCCCAGCACGATTCCGATCGACTGTCTGAATGTCAGAAAGCCCGCACCTACCAGGCCTACTGTAAGCACAATTGCAGCAGTAGAGCTCTGGATCATACATGTTACGACCAATCCGAGAAGAAAGCCCTTAAACGGCTTATCGGTAACTCTCGCAAGTGCCGCCTTCATAGCACCACCGGAAGTCGACTTTAGACCATCTCCCATGATGCGCATTCCATAAAGGAACATTGCAAGTCCGCCGAGCAGACTCACGATTTTAAAAAAAATCTCCAATCAAATGTCTCCTTACAATTAAAAATTTCGTATCATTAAGAATATCAATATCATTGTAATTCTATTATAGCAGTGCGCCTTTTGCAAACACTTCTATGCCAATCAGTACAAGAATTATGCCTCCCACAATAGTAGCGTGCGCTGAAAACAGTTTTCCAACCCTTTTACCGATAAATATGCCCGTCACACACATTCCCCATGTCACCGCGGCGATGATAGTCGAACAGACAAACGCCATTTTGACGTCATATGCGGTTATTGCAAATCCGATTGACAATGCATCGATAGATGTCGCAATGCCCTGCAATAGAAGCGTCCAAAGCGCGAGTCCGGTTGGAGATGTCAGGGTCGCCTCCAAGCCGTCCGGCTCACCTTCAACTCTGTTCGCTTCACTCCTGCCGTGCAAGCCCTCGAATATCATACGTCCGCCCAGATGCACCAGTAGAATGAGTGCGATCCATGGGACGAACCTGTTGAATAAACTTAATGCATTTACCGCTTCATGCACCAGGAACCAGCCCAGCATCGGCATTGTGAATTGAAAGAATGCGTATACCGCTGTGATGCGCAAGGCTGTACCGAACCCGGTATTCTGATTGCTCATACCGTTTGCAATTGAAACCGTAAAAGCGTCCATAGCCAGCCCGACACCGAGCAATACGCTGCTCAGATAAAACATAAAATTCATAAAACAACCTACATAATTTGAGAGCCGCGTTAGCAGCTCTCAATTTTAATCATATTCCGGTATCCCGGAAAGCCTCTCCGGTAAGCAGCTTATATGCATCCTTGTACTTCTCGATAGTCCCGGCGATGACATCGTCCGGAAGCTTATAATCACTGTCAGGATTAGCCTTGAGCCAATCTCTTACAAACTGCTTGTCATATGAAGGTTGTGACCTTCCAACCTCATAGCCGGCAACCGGCCAGAATCGCGAGCTGTCAGGTGTCAGCACTTCATCCGCAAGCACCACGTTGCCATCCTCGTCCAGACCGAACTCAAGCTTGGTATCAGCGATGATAATACCTCTCTCCAGTGCGTAATCTGCACACTTCTTATATACAGAAAGTGTGAGCTCCTTAGCCTTCTTGGCCAGCTCCTCACCTCTACCCGGATAAGCCTTTTCCAGCACCTCAACGCTCTTCTCATAGGAGATATTCTCATCGTGTTCTCCCAGCTCAGCCTTGGTACTCGGTGTGTAAATTGGCTCGGGCAGCTTCTCAGACTCTTTAAGTCCTTCGGGCAGCTTGATGCCGCATATCTCGCCTGTATTCTTATAACTTGCCCAGCCGCTGCCGGTAATATATCCTCTGACAATGCACTCCAGAGGAAGCATATCCAGCTTACGGCACATGGTACTGCGGCGAGCAAACTTCTCATTTCTAAAGAATTCCGGCATATCGTTCGTGTCTACCGAAATCAAGTGATTAGGAACAATATCCTCTGTCAGGTCGAACCAGAATTTCGACAGCTGAGTCAGAATCGCTCCCTTGTCAACAATGTCGTTCTTCAAAATATGGTCAAACGCTGAAATCCTATCGGTGGCAACCATAATCAAACTGTCTCCGTTGTCGTAGATCTCACGCACCTTGCCTTCTTTAAAAGGTTTAAACTCCTGCATTTCGCTCCTCCTAGTATCCCAAGCGCAGCTCTTAATAAAATATACCTTCTAGATTGTATCACCAATCCACGCCGACTGCTACTCCCAAAGAAATCTAATCGCCGCCTCTACAGCAATTTTTCTCTCTTCAAATGTCGGGAACAGGTGCTTGCCACCCTCAATTTCGACGAGCGTAGCATTAGGAAAAATCTTTGCCGCCTTACGCGCGTAGTCGATATCCACAAGCTCATCCTCTGTCCCATGCACGATTAACACCGGGTTCTTGTACCGCATCATCTCACGCCATTCACTGAGCTTTATAGCGTCGGCGACGTAGCGCTTTCCCAATCTGAATTTGTCGTTAAGCACCTTGAAGCTCTCGGGTATCTCATCTCCGTTAAATACAGCTCCGAGCATTGAACCCTTACGAGCATCGTCCGGTATAGACAGAGCCGGGTAGTAGAGGACGAGTTTCCTGACCTCGTCCTTGCGTTTCTCAGCCGCCAAAGATGCAACCAGTCCGCCCTGCGAACAGCCCATGAGGAAAACAGCATCGGTATTGACAAACGGTCTCGACTCGACATAATCGAGCACCACCAGCAAATCTACCACTTCCGTCGTAACACTCATCTCTGTCGACTTGCGCCCCTGACTTGTACCGCTTTCTGAACCGCAGAAATCAAAGCAGAACACCGCATACCCCTGCCTGCACAGCATCTGTGCATACCTGCCGGTGAACCGCATGTTGGTTCCGAATTCGTGACATATAATAACAGTCGGGAGCTTCTCATCGCGGCCGTCCATGTACCACTTGCCGTGTA
This sequence comes from Mogibacterium sp. CM50, assembly GCF_000293155.1. Classification (NCBI taxonomy): domain Bacteria; kingdom Bacillati; phylum Bacillota; class Clostridia; order Peptostreptococcales; family Anaerovoracaceae; genus Mogibacterium; species Mogibacterium sp. CM50. The sequence continues at coordinate 46,701 of NZ_ALNL01000039.1, read as the reverse complement.
TCGCCAGCTCTCCCTCTCTAATCGTAACGCCTCGTATAATCACTATATATACTCCATGTATTAATCGTCACGTATATTCTACCAAATTCCGGCTTCACGTTAAAACACGTTAAAACTTGTATCTATATTAGTGCGTAATTAGTGTAGGTTGATGTACAATTGCAATGCAGAATCCATCCGCCCTCTCGTATCAAGCGAATGACACAAAATATCTTTATAAATCTATGATTGCTTCATTAAGCAAAAAATCCTCCACTCCAATATATAAAATGCCACCATTTACACGAGAAATATTCATTGGTACATATTTTGTGAATTGAAAAATAAAAACTATAAAGGATGTCAATTACACATTTTGAAGGCGAACTACCCGAATATCGAAGCACTCTGTACAATGCAGGGTGCTTTTTTGATACAATGTTGGAAGATACGGTACTTATCATCGATCTTAATTTTGAAGAAATGGAATATCACTATTGAAAGCTTGAAGAAATGGTACTATGACTTATGTATTCTCACACAATGCATACAAAATAAAGGATTATCAATAATGAAAAATTATAAGGATAAATACAAATTAATAGTTAAACTTGTGATAACAGTAGTCGGTATAGTTTTCTGCGCGCAAACACATCTTATATTCTCTGAACCTTGGTTTGGAGCGAATTCCGGAGTAATGGATGGTTTAGCTGCTGCTGAGGTTATATCAAAAACTGCAATATTATTATTCGTATTTCACACTATCATTACCCTTTTTGATAATGATTGATTGGCTGCTGCATCTGTTAGTTGTAAAGGGTAAGACGTGTAGTACCCGTTTGGCACAAACCGCAGATAAAGCCTGTGAAGGAGAGGACATCTCCTCCACTTTTGCGGAATTGTGTTTCAACTCTTCAACTCACATGTTCAAATATAATTTTCTCGCCTCGGATTGATATATCCCGGTGATATACGCTTTCAACTACTCGGCCTGCTTCAAGGCTATAGCCATTGGAATTCTCTTGATATGCCTGAGGAGAATCCTGGATATTACGAGATATCCCACTATTCCTGTAGCCAGCAGCTTAACGTACACTGCCGGAACTATATAATACGTCAGATACCCGCTGTAATTGAGCATCATGTAATAGAACACCTCGTTGATAACGAGCTTTGCTACCACCGCTGAGATGGCAAGCGATGTAATCGCAACTATTCCTGTCGCTCTGCTGTACAGCATCGCAATCTCACGATCTGAATAACCGAGTATCTTGACCAGCGAGATGGAACCTGCACTTTTTTCAATTGCCGATTTGGCGAGCAGGTACAGGAACAGCAGGTACAGTGCGGTCGCAAATATCTCAAACATGACGAAAATTTTGCCCATTGACGATTCCAGTTGATTAGCCGTGAGTTCCAAATCTCTCTTGGTAATTGTTGTTGCAACTAAATTCTTGTCTATCTCGGTCAGCTTCTTGTCTGAGAAATATCCTATATAGTTATCCTCAGGCTTATCGAACACCCTGTTGTATGTCTTCAGCGGCATAAAAACGGTTAACGCTGCAGGATATTTGCATGATCTCTTGAGCACAAACGTATACTTTTTATTCCCAAACTTCTCGTGTAGCTTGACCTTCGCGCCATCCTTGAGCCTATACTTTTCCATATAGGCGCTCGACGCAAGGACTTCAATTTCATTATCGTCAATTTCATCTGACGACTTCACCAGCTTACCCTTGAAATATTTCGAGTCTTCCGTGATACCGTACACGCCGATTTCTTCATCTCTCTCATTTTGGAGTGTCGAATAAGCGTACTTTTCCGCACCTCCGTATTTCACCTCATATGGGGCTTTCAGCACGTATTGATATTTTGCGATCTGGCTGTCTTGGATATCTCCCCTGAAATGCTCCAGCATAGGATGGAGCATGAGCCCGAACATCATAAGCACCGCCGCCAGAAGAATTCCTACCGCAAGTGTTATGTAGGCACCGATATTATGAAAAATAATACGGGTTCTGAATCTGGCGACAAAGCTGTAATTGGGAAGTCTAACAGGGTTCCCGGAAGACTTCTTGTTCCTGATATCACCTCGCAGAAACTGTATTGTATCAGTCCTGAGTGCAATGGAAACAACCAGGACATTTACAACCAAGATAATAATAAGCGGTATGACGGTCGTCTTTATAAAAGCCTCTCCGTTCCAGTGCGTCGTGTATGGCGGCAGGGAGTAGCTATGATAGTAGGCCTTGGCAATTAGCTCTTTCAGACGAGTATATCCTAAAATATTGCCTACTACAGCAGCGGCCAAAGCCAGAAGTATAGGCAGCCTTAAATAGTACCCCAGCAATTCACGTCTCGTATATCCTGTTGCACGCAGTGTTCCTATAGTGCGAGCTTCCTTTTCTATACCGTTTCGTGCAGTGATGGCGAATATAAACGCGATTACGACCATGATTATGTACAGCATCCACTGCATCATGACCATGTCATGTCCAAAATCGTCTCCGGTGAACTTTATCGCGTTGTTGTCCGGCCTTGCCACGATGTCGCTCAGCATCACCCTCTGTAGCAGCTCATCCTTGATATCCTCGGCCTTATCCTTTTGTTTCTTATCAGACAGGCTCTGGTTGTTGTTGCGCCAAGCATAAGAATATACAATGCCGTCATCCCCGATTTCATTCCAAGCCTCGTCACTCACAATCACCACCGAGAAATTCTGAGCATCAAACACTGTATCAGAGTTGTTACGAAACATCGCACTGTAGTCGGAAAATGCACTAAGTCCCGACACCTTGAACTCTTTGCCGTTTACCTCAAGCTTATCGCCAATGCTAATTTTATTGTTCTCAGCGTAAAGTCTGTCGATTGCAATCTCGTCATCGCGTTCAGGCAGCCGCCCTTCGTGCAGCGATATCTTGTTTAACTTATCTCTGTTCTTGAAAATACGGAAGGTATCACCTTTGTACTTTCCCGCTGTCACACGCTGATCCTTGTAGTATTGCTTCTGTATCTCAATACTTTGATTTTTCTCGAGGTTGCTTATTACATCACCAAAGTGCGCGTCCGGCTTGGAAGCGAGTGCAAAATGACCATTCTCGATCCTATACCTGTCAAAGCTCTCGTTATATGTGCGCAGCATGCTTCCATCAGCAACAAAGTACCCGCTCGCAAAGCCGATTGAAATTACGAGGAAAAGAAACAAGACAAGGTATTTGCCTCTGTCTATCCACAGTTCTCGAAGCACTCGCTTGTGTATTGGATTTCTCATAATTCCACCTACCAATCGATTTCATCGGCGGATAGTCTGTCCGTGTTGCGCTCGCAGCTCCTAATTTTTCCATCGTGGAGCTTAATTATCTGATGTGCCATCTGACTGATAGCCACGTTATGCGTGACAATTACAATTGTGCTTTCGTACCTATTATTAATATCTTCAATCAAACGCAGTATCTCTTTGGATGTACCGTAATCCAGCGCGCCTGTCGGTTCATCACATAGAAGTAAATCCGGGTTTTTGACAATCGCCCTTCCTATGGATGTTCTTTGCTGCTGACCTCCGGACAGCTGATTAGGACGCTTGTCCTTGTGTTCCTCCAATCCAAGCAGGTCAATCAGTTCATCGACAGGCAAGGGTTTATCGCTGAGATAAGCTCCGACCTCAATGTTTTCTTTGACCGTCAGGTTAGGAATGAGGTTGTATGACTGAAATACGAAGCCTAGGTGCTTTCGCCTGTATTGAGTCAGCTGGTTGGCGTTAAATTCCTCAAGACAGTCTCTCCCGATAGTTACCGAGCCGCTGTCAGGCGTATCTATACCGCCCACAATATTTAAAAGTGTTGATTTGCCGGATCCCGACGGTCCAAGCAGCACACAAATATCGCCCTTCTCTATTCCGCAGGAAATCACCTTTAGAACGACAACTCGGCTGTCGCCGGTTCCGTAGCTCTTGGATATATTATCTATTTCTAAATACATATGACACCACCTACCCATATAAATATTGCTGTATCTCTGCTAAATGCATGGAATAACAGGATGATTGTGATAATTATCTACCTAGTTAGATAAATCTAACTATAAGCCCTGAAAAAGCAGGAATAATATGTCCACCATCCCTGCTAATATCAGTATAGCACTTTCTACGTATTATCTCTATACATTTGTATTATTGTGTTATATCCGACTTTTATTTAACTTTTATTTACAGTGAGCGAGCACAAGCTTTACATACTCCCATGTTCTCTCAGTGGAGGATATTGAGAGCTTCTCAAGCACCGAGTGAACACCCGACATGTCCGGGCCGATAGATACAGCATCTATCTTGCCTACCTTCTCCGCCCACTTTCCGCACTCAACGCCTGCGTGGATGGCACTTACAACAGGCTTCTCACCATACTGCTCTTCATACGCCTTGATGCACACGTCCAGGAGATCCGACTTGTTGTCGAATTCCCATGCGCCATAAGCGCCGCTAAACTCAACTGTAGCGCCCAGAGCCTCTGCAATAATGGTAATCTTTCTAGTCAGCAAATCTTTGCGTGAGTTGACACTCGATCTGGCCATCGACCTAGTGATAAGCTCATCGCCTTCCAGCTGAACTACTCCGATTGAATGTGAAGTTTCAACAAGATTCTCGAGCTCCACGCTGTAGTGCTGGGCACCGGCAGGACACGCGAGCACGAATTTGAGGAAGTTGTCCTGGCAAGCTGTATCAATCGCTTCTTCCTCTGTCTCGCCAACCGCCTCTACTGCCACTCTGATGCCGGGATCAGATGTGCGGTACTCTTCCTTAACTGCTGCCGTAGTAGCTGCAATGCTCTCTTCAAAAGCCTTTGCGTCCGAAGCTGCAACGATTACCTCACCGGCAACCTTTCCGAGTATTACGTTAGTCGCACGTCCGCCTGCAATAGACAGGATATTGAGCTGCACTGCCTCTCTAGCTTCGAGTAACATTCTAGCTGCGATGCTTCCTGCATTTGCGCGCTCCAGATGAATGTCGCTGCCGGAGTGACCACCGAGAAGGCCCTCTACTACGTACTTGTATTTGATGCCCTTGGCTAACTGCCTGCGTGCGGGAAAATGCGTGGTTACGTCTACTGCCCCTGCGCAGCCAACTGTGATGATCCCCTCTTCCTCCGAATCGAGATTGATAATCTTGCGGGATCTGATCTTGGAACCGTCGAGAGCATTTGCCCCCAGCATGCCGATTTCCTCATCTACTGTCACTATAAGCTCAATTGGCGGATGCGGAATATCTGTCGAATCGAGAATCGCAAGACCCATAGCGATTGCAATACCGTCGTCCGCACCGAGCGTGGTGTCCTTTGCAGTGATATAATCGCCATCAATCATAAGCTCCAACGGATCATTCTCAAAATCGTGAGCGCTGTCCTCAGTCTTCTCAGCAACGATATCCATGTGTCCCTGTATCATGACCATATCGGAGTCCTCATATCCGTGAGTGCCGTCCTTCCAGATAATGACATTTAACGCTTCATCCTGATAGTATTCAAGACCGTGCTCCCGGGCAAACTTAACGAGATATGCGCTTATCTTCTCGTTGTGGCGGGAAGCACGCGGCACGTCGCTTATCTCTTTGAAATATCTAAACACCTCCTGTGGTGCTAGCATACTTACGTCGCTCATTGACAAACCTCCATAGTGTTTATAGGCATTTGGGTTGAAAATTCAGCATCAGTAATTTGTACTGACACATGAGTAATTATAATTGCATATGTGATACAGTTCAATATTATTTACTTGCAAATAAATATTTTTTGAGATTATTGTATTCATACATAAATTCCGATACTCTGCGTCCGCGCATCGCAGAGCTTGCGACTACGACGCATGAAGCTCAGTACCTTCGGCCTAAACGCCATGTACACCTATTTGCATGTTTAATCAAAGTACATAAAAGGCGCAGCCTCACGGCTACGCCTAAATTCCATAAATGCGTGAACATGCGCAGGAATAATATTCAAGCTGTCACACCTATGCCCCTTGAGCGACATAGTGCCACAGCACATCAAAGTACTACGGGAAAACGATAGAAGCCTATCCCTGAACTGCTGCAGCAACCTCTGCTGCAAAGTCATCTTCCTTCTTCTCGATACCCTCGCCAACTTCAAATCTAACCATAGATACAACCTGCATATCCTTGCCGATTTCCTTAGCGCACTTATCTACGTACTGAGCGATATTGAGCTCGCTATCCTTTACAAACGGCTGATCAACCAAGCAAACCTCCTTGAGCTCCTTCTTGATCTTCCCGGCAACGATCCTTTCAACCATCTCCGGCTTCTTACCCTCGTTGAGAACCTGTTCCGTGAGGATTTTCTTCTCGCTCTCGAGGTATGCCGGATCAACTCCTGCCTCGTCAACAAATTTAGGATTCATGGAAGCAACCTGCATAGCTACATCCTTACCACAGGTCTCAATTTCAGCAGCAGTTGCAGCTGTCTTGATACCAACGATAACGCCGATTCTGCCGCCACCGTGGATGTATCCTGTATATACAACTCCCTCTTCCGCAACTCTAGCGTATCTTCTGATGTTAAGGTTCTCTCCGATCTTGGCAACCTTTGCTGTCAGAACATCCTTAACAGTCGATCCCTGGAATGGCTCTGCCATGAAAGCATCCATATCCAGGTCACCCTTGACTAGAGCCTGAGCGGCAACTGCTTCAACAAACTCTACGAACTCCTCGTTCTTGGATACGAAGTCTGTCTCGGAGTTAACCTCAGCGATTGCAGCAACCTTATTGCCTTCTCCGAAAGCCAGTCTTACGAGTCCCTCAGCAGCAATTCTGCCCGACTTCTTCTGAGCCTTCATAATTCCCTTCTCGCGCAGCCAGTCTACCGCCTTATCGATGTCTCCATCTGCCTCGACTAACGCCTTCTTGCAATCCATCATTCCGGAACCTGTAAGTTCACGAAGTTCCTTGACTAGTGCAGCTGTTACAGCCATTGTGTCCTCCTTACCAAATAACCGTCCGAGCCGGGTTCTAAGCTCGGTCCGGACGGCATTTACTTGTTATATTATTCGTTTAATAAAGTCTCTGTGAAATGCTGACGATTAAGCCTCTGCCTCAGTTTCAGTTTCAGCTTCAGTTTCAGCTTCTGCAGCCTCAGCCGCAGCTTCGTTGTCGTCAAAGCTCTCGCCCTGCTTAGCCTCGATTACAGCATCAGCCATTGCCGATGTGATAAGCTTAACAGCTCTGATAGCATCATCGTTAGCAGGGATAATGTAATCAACATCGTCAGGATCGCAGTTTGTATCTACAATACCTACTACAGGGATTCCAAGAGTTCTTGCTTCCTTAACAGCGATTTTTTCCTTTTTAGGATCCACTACGAACATTGCTCCGGGCATACCCTTCATATCCTTGATTCCACCGAGGAACTTTTCCAGCTTGTCTGCTTCCTGTCTGATCTTGAGAGCTTCCTTCTTGGCATACTTCTCGATTGTGCCGTCAGCTTCCATCTCACGAATCTCAGCTAATCTATCAATTCTCTTGCTGATAGTCTTGTAGTTAGTGAGCATACCGCCGAGCCATCTCTCGTTTACGAAGAACATTCCTGAACGAAGAGCCTCGTCCTTGATAGCAACCTGAGCCTGCTTCTTGGTACCTACAAATAGGATTGGCTCTCCATCTGCTGCTACCTTTCTGATGAAATCGTATGCATCATCAATTCTCTGAATCGTCTGCTGAAGATCGATGATATAGATTCCGTTTCTCTCTGTGAAGATATATGGAGCCATCTTAGGGTTCCATCTTCTAGTCTGGTGTCCGAAATGAACACCTGCTTCTAAAAGCTGTTTCATTGATACTACTGACATAATTAACCTCCGGTTGTTACTTCCACCGTGAACACTAGCCTTCAACCCTAAGGGCACCGCGGCAACTTCACGATGTGACTATTACTTATTGCAGCTATGTGTTTGCACACAAAGATACCCACATATTATAAAGTACGCAATATGCCATTGCAAGTGCATATAACTAAAAACACCGAAAAAACGCCGAAAATATCGGCGTTTTTAGCGGTGTGAGAGGGTCTACATGTTAGCCCCTACTCGATTATTACAGTCTGATTAAAGGTATAACTATCTACTTTCTCTTCTCCTATAGCTAGCTGCCCCTGCAATACCGGCGATTGAACCGCCTGCCATCAACAGATCGAAAAGGAGGTTAGTCGTATCACCTGTCTTTACCGTCTTAACAACCTTAGTTGTCTTGCCCGGTGTTGTCGGATTAGTCGGATTTGTTGGGTTCACAGGTGTATTTGGCTTATTGTACTTAAGTGTAAAGGTGATCTTGCTCAAATCGTTTGGTGCGATCGCATCCGCTCCGTCAGCTGTCTGCTTACCGTTCCACTTGAAATTGAAGTTGATCTCCTTGCCGCTGTCTACCTGTGTAGCCTTAGCCTTGAAGCTGCCGCCCACTGTTCCGTTTACGGTATAGTTGGTGTCAGGCGTTGCCGCTGCAGTAAACTTAGCTCCAGGCACCGTTACCTTGAGTGTATCGTCTACCGAGTTTATTGCATCTGCAAGCTCCTTGTAGGTCTTGAAATTTGCTGCATCCTTGAGCTTCAGGGTCACTGTTACCTTGCGGCCTTCAAGCTTTGTCTCGGTAATCTCAAACTTTCCATTTGCTCCTTCGAGCTTTGCTTTAGGTGCAGTCGTACCGAAGGTCATGCCATCCGGCAGCTCCAGACTTGCAGTGAAGCTCGTATCCATTCCCGACAGCTTGATCTTCTCACCGTTAGGATCGTTGTACATCTGCTCGATCTTTTTCATCTGCTCCTTGATCGGCTTTACCTTCAGTGCGCCGGTAAAGTCATGAACAGCGTCCTTCTTGCTCTCGAACACCTTGTCGTGCTCCGTCTCGTTTCCGATCAGAATATCGCCCTCAAGATCGCCGATAACCGTCATATCCTGTGAGAAACATCCCTGAAGGTTCTCTGCAAATTTAAGCTGAGCGACATCTGAGTTGTACGTTCGAAGCCCAAACCCAAAAGTTGCAGCGGTTCCACTCGGATAGAACGCAAAATCACCTTTGCCTGTGATGTTCTCACCTTCAAACTTTGCGGCATCAGCCTTGCTGCTCGCTGTGAAGGAATACGGAATCTCAATGTTCACGGTGTAAGCGTCAGGATTAGCCTTGTCACTGTTGTACGCATTGTAAATTCCCTGCCAGTTAACATCATTCAGATATAATTTAAAATTAACCGTTTTGCCATTAACCGTCTTTAAAATCTTATTGCCGTTTATAAAGGAAGATGTATTGGCCACCTTTATGCTGCCGATATTTACAGCCTCAGGAAAGGTAACGTTATACTCAATATACGCAATCTTGTTCTTCCCCTCATGCCCATGTGGATACCAACCATTTGCTGCGGCGTTAGCCATATCGGCTTCATGTGACTTCATTACCTCAGTCATCGGCACGTTCATCTTGACACTGCCGGTGTAGATAGCGCTGTTCCCGTCCGCTCCGCACTTGACGCTGCCGGTCTTAGTAACGTACTGAGCTATCGGCAATAACGCATCTGCAGCCATAGACGGAACTACCGCCACAAGCTGGCTTATTACCATAGCAAGGGTGATTACTAGCGCATGAAATTTTCGGGTAAATCTCCTCGTTTTCATTATCTCTTCATCTACTCATCTAATTCTATACTTTAAATCGTCATCTTGCGTTATATCAACTGTCACTTCGATTGTCGATGATGTAGCAACAAAAAAATGATTATAACAGGATTATCTCGATAAATTCTGTTGATTAGTCATTATGAGCTGCCAATTCCAAGCTGACTCACATATGGCCTGCAGATTATACTCGGTTTGCCACCCCAGCTCCTTTGCAGCCTTATCGCAGCAGGCATACATCTTCGCTACATCACCCGCTCTGGCTTTCTCTATCTTATAGGGTATAGAACGTCCACAAACAGACTCAAAGGCTCTTATCACCTCTAGCACGCTATATCCGGTACCGGTACCGAGATTATATATTGAGATGTCAGGCGATCCGCTTGTACGCTTGAGCGAAGCCACATGGCCTTTTGCCAAATCCGTTATATGGATATAGTCCCTGATGCAGGTGCCGTCCGGCGTATCGTAGCAGTCTCCCAGCACCTTAAAATAACGGATCTTGCCGTCCGCTGCCAGTGCAAGTGAGGGCATCAGATTGCTTGGATTAACTCCATATATCTCTCCGATCAAACCGCTCGGATGTGCTCCCGCCGGGTTGAAATAGCGCAGGATCACGACATGCCAGCGAGGATCGGAAGTGTATACATCCTTTAGCAGCTCCTCCTGGATCCATTTGGTGCGCCCGTAAGGATTGGTACATTTACCCGTATCACAGCCTTCATTTACAGGAACTGTGTCTGAATCACCGTAGACATTTGCCGATGAGCTCAAAATAATCTTGTGAACTTCGAATTTATCCATAGTCTCTATAAGTGAAACAGTAGCTGTGATATTGTTTCTGTAATATTTTAACGGGGACCTAATAGCTTCATTGACAGCCTTGTATCCCGCAAGATGTATGACGATATCGATATTCTCTCTCTCAAACACCGTGTCCAGCAGCTCTCTTCTCGATATATCTATATTGTAAAAAGGGAAATCCTTTCCGGTTATTTCCCGAATTCCCTGCAGAACGGTTTCACTTGAATTGCTGAGATCATCAGCAATCACTATTTCATGCCCGACGTTAAGCAGTTCAACAGCGACGTGACTTCCTATGTATCCGGCTCCGCCGGTAAGCAGGACCTTCATCTCATTACAAATTGCGTTATTTGCGTTATTATTGTTCATAGCCGGAATCTCCACCTGTTAAATTAGTTCGCAGCAATGTCTATAAACAGGAATAAGTTAATCACAGTTTATAGTTATACCTGTATGTGATTATATATGTGTATATATGTGTTCATACAGCCCCACCATATGGCTGACAGCTTCAATATGCGGCTGAAGCTGTCAACTTGTTATCGTCCGACGTACAGACACCATGCGAACGACATGCGCCGATATGCCGATATGCCGATATGCCGATATGCCGATATGCCGATACCATTGTATGTCACGCTGTATTATACTGTACTTTATTATTATATTCTCTTTTTGTCCGTTTATAAATCATAGTATCATGACAACAATCTTGAGGGCATCACTCCGGCGAAATTAGGGTATTTAGGTTTGCAAATAATGGTATTATGGCACAATCCGCAAGTTGACTTGAACATTTGAATGGCAACTACGGTATATAGTTCGGGAATTTTGCACTTTAATAACCTTGAACTTATTTTGAACACTATTTTACGTGAAGATTTGTTGAAGTCAGTCTTTATGGCTCTTATAATTATTTCATCACGAACTGAAAATACGTAACTCCGTTCGGGCAACTACAAGAATTAACAATTTTTGAGAAGGAGCTATCTTATGGAAAAGTTTTTTAAACTTAAAGAACACGGTACCACCACAAGTACCGAGGTCATTGCCGGAATTACCACGTTCCTATCGATGGTATACATACTGGCGGTAAACCCTAACATTCTGTCAGCTGCAGGAATGGATGGCGGCGCAGTATTCACCGCTACCGCAATTTCAGCTACTGTAGCTACACTGTTCATGGCTTTCTTTGCTAACTACCCTGTTGCTCTGGCTTCCGGAATGGGACTCAACGCATATTTCGCATATTCCGTATGTATACCTATGGCTAAGGCAGGCATCAACGACCCTTGGAAGATTGCTCTTGTTGCAGTTCTGGTAGAAGGTATCGTATTCGTACTTCTCTCACTCACAAGCTTCCGCGAGAAGCTCGTCAATGAGGTTCCTTCCAATCTGAAATACGGTATCACTGCCGGTATCGGTCTGTTCATCGTTCTCGTTGGACTAAAGGGTGCCGGTATCGTAATTGCAAGTGAATCGACTCTTGTCGACCTGGGAATGGTTGGTTCCCCGCAGTTTGTACTCGCCATTGTAGGCTTTCTCTGCATCTGCGCAATGGTTCGCAAGAACGTTCCCGGTGCGGTGCTCTGGGGAATCATCATAACATGGATCCTCGGAATCATCGCTGAGAAGACAGGATGGTATCATGTGGATCCGGCTGCCGGCGCATTCTCGCTGATTCCCGGCAAGATTTTCAGCCTTCCGTCAGCACCGCATTTCGCACAGTTTGATTTCGGTTGGATTTCCAAAAATCTGATTAACTTCCTTGTTATCACATTCTCGTTCCTCTTCGTCGACCTGTTCGATACTGTAGGAACTCTTATCGGAGTAGCTTCTAAGGGTAATCTCCTCGATGAGCACGGAAACCTTCCTCGCGCCAGGGGTGCGCTGCTCGCTGACGCATTCGGAACAATATTCGGTGCATTCGTGGGAACTTCGACTGTAACCTCTTACGTTGAGTCGAGTGCCGGTGTAGCTGCCGGTGGCAGAACAGGTCTCACAGCTGTAACATCCGCCGTAATGTTTATAGTCGCACTGTTCTTCTCTCCGGTATTCCTGGCAATCCCCGGCTTTGCGACAACTCCGGCACTCATGTACGTGGGACTGCTGATGGTATCTTCAATCAAGAATATCAACTTCGACGCAGATATCGCGGATATCGCTTCTGCGTTCTGTGCTATCACGTTCATGCCTTTCACATATTCCATTGCAAACGGAATCATGTTCGGAATGATTTCATGGGTAATTCTCAAGGTCATAGGCGGCAAGATCAGGGAGATCTCACCTGTTATGTGGATTTCATTTGCCCTGTTTGCACTCAGAATCGGAACACTTATCGCCGGAATCGGATTCCACTAAGCTCTCACCTTGAATACATAGAAGCCATAAATTTACAAATCTTTGCGAGCTCCCATGAGCTCGTATTTTTCTTGCATGAATGTTATATTTGAAACATCCGTTCGCATCGGCGGTGCTAATCGTCTATAATAGATGTATCTATACAAGGAGGTCAGCATGAGCCGGGATAGAAGAATACTACATTGTGACATGAACAGCTTCTATGCGTCTGTCGAGCTGCTCTCCAGACCGGCTCTAAAGGACAAGCCGGTCGCTGTTGCAGGAGATCCCGGCAGCAGGCACGGAATCATCCTCGCCAAGAACGAAGCTGCCAAGAGGTTCGGTATTGTCACAGCCGAGACTGTACAATCCGCAAGGCGCAAATGCCCTGACCTTATCACTCTCCCGCCTCATCATGAGAAATATCGTGAATACAGCCGCATACTCAACTCAATTTATCTGGAGTATACGGATCTGGTCGAGCCATTTAGCGTTGATGAGTCGTGGCTCGACGTCACTGCGAGCGAAATGATTATGGGAGACGCCAAGCTGATTGCGGACAGCATCAGGGAGCGCGTCAAGCGCGAGCTGGGGCTGACGCTATCAGCCGGTGTCTCCTTCAACAAGATATTTGCCAAGATGGGCAGCGACTATAAGAAGCCGGATGCCACTACGGTTATTTCGCGTCAGAATTTCAAGAGGCTGCTGTGGCCGATGTCGGTCTCGGAGATGTTCATGGTTGGGCGGGCCACTGCAGCCAAGCTGGATGGTCTGGGCATACGCACCGTTGGAGATCTGGCTCATGCGGACAGGCTGCTGCTGGCTAATATCTTTGGCGTTCATGGCGACAACCTGTACAGATATGCCAACGGCCTGGACGATGAGCCTGTTCGCGCCTACGACAGACGAGAGGATATCAAATCCGTAGGTCACGGTATGACTTTTCGCCGCAATCTGCAGGGGCCGGATGATATAGGCATCGCACTCACCGAGCTTACCGACATGGTCAGCGCAAGGCTCAGACGCCATTCCAAGTGGGCTCGCGGGGTCAGGGTAGAAGTCACAACCCCCGAATTTAAGCGATTATCGAGACAGAAACGACTACCTAAACCCGTCAGCAGTCCGGCTGCATTTAGAAGAGCCGCACTGGATCTAATCAAGGAGCTCAGGTACATCGACAGACCTATCAGGCTGTTAACCGTAACTGCTATCGATCTAACAGATTCGCCGGATGCCGGACAGCTGACAATATTTACAATTGGCGCATCAACCGAGGAAAACCATCAGAATGAAAAGGACGAGAGCATCGCCAAGGCGCTGGATCAGATCCGCGACAAATTCGGTCAATCATCAATCAAATTTGCTCACGTACTGGGTAACGACATCGGGGTAGATGGCGAAATCAGCATCAAGGAACGTGTTAAAACGGAGACGTCCGAGAGCTCCGATAATCTTGAGGAATCAAATGAGGAATCATATAATGAATAGAAACGGAACTCGAAGCAGAACAAACAGAACGCATCGAAAATCAAACAATCGCTCGAAGTCTTCATCTGCAAATATAAAAAACAGACTCAAGAAACGGTGGAATCGCAAGCTCCGAAAGTTCAAACGCAAGGCCGCACAAAAGCTCAAACAAAACAAACTCAAGGCAGTCTTATCTGTAATTGGACTATTAACCATATTGACGCTCGTCCGGCTGCATGCGCTGCACACTGCACCAATTGAATACGGCAATTTTAAGCACGATGCCAGATTTAACGGATACGTTATATCCACAGGAATAGATGTTTCGTATGCTCAGGGCGACAACATCGATTGGCGCAAGGTCAAGAAATCCGGTGTCGACTATGTGTACATACGAGCCGGATTCAGGGATGCATCCAAGGGCAATCTGCACAAGGATGCCAAGTTTGAAAAGAATATCAAAGGTGCCGATGATGCAGGTCTGATGATTGGCTTATACATCTATTCGCAAGCCCTTAACAGCGATGAAGCTGCTGCAGAGGCAGACTATCTGGCAAATTTAGCAGACAAATATCGTGTGGATTTACCTCTCGTCATGGACTACGAGCTGTATAACGGAGGAAGGCTTGAAAACACAATTAGGTCAGGCGGTCTCAGAACCGCGGATCTCAACCGAAATGCGATGGCATTTTGCCGTAGAGGCTGGGCTCGCGGACACGAGACGATGATATATGGTAACTATGATTTCCTGATGCACTACGCCGGCGGTTACGAATTATCGCAAAACACAAATATATGGCTGGCACAATACAATACTCACGCGACCTACCGCGGCGCATACATGATGTGGCAGAGCACCGACAAAGCCAGGGTTCCCGGCATCGACAAGAACGTTGATCTGAACTTCATGTACATCAATCCTGATCGTCCATATCACTCCCTCGCGGCAGTCGGTACCGACAGGAAATCAATCAGCGAATGCAATGTGCAACTAAAGCATCATAGTTCCAGATACCTCGGCTTCGCAGCCCGCCCGGGTATTAATGTATACGATAGCGGAACGCAGCTTCGCCAGGGCAGAGATTATAGGGTTTCTTACATCAAAAATACATCACCGGGTACCGGATATGCTATAGTTAGCGGTATAGGCAAATACAAGGATGCTGTCATGACGAGCTTTAAGATTAAAGGAATCCTATAGGAGGGCAAATATGAAATTTATATCATGGAACGTAAACGGCTTCCGCGCCGTGCTCAAGAAGGGCTTTGAGGATGTGTTCAAGGATCTGGATGCAGACTTTTTCTGTTTGCAGGAAACCAAGATGCAGGAAGGTCAGGCGGATTTTCACCCTGAGGGATACCACGAATATTACAGCTATGCGGATAAAAAGGGGTACTCAGGAACTGCTATTTTTGCAAAGGAAGCGCCTCTCAGGGTCGCATACGGAATTGAGGGCAAGCACAACGACGAAGGACGTGTTATAACGCTGGAGTATGACGACTTCTATCTCATCTGCGCGTACGTACCTAATTCACAGGATGAGTTAAAGCGAATCGATTACAGGATGGAATACGAGGATGACCTCAGAGCATATATGTCTAAGCTTGACAAGGTCAAGCCCGTCGTTTACTGCGGCGATCTCAATGTTGCACATGAGGAAATCGACCTCAAGAATCCAAAGTCGAACCGCGGTAATGCAGGCTTCTCCGACGAAGAGCGCAGCAAGATGACAGAGCTGCTGGGAGCAGGATTTACCGATACATATAGACATCTTCACCCTGATACCCCCGGCGTGTATTCCTGGTGGTCATACAGATTCAACGCCAGAGCCAATAACGCAGGCTGGCGCATCGACTACTTCATAGTTTCTAACAGACTGGAAACCAAGATCAAGGAAGCTGCGATCTTGACCGACGTATACGGAAGCGATCACTGCCCTGTATCGCTGGTACTGGAGTAAAGGAGAATACCATGAAGAAGATAACAGCATTTGAACTCGCAGGATGCCCATACTGTGTTCAGGGCAAAAAAGCTCTCGCAGATCTAATCGCAGAGAATCCTGACTACGGCAAGGTTGAAATTGAATGGATTGAAGAAGGCGCACACCCGGAAATTATTGCCAACTATGATTACTACGCAACTCCTTCAATGTTCATCGGAAACGAGAAGCTGTATGAAGCTTACCTATTCGAGAGCTATGATGAATGCAAGGAACATATAAAAGATGTCCTTGATACCGCACTTAAAAGGTAGTATAAATGCATCTTTTCATTTTATAACCTGCGTATATAAACCGCGTAAATAACGTAACATAGCAAGAGACATCAGTATTAGTGCTTGATGTCTTTTCTAATTGACAATAATTCGATCACCTTACTGTCAAAGGATTAAAGCACATCGAAACTATGCGAATTTCAATTCATTAATAAAATTAAATATTGGCAGTCAAAATTACTGACGACAATCATATTTTAAATATAAATAACTAGACCATTTAAGTTTTATTTCTTATATGATAAAATAGTAACACAGGGAAGAGATTATATATTTCTCCTTGTTGTATGTTGTAACTGATTAGTTGTAAAGGATTAGGAGGTTGGTATTCATGAGTGAAAAAAAGTACATACTTGGCACTGACCAACAGCAAGCGTGGATGCACAGGAATTGTTTTCCTCCGCGCGGGTACGGCTTCCTCGAGCCGGGAACCTTTGGCCTGGATGCAACAGAGGTTGCTGCCTACAACGTAGTCAAATCGTTCTATCAGATTTATCCTGATGTTTGGAATCTTGACTACATTGCTGAGAAGACAGGTGCAAAAAAAGAAGATATTAAAAAGCGCCTGAAAAGAATGTATGATGAGCACCTGATTATGTTCGTCATGAACCCGAATGTAAGTGTTTACGGTTGGGGTCTCTATTACTGGGTTGTCAAGCTGAAAGACGGAACCGATCCGGCCATCAAGAGCGAGTTTGCGAAGTGGTATCAGAACAAGGACGACATATGCACCGGATATATGACGGAAGGCGATTTCGATTTCTTTAATGGCAATCACATGCGCGTGATCGACAACCTGCTGGCAGATGTCATAGCTCCATGGAAGGACCGTCCTGAGGTCGAGTACGTCCATCTCTGCCCGATTCGTGCTGATGTACGCGAATCGATGGTTAATCAGTGGGATGTACCGTCTGACCAATTCAGGAAATTCGTATTCGGAGAAGAACAGCGAAAGAAGTTCCTTAAGGTTCAGCATAAGATTGACAAGACGGATCTTGCAATTGTTGACGCCCTTAACTCCACTCCATCCATTGCAGACATGTTTAATTTCAAGAAACTGGAAGAGCTTTCCGGACTTGACGGAGACCAGATGAAGAAGGATATCATAACCTGTGTAGATGAACGTAAGTTTATGCTTCCTATGATATATTTCAACTACCGCAGGCTCGGACTGTCGATGCAGATGTACCTCGTTCGCATGTTTCAGAACGTTCCAAGCTACAGAAAGGCAGAGCTGATTGAAGAATTCACTGCACAGTCGGAATTTGTCGATATCTTCCAATTTGGAGATTCATTTTATGACTGCCTGCTAAGCGCCTTCACTGAGCTCAATGACGTCGATGCAATTCGCGAAAAGCTCGAAAAATACGCAGAGATTGAAGAAGTAAAGGTTGCTAATTCCAAACGCCAGTTCAGGCGCTGGGTTGCACGGTTGGATGATGAAAACGGGTACTGGGAGGAGTGCGTAATGACGGACGACTTTCTTCAAAATCGTTTGGAGACCGGCTCTCCGAAATGCCGCTTCTCCACAGATCCTGAGGAGGTGAAATAAGATGATTGTAAAACATCCTCGCGATTATGTAATAGATAATCTTCAGTATGCATTAAATCCAAAATCTATCGCGGTAGTCGGTGCCAGCCGCTATTCAACAAAGGTAGGCTACAAGGTTGTAGACGGTCTGAAGCTATGGGGGTACAAAGGTGAGATCTATCCCGTTAACCCGCGCGCCGATCAAGTGAACGGTCTCAAAGCTTATCCGACCGTAAAAGACATTCCCGAAGATGTTGATTTGGCGTTCCTTGCCGTTCCGGCGCACATCGTAAAGTCCGTGTTGGAGGACTGTGTCGCCAAAAAGGTCAAAATTGTCGTTATCGCTACAAGCGCATTCAAGGAGATTGGCCGCGGTGCTTTACAGGATGAATTGACACAGTACTGCCGTGACAACAAATTGCCGCTGATCGGTCCGAACCTGGTGGGAATGGGAAGCCCGTATCTTGATTTTAACTGTGGTTTCATTCCGTACCTGCCTATCAAGGGACCTGTAGCTATGATATCGCAGTCAGGTGCCAATCTGCTGGCTGCCCTCGGGTCATCTCAAAAAGATCACTATGGCATGAGCTTCTTTGTTGGCCTTGGTAATAAGGCGGATGTGGATTTCTGTGAATTCATCGCGTATGCCGGACGAGATAAAGATACAAGGTGCCTCGCTGTATACATTGAAGGCCTGGACAGTCCGGACGCCTTTATAGAAGCGTGCCGCAGTGTTAATAAACCGATAGTCACCATAAAGGTCGGCGGTTCAAAAATTGGTGAAAAAGCGGCGTTTGCACATACTGCATCCGAAAATGCCGGGACTTCGGACGAATTCTATGACGAAGTATTTAAAGAGGCAGGCGCAATTCGTGCCACAACATGGGAAGAATTTCTCGACATATCTATGGCTCTCGGCATGCAGCCACCTGCAAAGGGGGACAATATCGTAATGATTACCAATGGCGGAGGCTCGGGACTGCTCAGCTGTGACCATTTCGAGCGCAGGGGGATGCCAATGCATGAGTTGCACGAAATTTCTCCTAGTCTCTCTGACCGAATTCGTGCATACATGCCTATGTTCGGTTCTCCACTCAACCCTGTTGATATCTCCGGAACCGCTTCACCGATTCAGTACAAAGGAGCTTTCATACAGGCAATACGCGATCCTAACGTACACGGCATTATAGGGTCTATCTGCCCTACCGCAGTTACCGATGTGGATGCAGTTACCGATGTGGTTATACGCATACACGATACCTACCGTCACCTGGGCAAACCGTTTATCATGGAGTGCCAAGGCGGTAACGAGTGCCAGGAGGCCATACTTAAGCTCAGAGATCATGGTATCCCTGCTTATGCAACTGCCGAACAAGCTGTCAACGCCATGGTAGCCTTATATCGTTACGGCCAAATCAGTTTGAATCGCAAGTAATGACGGTCTATTAATCAAACACATTTGATGAATAACTTAATGAGCCGGGAGCATATCGGCATGCTTCCGGCTCACATTTTATCCACCCTATATCTTCCTTCAAAAAAGATACAGCCGCTGTACCCATTGAAAATTTCAACGTTCACAGCGACTTTTACCAGCTGTTGTTGTCCTGTGACTTATTTTTAGCAACACATCTCGGCCTATAACTTAAACGTTACCTCTACCCAAGCTCAACTCACTAGCTGCCCAGCTTCAGGTTGTCAAATTCCTTTTTACGAGGATATGCATCCGGCGTGAACTCCTCAGCCATATTCTTGATTGCCTTCTTCTCCTTAGCGCTCAGCTTAGTTGGAACCTCAATATTCACCTTGACATACAGGTCTCCATATCTGCCGGTTCTAGGATTTTTGACACCCTTGCCTTTGAGCCTAAAATTCGATCCGGTCTGTGTTCCGGGTGCAAGCGTATACGAATACGTCTCGTTGAACCCCGGCACCTTGACCTTGTCGCCGAGCACCGCCTGGTCGTAGGTAATAGGCATTGTCAGGTACAGGTCGTCGCCACGTCTCTTGTATACCTTGTGTGGCTTTACATTTATTACTATGTACAGGTCGCCAAATGGGCCACCGTTAACTCCCGGCTCACCCTCGCCCCGAATCGGGATGATGCTGTCGCTGTCGACACCCGCCGGAATGTCAATCTTGAGCGTAACGGTCTTTCTCACCGAACCCTTGCCGTGGCAGTCCGGGCACGGTGTATCGATAACCTGACCGGTTCCACCGCACGCATCACAAGTCGTCACATTCTGGAATGTTCCAAACGGAGTCTGCGATACATGTGACACCTGGCCGGTTCCACCGCACTTCTCACATGTGTGCTTGCCCGTACCCGGAGCCGTTCCCTCTCCGTTACACTTCTTGCACTTAACGTCCTTAGTGAGTCTAATTTCCTTACGACAGCCAAATATCGCCTCAGTAAATTCGATCGTAATCGATTTCTGCAGGTCACTGCCCTTGCGAGGACCGTTTCGCCTTGCACTGCGTCCTCCGAAGCCACCAAAGCCGCCGCCAAACATATCGAAGATATCTTCAAAGCCGCCGAAACCGCCAAAACCGGCTCCGCCACCTTCAAAGCCGGCATTAGGATCTACTCCGGCATGACCGAATCTATCATATTTGCTCTTCTTATCAGGATCCGACAATACAGCATAGGCCTCATTGGCTTCCTTGAATTTTTCTTCGGCTTCCTTGTCGCCGGGATTCTTATCCGGATGGTATTTCATAGCCATCTTGCGATAAGCCTTCTTTATCTCGGCTTCGGAAGCTCCTTTCCGGATGCCCAGCACCTCGTAATAATCTCTCTTATCAGCCATATCATTTCCTTCCAACGATAATTTATATAATCAGTGAACTGCCGGCACGCTGTGCCGGCAGTAACCATCTGTTAGTATTCAGACACTACTTATCTTCGTCTACAACCTCATAATCAGCGTCTACAGTGTTTCCGCCAGGACCTGCACTCTGTGCTCCTGACTGAGCCTGTGCACCTGCATCTGCGCCATCACCGGCAGCACCTGTCTGAGCTTGTGCTTCCTGATAAATTCTGCTTGAAATCGGATAGAACGCCTGTGTCAGCGCTTCGCTCTTAGCCTTAATGTCTTCAACGTCGTTAGCCTCTACAGCCTTCTTGAGATCCTCTCTAGCTGCGTCAACCTTAGACTTCTCGTCAGCAGTTACCTTGTCACCGAGCTCGTTCATCTGCTTTTCAGTCTCGAAGAGAATTCCTTCAGCTTGGTTCTTAACCTCGACCTCTTCCTTTCTCTTCTTATCCTCCTCGGCATATTGCTCAGCTTCCTTGATCTTAGCGTTAATCTCGTCCTCAGAAAGCTTTGTTGAGGATGTAATTGTAATCTGCTGCTCCTTACCCGTACCAAGATCCTTAGCGCTTACATTGACGATACCGTTAGCATCGATGTCAAATGTAACCTCGATCTGTGGGATTCCGCGAGGAGCAGGAGCAATGCCCGTGAGCTGGAATCTACCAAGTGTGATATTGTCGGCTGCCATCTCTCTCTCTCCCTGCATTACGTGCACATCCACCGCTGTCTGATTGTCTGCTGCTGTTGAGAATATCTGACTCTTCTTGGTTGGAATAGTTGTATTTCTCTCGATTAGCTTAGTTGCAACACCACCGAGCGTCTCGATAGACAGCGACAGTGGAGTAACATCAAGCAGCAGAACGTCATTGACTTCACCTGTGAGTACGCCTGCCTGGATAGAAGCTCCGATTGCTACGCACTCATCCGGGTTGATACCCTTGAACGGCTCCTTACCTGTTACCTTCTGAACAGCTGCCTGAACTGCAGGAATACGTGTCGAACCGCCGACTAGGATGACCTTAGCGATGTCTGAATTTGTAACACCCGCATCTGCCATAGCCTTTTTCATAGGCTCGATACTTCTCTCAACCAGTCCGCTTGTGAGCTGATCAAATCTGGCTCTTGTAAGATCCATGTCCATATGGAGCGGACCCTCATCAGTTACAGTGATAAATGGCAGATTGATCTTAGTGCTCTGTGCACTTGACAGCTCCTTCTTGGCCTTCTCCGCAGCTTCCTTAAGTCTCTGCAGAGCCATGTTGTCCTTTCTGAGGTCAACTCCGTGCTCAGACTTGAACGAATCTGCCAGGAAGTCCAGAACGGCATTATCAAAATCATCACCGCCAAGGTGTGTATCACCGTTTGTAGCAAGCACCTCAAATACTCCATCCCCAAGCTCTAGCACAGACACATCGAATGTACCGCCGCCAAGGTCGTAGACAAGAATCTTCTGTGCTCCATCCGCCTTATCCAGTCCATAAGCAAGCGATGCAGCAGTTGGCTCGTTGATAATTCTCTTAACGTCCAGACCGGCAATCTTACCGGCATCCTTAGTAGCCTGCTTCTGAGCATCTGAGAAATATGCCGGAACCGTGATGACAGCCTCTGAAACCTTTTCCCCCAGATATGCCTCAGCGTCAGACTTGAGCTTACCGAGAATCATAGCAGAGATGTCCTGTGGAGTATAGCTCTTTCCATCAATCTCTACAGTATAGCTCTCTCCCATGTGTCTCTTGATAGAAGCAATCGTTCTATCCGGGTTTGTGATTGCCTGTCTCTTAGCCGTCTCTCCGACAAGTCTCTCACCATTCTTAGTGAATGCTACGACGGACGGTGTAGTTCTTGCACCCTCTGCATTAGCGATTACAACAGGTTCTCCGCCTTCCAGAACAGACACGCAGCTGTTCGTAGTTCCCAAATCAATTCCAATAACCTTACTCATTGTTTATTTCCTTCCTTTCGTATCCGAAATCCATTATTTACTAAATTATTTATATACAAACGCGGTTCCCCGCGATTTTGTCACTATTTCGCAACAGTTACCATTGTCGGTCTGATGACCTTGCCGTTAAGACTATAGCCCTTCTGCAGCACATTGCACACCTTGTTGCTGTCGTATTCCTCATCGTCGGCCGTCATAACCGCATTGTGAATCTTAGGGTCAAATTCCTCACCGAGCGCTCGCAGCTCCTCGAGCCCCGCTTCGCTCAGAGCGCTTAGCAACTGATCGAAAATAAGCCTCATGCCTTGAGCGTATCCCTCTGCATCCGCCGCAGGATCACTCGCCAACGCTCTCTCGAAGTTGTCGAGCACGCCCAGCAGTTCAACGACGAGCTTTTCATTTGCATACGCGTGGATATCCGCCTTTTCCTTGGCGACACGCTTCTTGTAGTTCCGGAACTCTGCCATAAGCCTCAGATACCTGGAATCGCCATCCTCTTCAGGCTTATCGGTTTCATTCTCCGACCTCTGAGTCTGATCAGACGTACCATCGCCCTCGGCTTCGCTGTCAGGCACATCCTTCGCTTCGTTATCAGCTTTGTCAGCATCCAGAGGCTCTGTCTTGCCATCTACCTCGGCTTCGGTCTTGACTTCTGCATCTGCCGGCTTCGCATCTGAGCCTGTTCGCTGAGCATTCGAAGAATTCTCTTTCCGGCTCTCCGCAGCTTCTACCTGCTTATCAGCTGTCTTATCACCAGCCTCATTAATATTATCCTTCTTGTTCTCTTCAGTCATTCTTGTGTTCCTTTCCATCGTTTAGCAAGAACGATTTGCTGAGGTTCTCCGTAAGGTATTCCATTATTGAAGTAACCTCGCTATAGTTCATCCTGGTTGGTCCGATTACTCCAATCTTGCCTATCAGCTTGCCATCCACGTGATATGTCGCGGTGACCAGCGAGCAATCCTTCATCGATGAATCGATATTTTCATCACCGATGGTTACGATTACACCATCCTCACGCTCGAGCATATCTCTTGCAAATTCATCCTTCCTGCTGACAAGCTCGATGAATGCCTTGGCCTTATCGATGCTGCTGTACTCGGGAATGTTAAATATGTTGGTCAATCCCTCCATGTACAGATTGACGTTGAGCATATCTTCGAGCGTCTTCATGAAGTTTGGCATAACCGTGTTTGCCAAAGGGCTCATAGCCTCGAGATCAGAATTGAAATCTGCAATGATTGATTTCTTGAGAGCCTCATCTATGGTGTTGCCCTTATAGTTATATGTCATCGATTTGCTGAGTATCTCCAGCGACTCCGGCGTATATGACACATCCACCTTGAGTGTGGTGTTCGTGACATTGCCGGCATCAGATACAATCATCAACACGATTGTGTATTCATCAACCGGCACGAGTCTGATGAACTTGAGCGTGTCGTAATTAGCCGAAGGCGTCATCGCAAATGATGCAAGCTTCGTTATATCTGAAAGCAGCTCTGCTGCGTGCTGTAACGTCTGGTTGAACTCTGCGACGCTAACTTGCATGCGCTCGTTGATTATCTGCTTTTCCTCCGGCGAGAGATCGTGCTTGCTCATAAGGCTATTTACATATAGTCTATATGCCTTATCAGAAGGCACACGCCCTGCCGAGGTATGCGGGTGTGTCAGATATCCGAGCTCTTCAAGGTCAGCCATTTCATTTCTGATAGTCGCCGGGCTGACACCTAATCCATATCTCTTAGCAAGCGAACGAGAACCGACCGGCTCTGCGTTCTTAACGTAGTCTGTGATAATTGCCTGGAGGATCTGAAGCTTTCTCTCACCTATTTCCATTGTATTTCCTCCTTACCTGAATTTTGTTAGCACTCATCAATCCGGAGTGCTAATCACTACACATAGTGTACTATCGACCTCCCCCGGTGTCAACATCAAAACATGAGTGTAATATGTTTTTTTCGTGAAGCGATTCAAGGGCCTTCCTCTAAACTAGAAATTGTACGTAGTCGAAGAGTCCGCGGTTAATACGCAAAATGGCACCATCCGGTAATTGTACGGGTGATGCCATTTTTTAGCAAGCTAATTATTTATGTGCTATGTGTGCGTTTCCAAGCTGTTCATAATTAAACTGTGCAACGAACGATGTAAAGTCCGTCCTGATAAGTATCGACATAGATATAGCCTCTGTCATCTACTACACAGTCCTCAGCATGACCAACGTGTGGTCCCGGGAACAGGGTCCCGTCCTCGATATCGAACCATGTGCCTTCCGGATCCGGTGGCATGAAGTAAGCGATTTCCTTAGGTATGAACGGATCCGACACATCGTAGATGCGAAGTCCGGCCTGGAAGTGACAGTTGTAGACTCTGTCGTCTCTCTGCTCCAGGCAGTCCTGCCCGAATAGGTCGAACATGTTGTGTGGACCGAACACCACTCTCTGGCCATCGATGATGTTGAAGTTCTCACCGTGGCACTTCCTGTACTCCGCCGGTACCTCCGGATAAGGGAATACCGAGATAAGTGCCGGATTCTCCTTATCGGAAGTCTCAACCATACCGATGATGTTCATTGGCTGGCTGGTGATCTTGTGGAACATGCCTTCTTCTCTGTTGTTGTCAAAGTACCATGTTCTCTCACCCTCCGTAGTTACTACAGCAAAGGGCTTATCACCTAAGGGCATTGCTGTGTGAACAGCTG
Source organism: Mogibacterium sp. CM50 (assembly GCF_000293155.1). NCBI lineage: Bacteria > Bacillati > Bacillota > Clostridia > Peptostreptococcales > Anaerovoracaceae > Mogibacterium > Mogibacterium sp. CM50. Next base: position 21,192 of record NZ_ALNL01000039.1, on the reverse strand, counting down.
CGCCTGCCTGACCGTTACCAAATGGCGGGTTGAGAGGCACATTGCCCAGAAGTCTGGGTCTGGTCTTGTCGTGTACGTCAATCATGCAGAATCCAACGTTAGGGAATGCTGCATATACTACGTCGTCCTTAACTGTGATTGCGTGGCCGTTAGGCAGCTTCATGAACGGCTCTGTACCAACCTCCGGAATATCGGAAGCCTTCTTGTTGCCCAAATACTGGCCATCAGCCCACCAGCTGCCAACCTCAGTTGGGTTAGTCGGATCTGAAATATCAACGATTCTCAGAATGTATCCCGTGTAGTTGCGCTTGCTGCCCATGATATAAGCGTAGTCGCCGCCGTTATAGAAGCTTCTGTGCACTCCCGGACCATCCTCACACTCGAACTGTCCGAGGAACTTAGGGTTAAGTGGATCGCTCTCGATATCATAGAGCTTAAATCCGCCCCAGAACGGTTGATCGTGAGTACCGTGCAGCACCCTCATCGTGCCGCCATAGCAAGCGAGAAGCTTGCCGTCTGCCACCTGCAGCTTGGCAAGGCTCTGCCCATCGTGAACCTCACCAATCCAGTCGCCCTCTACCCACTTAGCTGTCGGATTTGCCGGATCTGTCACATCGACGATATTAAATCCGTTATCACGGAAGCATGCAGTATACAAATAATATCTGCCATCCTTAGTACGGTGCATTCCCATCTGGAAGCCCGGTTTTTTGTTCAAATCAGAGTATCCTATGAACTCCGTGTTCTTGAACAGCATCTGTTCTCTTCTAGACATTTTACCCCCCTGTTAATGTTATATATAAGCCTCATATGCTTTCAATTGATGTATCTATACGATATCATCAATTGGACTATATTAGAACCTGCCAAAAACGAATGGACATTCATGCAGTTTCTGCATGGATGTCCATTTTTGTTTCTAATTTTGTTATTTCTCGACTGCCGGCAACGTATCGTCTGCGAAATACTTTCTAAGCTCATCCGCAAACAGCTTCACCTCTCTAGGCGGTTCTCCCTCGTGCCACGCAATTGCGATATTTGAACGGGCATCGATGCTCACAGAGTGTATGTCCGGGCCACCGGATATATCCACCCAATCGTCAGCCAATATAACGCCTCTGCCGTTCTGGACATTGGCAAACATAGTCTCGATGTTGGGAACCACCTCTATGTCGGGGATAAAGTTGAACGGTCGCAGATTGAATCCGATTGATGATATAATCTCGCGCAGCCTCGAATCCTCTGCGACGAACATGGTCACACCCTTCATCTCCTCGGGGCTGTCTACCAAGACGCCGAAAAGTCTCTCGGAATAAACGATAGTGCGATTTACATCAGTCACCACCTCGTACTCTACGTCGGAAGTTGCCTTCATATAATCCTCCAGCGAGATAACAGCATCCAGCTGTCCTGACTGCAATTTCTGCATCAGGTTATCGAAGCTGAGGCACTCTATCCTGACCGAAAAATCATCGTAGATCCGCCTGCAGCGCGTAACAACCTCCGGCAGGAAGCCTGAAATATTCCAGCCTATATTGTATCCCAGCCTCAGCTCATGAGTTTCTTCGCGCAGCGACTCCCTTGTCCTGCCGAGTTCCGTCTCAAATCTGCTGAACAGGCTGAAGTATTTCTCCCCGGCAGGCGACAGTGTTATGCTTCTGGAGTTCTCCCTTTCAAACAACACCGTCCCCAGCTCCTTCTCAAGCGCTGCAATCGCTCTGGATACCTGAGATTGAGGAACATATAGCTTTTCCGCCGCCTTGGTAAAATTGAGAAGCCTGGCTGCTTCAAGAAAAGCCTTAATCTGTCTATCGTTCATAACCGCCTCCGTGGCACCTAGTTCTTGCTCGATTTAACTTCCTTCCAGCTGTCACTATATAGCTTGGTCGTTTCCGGGTCAAGCTTGGTCAGAAGCGTACATCTGTCAATACTGTCCCGGGTTGGGAACATGGCAGGATTCGACACGTATTTTGAAGGAATCTTCCTGATTGCTGCCGCGTTAGGCATGGTGTAATATAGATAGTCAAAGTTTCTCTTCGCTACGCTGGCTCTGCACATGTAGTTGATGAATTTCTCGGCATTCTTCTTGTTCTTGGAAGTCTTAGGAATGATCCACGAATCGATAAAGAACTCTGCCCCTTCCTTGGGGACTACGAACTCCACGTCCTTGTTGAGGTCGTGCGTATACTGATACTCGCCGTTCCACACTACTCCAATTGTCGCCGAGCCGTCAGCCAGCAGGTCACGAGCCGAGTCATTTGCGTATTTGTATACGAGCGGCTTCTGCTCCTTAAGCGCATTCTTGGCCGCTTCTATCTCCTTAGGATTGGTTGAATTAGGTGAATATCCAAGTCGCATCAGCGAGATTGCAAACGCATCGCGAACGCTGTCCTGCATGACTATATTATTGGCGTATGTAGAATCCCAGAGAGCATTCCAGGAGTCGATCTTTTTTCCGCCGGTCTTTTTTTTGTTATACAGTATTCCCTGCACACCCACAACGTGCGGCACCGAATACCGGTTGCCCGGATCAAATGCCTCCGCCATTTTCATGTATTTAGAATCCATATTCTTGAGATTCCTGATGTTCCTCTTGTCCAGCTTGAGCAGCAGTCCTTCGTCCATCATCCTGCCAACCATATAATCGGATGTACATACAACGTCGTAGTCTGCCGACCCGTTCTTGATGACAGGATACATCTCCTCCGCCGTATCATAGGTGTCCTGAATGACCCTTATGCCGGTGTCCGCTTCAAAATCAGCGATAATCTCAGGGTCATAATAATCTCCGTAGCTATATACATACACTTCTCCATTCTCGCCGCTGCGGCATCCCGTCAGAATAGCCATCAGCAGCACGAGCACCGAACCCAGTATTAATTTCTTCTTCATGCCCTCTTTGGCTCCTTATCTCTGTTGAAGTTGACTATCAGCAGCGCAACCAAGGCGATAACGAAAATAATCGTAGACAGCGCATACAGTGATGGTCTGATCCCAATCTTGACCTCACTGTAGATGAGTGTCGAGATGGTGTTAATACCCGCACCTCTGGTGAAATGCGTAACCACAAAATCATCGACCGACATTGTAAATGACAACAGCGAGCCTGACAATATTCCCGGCATCAGTTCGGGAAGTACAACCTTTCTAAACGCATACCCTCTGGAAGCCCCCAGGTCGAGCGCCGCTTCAAAAAGTGTGTCCGTCTTCTTGTTCATCCTCGGTCTCACGGACAGGATTACATAAGGAATGCAGAATGTTACATGAGAGAACAGTATCGTCATATACCCCAGCGATATTCCAAAGAGAAGGAAGGACAGCATCAGCGATATGCCGGTTACAATATCTGCGTTGAGCATCGGAATGTTGTTAACTGCCAGCAGTACATTCTCCGTCCTACGCCTTATGGACTCTATGCCGATTACAGCCAAGGTGCCGATCACAGTAGCTATCATCGCTGCAAGTATGGCTATTGAAAAGGTATTTACAATAGCTCCCAGAATTAGGCGGCTGTGAAACATCTCCTTGTACCACTTGAGCGAGAACCTCGTGAATACCGCCATCGATTTGCTCTCATTGAACGAGAGCAGAATCAGCGTCAGGATGGGGAGATACAGGAACAGCATTATGATTACCAAATACATGTTGCCACAAAACTTCTTCATATCATGTTGCCCCCCTCTTCGTCGCTAAACTTCTGAACTGCAAGCATGCTTACGATGATAAATACCATCATTATGAGCGACAGCCCAGATCCGAGATACCAGTTGGAATTAACTGTGAATTCCTGCTCGATGATGTTGCCTATCAGGTTGACCTTACCTCCACCCAGCATGTTAGAGATAACAAATGTAGTGAGGGCCGGGATAAACACCATCGTCACACCGCTTGCGATTCCCGGAATACTGAGAGGGAAGATAATCTTTCTGAATACATAGAATTTACCGGCCCCGAGGTCGTATGCCGCTTCGATAAGACGGTTATCTATCTTGGACACGACATTGTATATAGGAAGCACCATGAACGGCAGGAAGTCATATACCATGCCGAGCACTACCGCCCCCGGAGTGCCCATCATCTCCTGCCTGGGAAGGCCGATCGATGCGAGCAGTGAGTTGATTACACCCTGTCTCTCGAGCAACACCTGCCAGGCCATCGTTCTGAGCAGGAAGTTCATCCACATCGGCAGGATGAACACGAAAATCATAAAGCCCTGCTTACCGAACCTGCTCCCGCGCAGGATGAGCGCCATAGGAAAAGCCAGTATGAGGCACACAATCGTGCTCACTAGCGATAAGAGCAGTGATAATCCGAGAGCCTCCAGATGCTGCGGATTGAACATCGCCGTTATATTTTCTAATGTAAATGCACCATTTCTGTTGGTGATGCCATAGTATGCTATGGTCAAAATCGGAATTACCGTGCCTGCGATAACCCAGATGGCAAAAGGTGCTGTATAGCTCTTCTTAGATATCAAGTTCCTGTGCCTCCTCAGCTTCAGATGTCGGCTTATGCATAATCTGGATATTTTCGGGTCTTACATACATGCCTATCATCTCCCCAACCTCATGTGAATCATAGTTCTGAAGCAGCCACTCAACCTTGCCGTTCTCACTCTGCACCAGCATCTCATAGTGCACTCCGATGAACAGTTTGCTGACAATCGTGCCGTTCATGATTCCCTCATCGTATTCGCGAATCTCGATGTCCTCCGGTCTGATTACAGCATCAACAGGCTGCCCCACGTAGAAGCCGTTCCAATTGCCATCTATGCATTCAAACATATGACCGTCAATCATAACCAGCTTGTCATCGACCATTCTCGCATCGATGATATTGCTATCCCCGATAAAGTCCGCTACAAACGCATTCTCCGGCTCGTTATAGATCTCCTCGGGAGTTCCCATCTGTTGAATAAGACCGTTGTTCATGACTATGACATTATCCGACATCGTGAGGGCTTCCTCCTGATCGTGGGTCACGTATATAAATGTAATGCCAAGCTCCTTCTTGAGCCGCACCAGCTCGTACTGCATCTCCTGCCTTAGCTTGAGATCTAGAGCTCCGAGCGGTTCATCCAGCAGCAGCACCCTAGGCTCATTCACGATAGCTCGAGCCATCGCTACTCGCTGCTGCTGTCCGCCTGACATCTTGTCTATGGTTCTTTTGCCATACCCATCCAGGTTAACCAGCTTAAGTCCATAAGCAATCTTGTCCTTGATGTATTGCTCGGACTTGCCGCTTACGCGAAGTCCGAAAGCTATATTCTCCTGTACCGTCATATGAGGGAACAGAGCATAGTTTTGAAACACAGTGTTGACATGACGCTGGTTGGGGGGAACATTGGTGATGTCCCTGCCTTCAAAAATCACCCTTCCCGTGTCCGGCGTTTCAAATCCACCGATGATACGAAGAGTTGTAGTCTTGCCACATCCCGATGGTCCGAGCAGAGTCACAAACTCGTTTTCCTTGATCGAAAGCGTAATGTCTGATAAGACCTCGTGCCCTTCAAAGCTCTTGCTGATGTTGTCCAGTCTGATTAACTCGTTCAAATCTTTCCTCCAAAATAGTCATTGGCGCAAACTTCCCGGTACGTTCCCATATATAACTCGATATAACTCGCTTAAAAGCTGGGCGGCGAGCTAACCCATATTATCTCTGCTCCTTTGCACGAGCTGATATGATGCTCCTGCTCCGGATAGATATAGAAGGTCTCACCCTTCTTGACGTGATAACTGTCACTGCCGATGTGAATATCGATAGCCCCTTTGATTACATACCCGAATTCCTCACCTTCATGAGGATTGTCGGGAATTGTCGTACCCCCGGCGCCAATGGTAACCCTGATGGGTTCCATGTTATTTTTCTGGGCATTCGGGACTATCCACTCTATCGTGCTTTTGTGGCGTTCATCCTCCTTGACGAAGTAATCATCACTGTTAAAAACAATCTGCGGTTTCTCCTTTTCAGAGAAGAAGGTTGTGAGATCGCTTCCGAGAGATATTATGATGTCCTCGAGCGTCGCAATCGAGGGAGATGTCAGATCTCTCTCAACCTGCGATATGAACCCTTTGGAAAGCTCGGCTCTGTCAGCCAGCTCCTCCTGTGTGAGTCCACGCTCTATTCTCAGCTGTTTAATCTTGTCACCGATTTCCATTAAAACTCCTCACCTGAAATCCCTATAATATCACGCCTCAGCAGCATATCGCTCAACACAGGACTGTTTGCTGCCACGCATTATAATAAGTAAAAAATTTAGTATTAGTAAACTAACAGTATAATTATAATCGCGCGCAGTCTAATGTCAATATATTAATCAAAATTCTCGATATATTAAACAAAGTGCGGTAATGATTTCTTGGAAAAATAAAAAAGGCCGCTAAATTAACGACCTTTCGGAATTAAAATTATCCTTTTGAATTATTATGATTTAATATACTTTATCAGTTTTTATTTGCAGCACGTTTTGCAGTTTGTGCTTGTAACTTGTAAATTGTACACATTTTTCTCAAGGAGCTGCTAGAGAGGCGCCTTTAAGCTCGTCTGCAGCTCCGTTCACTCATTTTCCGCTATAGGCATCACTCCTTACTTTCCACCAAGTTATTACCTACCTCTCCTCAATCACCTGCACTATAATTTTGTTCGCAATATTGCTATATAAATTCTCAGGGAGTTCCACTTAACCCCCTAACTGCAGCAAATATTGCTATATAAAGAGGTTCATATTGGACTTATCTGAATTGTTGAGCATCGTAGCAACGCCGCCAATCTTGACACCATCCAGCAGCTCGTCCTTGGTAAGCCCCATCACATCCATAGACATCTGACACGCCGTCATCTCGACCCCCATATCTATAGCAGTCCGGATCAACTCTTCAAGCGACGCTATATCCTTGGATTTCATGACGTTGCGTATCATCTTGGCTCCCATACCGCCCATATTCATATGCGATAGCTTGAGCTTTCTCGAGCCCTTTGGCAGCATATTGGCAAACATCCCGGATATGAAATTCTTCTTGACTGTCGGAGGTTGATGCTTTCTTATGACGCTTAACCCCCAGAAGGTAAAGAACATGTGCACCTTGTTGCCCATCGCGGCCGCTCCGGTGGCGATTATAAACGAAGCGATCGCTTTATCCAAATCTCCGTCAAAAACTATCATCGTCTTCTCCTTGGGAGTACACGATGTATCTACTGATTCCTCGCAGCTGCTACCGGGGGCCTCGCACACTCCGGAGGCATCGCAGCTCACACCTCGCTGCAGCACCGCATGATAACTGCCGCCGTCAGACGAGGTTTCCAGTAGCGTATTGCCTGTATTCTGACACCAGCTTCCAATATCGCTGATAAACCCGGGATCACTGGCGGAAACGTCCAGTTTATCTCCGGTCTCAAGTGCCTTCATCGCGTCAGATACCTTGAGTATAGGTCCCGGACAGCTAAGTCCACAAGCATCGATCGCTACAGTTTTGTTCTCGGCCCGTACGGAATTTACAGCGAGCTTCTCCTGTGAAGTGTCAACCTTTGCAGCATCCGCCCCCTGATGTGCCTTGATTTTACTTATATCAGCCGTCAGCGTCTTCATGGTTCTGTGTCCACCGATAAGGTAGTATGCATCATACCCCTTCTGACGGAGAATTCTCTCGGCTATATATCCTCTAAGACCGACTGCGCAGAAAGCTACATAGCACTTATCCCTGTCCAGTTCCTCGAACCTGTCGCGAAGCTTTGTCAGCGGGATATGAATCGCCCCATCGACAGGACTCGCCAACACTTCTATTTCCTCTCGCACATCGAGCAGCACGTATTTGTCCTTATCGGCCTCCCACTCGCTGAATTTTATCGGGTGTGCAAATCCCACAAGTATGTTCTCTGCCGCATAACCTGCAAAATTCACAGGGTCCTTGGCCGACGAGTACGGCGGTGCGTAGGCAAGCTCAAGATTGGTGAGGTCATCCACCTTCCCATGGAAATGCAACAGGGTCGAAATAGTATCAATTCTCTTATCCACACCATCATATCCGACTATCTGCGCGCCGAGCACATCTCCGCAGTCAGCGAAGATAAGCTTGATAGTCATCGGCGTTGCACCCGGGTAATAGCCTGCGTGGCTCATAGGATGGACCAGTGAAACGTGGTAATCCTTGCCATAGACCTTGCCCGCTCTACTTAATGACTTCTCGCTAGCTCCGGTTGAGGCAACAGTCATGTCAAATATCTTGGCAACGGAAGTCCCCAGTGTTCCATCGTAAGTTTTCTGCCCGAGACCAAGTATGTTCTCCGCAACATTCCTGCCCTGCTTATTGGCCGGGCCTGCAAGTGGAATCATCACCTCGCCACCAAGTATATAGTCCTGCACACCGATAACGTCTCCAACAGCGTATATGTTCGGATCGGAGGTGCGCATGAACTCGTCCACCTTGATTCCGCGCCTGGCATTTAACTCAAGTCCGGCAGCCTCGGCAAGCTGGCTGTTCGGCTTTACTCCTATCGAAAGAATAACTAAATCAGTCTCAATAGCAGTTCCGTCAGCAAGCACGACTCTTGTGCCATCGTTCTCGATGTCCTTTAGACCATTGCCCAGATGAAGATGAACACCCTGTTCAGCCAGTCTGACCTCTACTATCTTGGCCATATCCTTGTCGATGGGCGGCATTACCTGATCGGCCATATCACAGAGTGAAACTTCAACGCCCCGATCGCTAAGATTTTCCGCCATCTCCAATCCGATAAATCCGCCACCGACTATAACTGCACGCTTAGGTGCATAACTTACGACAAATTCGTAGATACTGTCAGTGTCCGGAATAGTCCAGAGCTTAAATACTCTCGTCTGATCCAGCCAGGTCGGATTTGGCACAAACGGTGAGGATCCGGTCGACAGCAACAGCTTATCGTATGTTTCTTCATACACCTCACCTGTTTCCGGATTCTTGACCTCTATCATTCTACGTTCTCTGTCTATCGACTCGACATTACTGTTCAGCCGAATCTCAACTCTATACTTTGCCTCTATCGTGTCCTTGTCGGATACGAAAAGCGATTCTCTATTCTTAATCTGCTCGCCGATATAATACGGCAAACCGCAGTTAGCATAAGAGATGTATCCACCTCTCTCAAACACTATAATCTCTGCGTCTTCATCCAGCCTTCTGAGTCTCGCCAGCGCTGTCGCGCCACCTGCAACAGCTCCGACAACTAAAACCTTCATGTTTACCTCCATATATGAATATCCATTTAAAGTAAAATCCAAGTTGAAATGATTCTGTTTACAATAAGCTCTCCAATTCGAACAGAGTCTCTACAAACACCCTGACATCATCTCGCACGCAGCTGTAGAAGGCCATATTGCCCTCTCTTCTTACCTCAACCAGCCCTAAGCTCTTGAGCTTAGCCAGCTGCTGTGAAATTGCCGATTGAGACAGATCCATACAGTCGGTAATATCGCCAACAGTCTTCTCGCCCTGATCTATCAGTGTCTTGACTATGCACAGTCTGGCGGGAGACGAAAGAGCCTTAACTATCTCTGCCTTTTCCTCTATTAATTCTCTCTGTGATTTCATGTTCAACCTCTCATTTTATTAATCCTGTGTCGTGCAATCATATGCGCTTGCGGCTTGCGCTATGCACTATATTAGCATATTAATATATTTGAATATTACAATATACTAATATAGTTGTCAATAGTTATTCTTCTTTTCTCTTTGCATTTTTGCTTTGCATATAGCGAAATTATCCATGAAGTGCTCTGACGTATCCGTTCCAAGATATCGCAGACATACAAAAAGCCTCGGCATACCGAAATAGTACAACCGAGGCTATTTTTTAAAGATAAATATGCGGATGGCGATCTACCTGCCAATTCCGTCCATAATCTGCATGATCGATTCGTCGAGAAGCGATGTGTCTGCGAACTCGATCCTTCCCTGATCGCTGAGCGTAGCGAGGTCAGGATCAATTGGCAGCTTGGCCAACACTTTTAGCCCATGCTCCGCTGCGATCTCGTCGACATGACTCTTGCCGAAGATTTCGTATTTCCTGCCATTGTCCGGGCACTCGAAGTAGCTCATATTTTCAACTATTCCAAGGATCGGCACGTTCATCATCTCGGCCATCTTGACCGCCTTCTCAACAATCATGGACACGAGCTCCTGAGGAGATGTAACGACGATAATTCCGTCAACCGGAAGCGACTGGAATACTGTCAGCGGCACATCTCCTGTACCCGGAGGCATATCGATGAACATTACATCCAGGTCTCCCCATGCTACATCTGTCCAAAACTGAGTGACTGCACCCGCGATAACCGGACCTCTCCATACAACAGGATCGCTCTCATTTTCGGTGAGCAGATTCAGCGACATAAGCTTAACCTCGGACGGAGTCGCACAAGGTATGATGCCGATCTCGCTTCCGTAAGCCTTGTCGTGAATGCCGAACATCTTAGGAATCGTCGGTCCTGTGATATCGGCGTCCATAACGCCAACCTTGCATCCGTTGCGGTTAGCCGCAACAGCCGAAAGCGCTGTAACCATTGATTTGCCAACGCCGCCCTTGCCGCTCACTACCGCGATAACCTTCTCAACCCTGCTGTTTTCATTGAGCTGCTCATGCTGAGGCGCCCCGGCTTCTCTGGATGAGCAGCTGGACCCGCAGCTTGAACAGTCATGGCTGCAGGATTCCGGTGTCTGCATATTGTCTGCCATTTCATTCCTCCTATATAAGCGTTTCTTATTTGTTAATCATGCCCTATCATTGTACTACAAATTTCTGTAAATCCTAGATATATTCTCGACCATTCAGTCTATCCACATACTGGCAAGCCTTAGTTGCCGCGACAGAACCGTCAGCTACTGCTGTTGTCAGCTGCTTGAGTTGCTTGCTTCTGCCGTCTCCTGCTACAAACAGTCCCGGAGTCTGTGTTATACACGTCTCGTCGATATCATAGTAGCCCGCATCGTCAGTTGCTACAAGGTCGGCAAAAGGCTTGCCGTTAGGAATCTTGCCGATTGCTACGAACAGAGCGCTTACGGCAATATCTCCGGTCTCTCCCGTCTCGTTATTCTTAACCGTGATAGTCTCAAGAGCGTTATCTCCGTTTACCCCAACTACGTTGCTGCTCATAACAAACTCAACATTATCGTGCGCTTTTAGCTCGTTGACAACAGCCTGCTCTGCTCTAAATCTATCTCTTCTGTGGATTATCGTAACCTTGCTGCAAATGTTAGCTAGGAAGGTTGCATCTTCAACTGCCGTGTTACCGCCACCGTACACAGCAACCTCTTTATTTCTAAAGAATGCTCCGTCGCATACTGCGCAGAATGAGATTCCACGACTGATGAAACCATCTTCACCGGAAATTCCCATTTTCCTGTTGTCAAGACCTGTTGCGAGGACAACGGAAACGGCTTCGTAATCATCGTTGTTGCCCTTGAGCTTAAAGACTTCGCCCTCAGACTCAGGTGCAGATACTTCTACTATTTCATCCATGATGATTTCTGCGCCAAATGACTCAGCCTGCGCCTGAATCTTCATCGCATACTCAGCGCCGTTCATGCCGGGCGCTGCCGGGAAATTATCAATCGAATCCGTAAAGGTAATCTGTCCACCTATCATTCCGCGCTCAATGATAGCAGTCGACTTGCCTGCTCTGGCAGCATAGATGCCCGCGGTTAGACCGGCAGGACCTCCACCAACAATTACAACATCATACCTATCAGCCATCTCGATACCTCCGTATTTATCTTATATATATATACCTTATACATACGCGAGCTGCTCAAGCTCATCATGTCTCTTTGATAATCTAATTATACTCGCAGCAATGACTCAAATATGAATGTTATGTGATTTTTAATTTTGCACAATCTAATTTTATATTTGCAGCGTGCAACTTGATTGTGTTCTGCGGCAAATAATCCTTCGGCGAAACTTCGGCAGTTTCAGCATTCTCGGCGGTATGCTGTCTAATTATATTTGATTCAGTTCCTCTGCATTCAGAGGGTAAGGCAGATCACCGAAAGAGAGTATTGTATCAGCACTGCAAGTCACGCAGCTTTTATGCAATCTGCGGAGCGAGAGTATTTATTAAACATACGCACATATTAAGCAAGTCACGTCGCTTTTGTGCAATCTGCGGACGTACACACAATCTGCTGCCTCCTGCTCGCCGGGAGGCTATTTGCCGTAAGCCTTGAAATGAACCCCAACTAGTAGTATATTATTAGCAGACAGCACGACAGAGTGCTAAAATTCAATCAACAATTCGCGAAAGAAGGTTATAAATATGGAGAAAATACAATTTAAAGCAGAATCTCAGAGATTATTAGACCTGATGATAAACTCTATCTACACTAACCGCGAGATATTCTTAAGAGAAATCATCAGCAATGCCAGCGACGCAATAGACAAGCGCTATTACAAGGAAACAGTCGAGGGACGCACGGGACTCTCGAGAGACGACTTTGAGATCAGGATCACACCGGACAAGGAGGCCGGAACTATAACGGTTTCCGATAACGGAATCGGTATGACCCGGGAAGAATTAGAAAACAACCTCGGAATCATTGCAAGCAGCGGCTCCCTCAAGTTCAAGTCGGAAAATGCCGAGGCAATGGAGGATACCGATATCATCGGTCAATTCGGAGTGGGATTTTACAGCGCATTTATGGTTGCAAAGCGCATCAAGGTAGTCTCCAGAGCATTTGGTGCAGATCAGGCATACGTCTGGGAGAGCGAAGGTGCCGACGGCTTCACTATCGAAGAGACTGAAAGAGCCGAAGCCGGGACGGACATCATCCTCTACCTCAGAGATGACACCGACGACGACAAATACAGCGAGTTCCTCGAGGAGTACAGGCTCAGGAGCATCGTCAAGCAGTACTCCGACTATATTCGCTACCCTATCATGATGAGTGTGACTAAGCAGCGTCAAAAGCCTGCAACAGATGAAGAAAAGGCGGCCGAGGATTACAAGCCCGAATACGAGACATTTACAGAGGATGACAAGCTCAACAGCATGGTTCCGCTCTGGAAGACCAAGAAGAGCGACATCACTGACGAGCAGTACAACGATTTCTACAAAAAAACTTACATGGCCTGGAGTGATCCGCTAAAGGTCATCCACACTAACGTCGAGGGTGTTATTTCATACGACGCACTGCTGTTCATACCAAGCGATGTGCCGTTCAACTTCTACAGCAAGGATTTCAAGCGTGGACTGCAGCTGTATTCCAGCGGTGTACTGATAATGGATAAGTGCGAGGATTTATTGCCAAGCTATTTCGGCTTTGTCAGCGGACTGGTTGACTCCCCGGATTTATCACTCAACATCTCCAGAGAGATGTTGCAGCAGGATAGGCAGCTCAGGGCTATCGCACAAAGACTTGAGAAGAAGCTGCTCCAGGCCTTTGGCGAGATGCGTGACAGAGAGCCGGAAAAGTACGAGCAGTTCTTTGATAAATTTGGCATTCAGCTCAAGTACGGAGTTTACGACAACTACGGCGCTGACAAGGGTAAGATCAAGGATCTCCTGCTCTACTACAGCGGCACGACCGAAGCCATGAGTACTCTCAAGGACTACGTATCCAGAATGCCGGAGGATCAAAAGTACATCTACTACGCAGCCGGCGAATCAAGAAGCAAAATCAAGATGATGCCACAGATGGATCTCTTCACTGAAAAGGGCTATGAAGTTCTGTATTGCACCGATGAGATCGACGAGTTTGCATTGATGATGATGCGCGCATACGATAGCAAAGAGTTCAAGAACATCTCCGACAAGGATCTCGGCTTCGAACAGAGCGATGACGAGAAGAAAGCGCAGGAAGAGAAAAATGAAGCTGCGAAGGATGTGCTTGCCGCAATCAAGGATGCGCTCGGAAACAAGGTATCTTCGGTCATCCTGTCCGCAAGGCTCAAGAACCACCCTGTTTGCTTCGCAACTGCTGACGGTGTGTCAATCGAGATGGAAAAAATTCTCAAAGCTCAGGCTGCGATGTCCGGCAACAAGGAAATGTCCGAGGTTGAAGCGGATAAGGTGCTGGAGCTCAACGGAGATATGCCTTTCTTCGAAGCTATCAAGCAGGCAGTATCCGACGGAGACAACGACAAGGTCAGCGATTACGCTCACCTGCTATATGACCAGGCGTTGATTTTAGAAGGAATGCCTATCGAGGATCCAATCGCATTTGGAGATAGAATCTGCAAGCTGATGAAATAACATTAAAGCAGCATAAGACATGACGAAAGCGCGGGGCACATGCTCCGCGCTTTATTGTCTTTGCTATTCAGGTTGAATCTTAATCACGTCAACCGACAGACTACTGAGCAGGCTGAGATGTTACGCTCTTAATAGCTGTGAACATTCCACCCATCATTGCATCCAGGAAGTCAACATTGCTGTTGATATCAGTCTTCCAGTTACCCTTGTCATCCTTTGTGCAGTTGATTTTAACTGTCTTAGTGTAGGCTTTGTCCTTAACACCGTTCAGCTTCTGGAACATCAGGTTATATACATAATCCTTGATGTTAGTCGAAGAGTTGATCTTACCGCCCTTAGCATCTGAAACTACCTGATTGTAAGTCTCCTTATAAGCATTTCCGAAGTCGTAAGTCTTAATTTCAACATCAACAGTTGCCTTCTTGCCATCGACCTTTTCGCCCTTAATCTTGAAGTCAAAGTCCTGAACCTTCTTGATGAACTTTTCGTAATCCTTACCGTACTTCTGCTCTAAAGAGCTATCGTTGAACAGCTTAGTTACGCTTGAAGAAGCATTCTCAGTCTTAACCTGCTTGAGATTATCCTCTACAACATCAGACGGCTTCTTCCCGCCACAGGCAGTAAGCGCAAACATCACGAGCACAAGCATACTTATAATAAGTAGTGTCTTTTTCTTCATGGTAATTGTCCTTTCGTTCTATTTTATAATCTTGCGACCGCTTCCATTAAACATCGTAATACCGAGCTTGTCAAGTCCGGATAGCAATACAGTTGCGAATTTTCTTGAGATTCCAAGCTTATCGCGATATTCGGCCAGCGTAAAGCCATCGGGCTTCTCATCGTACAATTCCCGAGCGGCAGCCACTATATCATCCCATGCGGCTCTGTTTATGAAATGGCCGGCATCGAGCTTAATAATCATTCCCCGCTCTACCAGTTCTCCCTGAATCGCAGCCGCGATACTCTTATCACCGGCAAGCTCGTATATATCTTCGTTCTTGATGACTTCACATCCCGCATCCGCATACATCTGAGCAATTCTATCCATCAACGCCAGCTGACCGGCGGAGAACTCAACCTGGAAGCCCGCAAGCGAGATAGCCTTGCCCTTATCCTCAAGCATACCTGATTCAAGAAGCTTAACGATAATAGCTTGACCGAGCTTATCATCCTCGATATGCCTGTATTCTTTGATTCTGCTGAGAAGCTCTCTCTTAGGAATCCCATCTACCATAGGATTCTGGCTGTGATACTCTTCGATTATCTGAGCGGCCGTTCCCTCGAGCACCTTGAATTTTTCGTCGCTAACAATCGAGCCATCCGCAAGCACTATAATCCGACTATGTTCCTCAAGGCTTCCGATAATATTTCGCATTTCCTGCACGGTGAGCCCAAGCTCGCGGCCGAGCTCCTGCTGCTTATAGTATTTCCATTTTCCCGCTTTGAGGTGAACAATCTTATAAATATCTCCGGATGCTAAAACTCTGAAATCCGACAACACATCTTCTCTGTTTCGCTTATGCTTCTCAGGCCTTGCATCCAGGATTATGCCGCCTCCGATAGTAATTACCGGCGAATAAAACCTAACGATGAACCTGTCACCCCTTCTAACAGCAATCTCTTCTTCTAATCTCAGCTGAACAAACGCTGTGTCACCGCTAGCTATTGCATCGCGATCCATGATTATAACCTTGGCCAGAACCTCCTTGCTGCCGGTATAGAGGTGGACTCTGCTGTTATTGAAGATCTGCCTGTCGCTGCTCTTAAATACGCTGAGCCGGGTATCAAGCATGTTGGTGACGCTCACCGCCCCGGGTGCCGCCAGCACTGATCCCCTGTCAATATCAGCCTTCTTGATATTGCTGAGATTGACAGCAGTCCTCTGCCCTGCTACTGCCACATCGGTATCCTTACCGTAGGTCTGAATTCCTCTAACCTTGGCGGCAAGCACCTCCGGGTAGATGGTCATCTCATCGCCTTCTCTGAGCACTCCATCCACAAGCGTGCCTGTCACGACAGTTCCAAATCCCTGCATCGAGAATACTCTATCTATAGGTAGCCTGAACAACTCAGGCTCTTCGCGTCTCTTCGACTCTCTGTCGCACTTCTTGATTATCTCCGCCTTGAGTACATCCAGATTATCACCGGTCTTGGAAGATACCGGAATCATTGGCTTGCCATCGAGAAAGGATCCCTTGAAATACTCCTTTACATCATCGAGCAGCATCTCCATCCACTCGTCGTCTACCATATCCTTCTTGGTGATAGCAATAATTCCGTCGTCGATACCTAGAGCTTGAAGAATCTCAAAGTGTTCCTTGGTCTGAGGCATGATACCCTCATCTGCCGCAACTACAAACAGTACGAAATCGATGCCGCCAATACCTGCTAACATATTCTTGATGAACTTCTCATGCCCGGGTACATCAATTACCCCTATGTTGTAGCCATCGTCATTCGGAATATGAGCGAACCCAAGCTCAATAGTTATTCCACGCTTCTGCTCTTCCGACAGCCTATCCGTGTCAATCCCCGATAAAGCCTTGATCAGCTGAGTCTTGCCGTGATCTACATGACCTGCCGTCCCAATAATTACATTCTTCATCTATTCTACTTCCTTCAGTGCAGCTGCTATATCATCCATCTCCCGGTCTACGACAGTTCTTACCGAAAACAGCAGTTCATCCTCATGAATTCTGGCGATAACAGGAATCTCATATTTGCGCAATGCCCTCTCGATTCCCTTAGTCGTCGTAGCATCGGAAGTCACTGCCACTGCCACTCCCGGCAAAAATACCATCGGTGCAGAGCCGCCACCGATCTGGTCTTCGGCATCTACAATCCTGACATTTAGCCTGTCATTAGCTTCGCGAATCTTGGCAGACAGCTTATCGGCTCTGCCGAGCAGGATGTCGCGAGGAGTGCTGATCATACGAAGCACCGGAATATCTCTCATCGCAACTGATGTGTCTCTGTACTTTTTGAGTGTTTCCTCCATCGCTGCAAAAGTCATCTTATCTACTCTCAATGCACGAGCCAGCGGATGCTTCTTCATCTTCTCGATATACCTGCGCTTGCCTGCGATAATTCCGGCCTGAGGGCCTCCCAGCAGCTTATCACCGCTAAACAATATCACATCGATACCGGTCGCGAGAGATGCAGGAACATTCGGTTCATCCAGCCCATACTCGGACAGGTTAACCATCAGACCGTTACCCATATCGAAGATGACAGGCAGGTCGTGATCCTTACCGATGTCCACCAGCTCATCGAGTTCAACCTCTTCAGTGAACCCCATAATCTTGTAATTGCTGGTGTGCACCTTCATAAGCGCGCCGGTGTTCTCGTTAATCGCCTTCTCATAGTCGCTCGGCTTGGTCTTGTTGGTAGTTCCAACCTCGTGCAGAGTTGCGCCGCTCTGCACCATAATGTCCGGAATTCTAAAGGCTCCTCCTATTTCAACCAACTCACCACGCGATACAACTACCTCATGTCCCTCAGCCATCGCTGACAGCACAAGCATGGTCGCTGAAGCGTTGTTATTGACAATCATGACGTCTTCAGCACCGGTCAGCTCGACCATTAGCTCCTGCAAAATATCATGACGCGAGCCGCGCTTGCCGAGCTTCACATCATACTCAAGATTCGAGTAGCCACGAGATACCATCTCAACATTTCGCACCGCATCATCACAAAGCGGAGCTCTGCCCAGATTGGTATGCAGTATGGTTCCGGTCGCGTTGATAACTCCGTGCAGATGGTTGATCTCATCCTCTTCAAGTCTATCCATAATCTCCCCTGCAATGTGGGAGACGCTGAGCCTAGTTGTATCGTACGCCTCCAGCGCAGCTTCACTGAGCGACAAAATTTCCGAGCGAACCTCATCGATTACCCGCCTTGCCATAGCAGTAACTACATCTCTTCCACTGATTTCAAAGGCATTAGAAAAGAGGTGCTCCTTAAGCACCTCATCTATCTTCGGAATCTGCCGTAAAACTTCATTTCTCTTCATACTTATTCACTCCCATGCAAACTCAAATGGCGGGAGTGCGTGGGAATTGAACCCACCCGAGAAGGTATCAGCTCCTCATATCGGTTTTGAAGACCGTAAGGCACACCAGCACCTATCCACCCCCAAGTTACATACTTCGTTATTATAGCATCAAAGTCTACAGCCTTCAACACTTGAGTTTACGTAAAATACAATAAATGAAGCCTATCGTAGCAAACGAATTACACTGTGTGTGCCCTGTAAATATCGCCCCCGGCTTATTCAAATTTGAATATTTATGATATAATTAAATGGAAATATAATGATTGATTTTTAGTAGCGTATCAGATTATTTTGGACCGTATTACCAAGGAGGTTTTCGATGATTTATCTTGATAACGGAGCGACCTCATATCCTAAGCCTAAGGAGGTTGCGGATGCAGTTTATGAATATATGACCAAGGTCGGCAGCAATATCAACCGCGGCGGATACGAAAAGGCATATTCGGCCGCCGAGGTTGTGCTCGAGACCAGAGAGCTCATTGACAAGCTGATGAACGGTTACGGCGCGCGCAACGCAATATTTACACCGGGCAATACCTACAGCCTCAACTTCTTGATGAAGGGGCTCGCCGGGAAGGGAGACAAATTCCTCACCACACACATGGAGCACAACGCTGTATACAGGCCGCTCCATCAGCTGCAGCAGGACGGTGTGATTGAATACGACTGCATGCCATGCAACGAACTGGGGGAGCTGGAGCTTGAAGACGCGTTAGCCATGATAACTCCGGACGTACGCGCTGTCGTAATGCTGCACGCATCCAATGTCAGCGGCACACTGCTTCCTATAGAGGAGGTCGGCAAACGATGTCATGAACAGGGCGTCATCTTCATCGTCGATGCAGCACAGACTGCCGGCAATACTCCAATCGATATGCAGAAGTGTCATATCGACGGACTCACTGTTCCCGGTCACAAGTCACTGCTCGGACCTCAGGGAGTTGGAGTTATGCTGATTAATCCTGAGATCAAGGATGAAATCACTCCGCTGGTTTCCGGCGGTACAGGCAGCCATTCAGACATGGCAGATATGCCATCTGAGCTGCCGGACAGGTTCGAGAGCGGAACTCTCAATCTGCCGGGAATATTCGGACTGCACGCAGCGCTCCGATGGCTGGAGGAGAATTTCGAAAAGGTACACGAACACGAGAAAGCGTTATCAGCCAGGATGCTCGATGGGCTAAAGGATGTCGAAGGAATTTATCTCGCCGGTCTGCCCACAGTCGAAGGCAGGGTGAGCGTAATCTCGGTGGACTTTCTTAATAAAGACAACGGTATTTGCGCATTCAACCTGGAGCATGAATACGGAATCAGCACGAGAGTCGGTCTGCACTGCGCACCGCTTGCGCACAAGTCTCTCGGAACCTTCCCGGAGGGTACGGTCAGATTCTCGATTGGCCCTTTCAACACTGAAGAGGAGATCGATACCGCTGTTGCAGCCGTCAAGATTCTCGCTCAGACAAAATAAACAGCAGCATAATATCCCTTCGCAGGAGATTGTCTTACCTGACAATCCGCGAGTCATGATAAAAGCACCTCCGTCCGAGGTGATACGAAGGGTTCGAAATACCAATAGAAAGAGGTATCAGGATAATGGGCGAAAACGAACAGAAAACCTGCTGTGCCATACCGATGGCACTCGAGGATGTCAAGCTTACAGAGATGACCACAGCAGGCGGTTGAGGAGCCAAGATAGGGCCGGGAGTCCTAAGCGATATACTGTCTAAGCTGCCAAAGATTCGTGACGAGTGCGTGTTGGTCGGTTTTGACAGCAGTGACGATGCCTGTGTATACAAGGTTAGCGATGACGTTGCGATCATCAACAGCATCGACTTCTTCCCACCAATCGTGGATGACCCATATATGTTCGGTCAGATTGCTGCAGCCAACTCGCTCAGCGACATCTACGCTATGGGTGGTACCCCTAAGCTGGCTATGAATTTGCTCACCTTCCCCGAGAAGCTTCCTCTCGCTGCAGTTGAAGCTATCCTCGAAGGTGGCAACGACAAGGTAAACGAAGCCGGTGCGATGACTACCGGTGGACACAGCATCAATGACAAGGAGCCTAAGTACGGACTCAGCGTAACAGGTTTTGCTCATCCGGACGACATACTCAGCAACAGTGCATCTGAGGGGGATTATCTCGTGATCACCAAGAAGATCGGCTCTGGTGTGCTTACGAGTGCCGATAAGGTTGATTTTCTCAATAAATCAGAGAGCGATGAGCTAAGCAGGACGATGGCTGAGCTCAACAAATACGCATTTGAGGCAACGGCAGGTGTCAAGGTTGACGGCTGCACGGATATCACCGGATTTGGTCTGTTAGGTCACGGCGCAGAAATGGCTAAGGCAGGTGATGTAACTTTGGAAGTTTTCACCGAGAGAATCCCGCTCATGAGTCGCGCACTTGAATTCGCAGCACAGGGAATCCTGCCGGCCGGAGCTCACAACAACATGGCCTTCCTGTCAGAGGACGTAATGGATTACAGCGTCGGTCTCAAACAGGAGCAGATCGACATGCTCTACGACCCGCAGACCTCCGGCGGGCTGCTGCTGGCTGTCAAGGAGCCGGAGCTGGAGAGACTGCAATACCAGCTGGGAGAAAAAGGTTGTGAAAATGCAGTCATCGGCAGGTTCAAGAAGCGCACCTCGCATTACATCGAGATTCTTAACAAATAGCTGTATATTTGCCTTTCTCGTTTCAATTGGCTTGCTACAGCGGAAGGATAACGGAAAGATATTAATCCTTATAGACGGCAGACAAAACCATAAGCGCTGCAGTTGTTGAAATATCAACAGCTGCAGCGCTTTTTTTGGCTTATAGGACAAAAAACGTGTTACAAAACCGCTATAGCCATTGAGATTTCAATGGCTATAGCGGTTTTATCTTTTTTGAAAGAAGATAGAGGGTGGACAA